>JADJYJ010000003.1:369175-738351 GCA_016719785.1 Candidatus Amarolinea dominans
AGCACCCCCTACGACATGCAGGGGCTGCTGCGCGCCGCTCTGCGCTCGCCCGACCCGGTGCTGTTCCTGGAACACAAGAAGACCTATCGCCTGATCAAAGGCGAGGCGCCGGAGGGCGATTACGTGGTGCCGATTGGCAAGGCGGATATCAAGCGCCCCGGCCGTGACCTGACCGTCATCGCCTATGGCCTGATGCTGCACGAGGCGCTGTCTGCAGCCGAGATGGTTGCGCCCGAAGGCATCGAGGTCGAGGTGGTTGACCTGCGCACCCTGGCCCCGCTCGACAAACAGACGATCCTGGACTCGGTGAAAAAGACCAGCAAGGTGGTCATCGTGCATGAAGACACCAAGACCGGCGGTCTGGCCGGCGAGATCTCGGCGATCATCGCCGAAGAGGCCTTCGAGCACCTGGACGGCCCCATCACGCGGGTGTGTGCGCCCGACGTGCCCGGCGTGCCTTTCAGCCATCCGATGCAGGACTTCTACATGCCCAACGCGAACAAGATCGCCGCGGCCATTCGCCAATTGGCGGCCTACTGAGCGCCGCGGGGAGAACCGAACATGGCAACTAAAATCCTGATGCCCCAACTGGGCGAGAGCGTGGTCGAAGGCACCGTCAGCCGCTGGCGCGTGCAGGTGGGTGACCAGGTCAAGCAGTATGACGTGCTGCTGGAAGTATCCACCGACAAGGTGGATACCGAAATTCCTTCGCCCGTCGCCGGCACGGTGCTCAGCATCGTCGCGGCCGACGGCGAGACCGTCAAGGCCGGCGCGCTGATTGCCCTCATCGGCCAGCCAGGCGAGGACATCGGCGCGGCGCCCGCGCCCGCGCCCCAAGCGGCGGATCGGGCCGCAACCTCGGCAGATGGCGCACCCCCCTGCGTTTTTTCCGAAAACGCATTGGCCGTCGCGGCGCTGGACGAATCACGCCGCCTGTCGCCGGTCGTCGCCAAGATGGCAACCGAGCATGGCATTGACATCGCGCAAGTCCCAGGCACCGGGCTTGGCGGCCGCGTCACCAAAAAGGACGTGCTGACTTATCTTGAGCGACGTGACCTGGCCGAGCCGGCGCCCGCCCTGCCCACGCTCATGCCCTGGGAAATGCCGGGCAGCGGTGATCTGTTCAAGCCGGCCGCCCCCTGGTCAGCACCCGCAGCCAGCGCGACCGCCAGCGAACGCCCTGCGCCCATGCCGCCGGCCGCGGCCGCGCCCGTCGTTTCACGCCCGCCTGCGGCTGTCAGCAGGGCGGGCATGGCCGATGAAGAGCTCATGCCGCTGAGCGCCATGCGACGCAGCATCGCCAGGCACATGGTCGCCAGCAAGTTCACGGCGCCGCACGTCACCACCGTGTTCGAGGCCGATCTCAGCCAGGTCGTCGCGCACCGGAACGCGGTCAAGGCGGACTACGAGCGGTTGGGCGTCAAGCTGACCTTCACGCCGTACTTCGTGCAGGCGGTGGTCGCGGCGCTCAAGGCGCATCCGCAGGTCAACGCCTCGTTCAGCGAGGAGGCGTTGATCCTGAAGAAGCGCGTGCATATCGGCGTGGCGGTGGACATCGGCGATGGCCTGCTGGTGCCGGTGGTGAAGGACGCGGATGACTTGACCCTCAAGGGCCTGGCGCGCACGATCGCCGATCTGGCCGAGCGGGCGCGCACGCGCAAGCTGACGCCTGACGAGCTGGCCGGCAGCACCTTCACGATTACCAACCACGGCGTTTCCGGCAGCCTGTTCGCGACGCCCATCATCAACCAGCCCAACGTGGGCATCCTGGGCGTGGGCGCGATTCAGAAGCGCGTGGTGGTCGTCGGCGACGCCATCGCCATCCGGCCCATGTGCTATCTATCGTTTACCTTCGATCATCGCGCCCTGGATGGCGCGCTGGCCGATCACTTTGCCGCGGCAGTCGTCAAACACCTGGAAACGTGGCGGTGATTTGCACTTTGTACTTTGCACTTTGCACTATTAACGGAGTGACGCATGTCTGATGTAACGTACGATGTCGTGGTGCTCGGCGGGGGGCCGGGCGGATATGTGGCGGCGATTCGGGCCAGCCAGTTGGGGCAGAAGACGGCCCTGATCGAGAGCGAGGCGCTGGGCGGGGTCTGCCTGAACTGGGGCTGCATCCCGTCTAAGGCGCTGCTCAAGAACGCGGAGGTGGTCAACACCCTGCAGCGCGGTAAGGAGTTCGGCTTTGCCTTCGAGAACCTGACGCTCGACTTCACCGTGGCCTATCAACGCAGCCGCCAGGTGTCGGAGCGCCTGGTCAAGGGCATCGGCAGCCTGATGCGCAAGAACAAAATTGATGTTTTCGAAGGCCGCGGCGTGCTGCGCTCGGCGGGCGAGATTGACGTCACCCTGAACAAGGGCGGCAGCGAGGTGGTCAAGGCCAAGCACATCATCCTGGCGACCGGCGCGCGTGCGCGCGGTCTGCCGGGCCTGGAGCTGGACGGCGAGCGCATCATGGGCTATCGCCAGGCCATTGTGCAGCAGCAGGCCCCCAAGAGGGCGTTGATCGTGGGCGCCGGCCCCATCGGCATGGAATTCGCCTATGTCTGGCGTTCCTACGGCGCGGAGGTGACGGTGATCGAGATGCTGCCGCAGGTGCTGCCGCTGGAAGACGATGAGGTCAGCGCCGAGGTGGCGAAGGCGTTCAAGAAGATGGGCGTCAACGTGCTGACTTCGACCCGCACCGAGGGCGCGGAGCGCGCAAGCGACGGAGTCAGGGTCAAGGTGAAGCACGTTGACAGCGGCGCGGAGTCCAGCCTGGAGGCGGACCTGATGCTGGTGGCGACGGGGGTGCTCCCCAACAGTGCGAACATCGGCCTGGAAAGCGTCGGCGTCAAGGTCAACCGCGGCGGCTTCGTGGAAGTGGACGAGTATCTGCGCACCAATGTGCCGGGTATCTACGCCATCGGCGACCTGACCGGCAAGCTGGCGCTGGCGCACGTCGCTTCGGCGCAGGGCATCGTGGCGGTCGAGCACATCGCCGGGCATGAGACAACGCCGCTGAGCGACGAAAAGTACACGGACATGCCGCGCTGCACCTACTGCAATCCGCAGGTGGCGAGCCTGGGTCTGACCGAGAAACAGGCGCGGGCCAAGGGGCTGGAGATCAAGGTGGGCAAGTTCCCGTTCATCGCCAACGGCAAGGCGCTGGGCCTGGGCGAGCGCGAGGGCTTCGTCAAGATCATCGCGGACGCCAAATACGGCGAAATCCTGGGCGCGCATCTGGTGGGGCCGGAGGTGACCGAGCTGCTGCCGGAACTTGTGCTGGCTAAGACCTGGGAACTGACGCCGGAGGAGATCGCACGCAGCGTCCACGCGCACCCGACGCTGTCCGAGGTAATAATGGAAGCCAGCCACGGCGTCTTCGGCGCAGCGATTCATATGTAGGTGAGGCGAGATTGCGACCGCTGGTAGAAACACCCGTCGCGCCGGTGCAGATCACACCGGCGCGGCGGGGTATTTTTCTTGATGGGCCGACTTACACGTGCTCACCCTTCGGCGTAACTGGCCTCTCGCACAACGTCCCAAACGGCATCTGGATGTTTAGCCGCTACCAGCAGCAGAACGCGCGCAGGCCCAACCGGAGCGCGGCGACCCTGCTCCCAGTTGCGCAGCGTCTTGACGCTAATACCCAGCAGCGCTGCAAACCGTGTTTGCGACAGCCGGTAGTTTTCCCGGATGCCTGTTACGTTCAGAGGCTGGCGCTCCACGACGAACGTGCGGGCCGGTGCCGCTTCTCCACGCGCGATGCGTCCGGCCTCTTCAACGCTCGCCATAAGCTCCGTAAACAGATGGTCATTCATTGCCATAGTACTTCCACTGCCTTCTTCAACATGCGCAACTGCTCAGGAGAAAGATCGTCTTGTTCGTTCTTGCCGTAGATCAGCAACATGTAGAACTGATTGCGGCTGATGAGATGATAGTAGATCACACGCGCCCCACTGCGCTTGCCGCGGCCTTGCATTGCCCACCTCAGCTTGCGTAGCCCACCGCTGCCAGGAATCACGTCTCCCACATCGGGATTCACAATCAGCATCCTCTGCAAATCGGCATACTCGCTATCCGATAACAGTTTCGTTACGCGCCGGGTGAAAACTGATGTCTCGAAGAATACGGCCATACGATGTAGTGCCTCACGAGTGATTCGCAGTCACGCTGATAGTACGCGATATTATACGCCATTGGCGTATGCTCGTCAAATACCATTCTGGGAACATGACATGGTCACTATTGCATGACGGATCGGTCATAACCGCCATTCATCGCGCCGCCCGCCGCGTGATCGGCGCGATACGTATTTTACCACACACGGCCACCGGTACAATGGCAATGTTGCCCCTACTCCTCTCAAGCCCCTGGCTGCTGAATTTCAGGGCACGGGCACGGCAACCACTGGTAGGTTTCCGGGGCCGCGGTGACCGTGGTGTCGGCCGCGGCCCGTTGCGTCTCCGCTTGCTTGACCTGCAGCGGCGCGAGATCGAGAGCGACCTTCTCGTCCAGGATGGAAGTCCAGACATCATGCGCAGCAGCACGGCCGCACCCATCTGCGGCTCGTCCTCGCCTTACCGACGCGTTCGTGGTTAGTGATCGCCATCAGATCTCCCCTTCTGGACAGGATGGACAGGATGAACAGGATGGGTTGTTCGTAATCCTGTCAATCCTGTTCATCCTGTCCGAATAGCGTCTCCTATTCCGTCTTTGACAGGATGAACAGGATGGGTTGTTCGTTATCCTGTCAATCCTGTTCACCCTGTCCGAATAGCGTGTCCTATTCCATCTTTGACAGGATTTACAGGATGAACAGGATGGATTCTTCGTTATCCTGTCAATCCTGTACATCCTGTCCGAATAACTCGCCCTGCTCGGGGCGCGGCGCACCCCTCTCGCGCGCCAGCCGCGTGATCTCCGGCCAGCTCTGCACCAGCCCATTATACGCCAGCGCCTCGGCGGCGCGCTTCTTGCGTTCGCAGATCGTGTAGAGCCGATAGGCCAGCTCGCGGGCCGGCTCGGCCTGGCTGCCTAGCTTGCTGACCAGCGCGGCCGCGGCCGACTCGCCGCCGGTTTCGAGCACGCGCACGAGCTGATGCACCGCTTCCCAGGCGGTCAGGCGTTTGTCGGTGGCCGGGTCCCAATCCGCGGGCAGCTCAACCGGCTTGAGCAGGCGCACCTTGCCGTGGCTCGATTTCAGGATGCCCGCGTCCACCATGCCGGCGACGCTGGTGTTCTTGGCCTTAGAGAGGGTTTCGGCCACGCCGAATTCGCCCTCGGCGAAGCCGGACCCCTCGAACCAGGCCAGCGCCCAACGCGTGTCCGCGTCGAAGTCGCCCTCCTGTTCGGCCAGCGCCTCGTCGAGGGTCTGGTTGATGAGCGCCAGCGCCTCGCGTACGGTGAGCGGCCGGCCCGCGGCGTCGAGCACCCGTGCGTAGCGGGTGTAGACCGCCATGCCCGGCCCGATGGCCGTCTGCGCCAGGTCCACCGGCGCGATGTTGCCGCGCTGGAGATGCACCAGCGCGACGGGCAGCTCAGCCTTGAGCGCGTTGACGAACTCACGGCGCGTGGCAGTGGGCGCGTCGGCTGGCCGTTTGCGGCAGACGAGGATGATGCTGGAGGCGAGAGCGCTGCGTGTCGTCTTCAACTCCGTCCGCATCGGCCAGGTGCCGGTGATGGCGAAGCCGGCGCGGATAACTGCCTCCAGAAATGTATCCCATCCGGTGCTGGCGGTGCCGCCTTCTTCATCGTTCTCGGTCTCCGACTGCTTGAAGGCGTAGTAGATAGTGACCGGGAAGGCCGGATGTGCCTGCTCGGCGAGGCGGTGCATTGCCTGTGTCATACCGTCAAGGAAGAAGGTCTCTGCCTTCTCCTTGCCGCCGTGACGGTAGGGGCGCCACCAGTTCCTCGGCCTTGGGCACGGCGAGGGTGGTGAAGAGATCAGGGAAGATGGGCCTCAAGGAGCGGCGCAGCCAGACATAGAAGAAATCCGACAGATCGGCATAGCCAATATTGTCGTAATAGGGCGGATCGGTGGAGACAGCTTTGCCAGCTAAGGATTGGTTCTGCGCATCCGCCATGCGAAACGAGCCTGGAGTCCAAACCGAGGGCGACGATCACTGCGACTTGGTCTGGAGGCCAAGCATTAAATTTCCAGATGAGTCGCAAAGACAAGGTTTGTCTCAGCGTAGTCCCAAACCATCGAAACCGCCTGTCCGTCCAAACAGGTCGCTGATCGGACCTCGCTAGTCCGGTCCCACGCGCAGAGAGAAGACCAGTAGTTGGCACCGTTGATCGCCAAGCGCCAGATACACCGCCACCGCATCAGCGTAGGCTGTGGCGCCGATGCCGCCAACGTTGAGGGGTTTGCCATCATCGGGCAGGCCGGCAGCCAGCGCGTCGCGCTTCACCAACTCTCGCGCTTCCCCCACCAGGTCGGAGAAGGTCGTCAGCGCCACGAGTTGGCGCGGGGTGAAGAGGTCGCCATAGGTTGGCATACCGTACAAAGGCGGGGAGAACCAGCGCCGATCAATCGGCATGTTTGCCTTCCGGCTTCCACTTGGCTTTGCCTGGCGCGCAATGGCCTCGTCTTGCCACGGTTGGCGAGAGATAGATCCGGCCGCGCTCGCCTTCCGCCACAATCGCCATCAACCGTGCCCCCATGCGGCCGCCCATGCCTTCACTCTTGATGTGATCACCGGAAATCGGTGTGCCAGACATGATGCATTGAAAGTTTGCACCCCGCGCCAACTTGGTGCCATTCTTCGCCGCCTCCGCAGCCTTCGGCTTGCCCACCTTGACCGTGAAGCGGTAGCCAGGCGAGGGTAGAAAGATAGGAGATAGGAAGTAGGGGAAGCGCCGTCCGCCCTATTTCCTACCTCCTCACCCCTATTTCCTACCATCACCGGCTCGACATACGCTTCCTTGCCCGGCTTGGTGGAGAGCATGAAAGTCGAGGCCAGCGGCACGTCCACCTGGTTGAAGGCGGGGTTGGGGCTTTTCACCGTGCGCGCCCACAGCCAGGCGATCACGGTCAGCTTGCGCCCCACCAGCGGCTTCAGGTCGGGCCGCTCCTGCGCCATCTCCGCCGTGATCTCGATCTTCGGGTACAGATGCCCGATCCGCTTCTCCGCCTCATCGCGCATCCACTTCCCATAATAGCGCACATCCTCCGCCAGGCCCGCCGCGCCGCGCCAGAGGCCATTCTGGACAGGATGAACAGGATTGACAGGATGTTTTTGTTTGCCGCGCCGAATATCCTGTTCATCCTGTAAATCCTGTCCAAAAAGCCCTTGCCGACTCTCTGGATTGACCGGCGGCTTGCCCGCGAACTTGGGCGGAATCTCGATCATCGCCTTGTTGATCAGCACCGCCACGGGGTTGAGGTCGCTGGCGTAGGCTTCGAGGCCCAGGCGTTGCGCCTCCAGCGGCAGCGCGCCGCCGCCGGCGAAGGGGTCGTGGAACGCGGGCAGTTTGTGGCGGTCGAACAGCTCGCGGGCGCGCGGGTGGTCGGCGTTCTCCGCGCAGGTGTAGCGCCAGCTCTGCCAGATCTCGTCGCGCGCCTGCTGCAGCACCGTCTCGTTGGTGGTGTTCTCCCACAGCACCAGTTGCCGGATGATCTCGAACAGCCGCTCCCGCTCGATGTCGGCGACGCACTCTGGCAGGGTCGGCTCCGGGCCGGGGTCGGGCGCGGCGTGATTGCCCCCGCGGCGCGCTTCATCGTGCGCGGCTTGGCGTTTGGCCCAGGCATTGCGCCGCTTGGTCAGCTCCCGATTGGCCGCGCGGCGCTTGTCCGGGTCGCTCAGCAGCAGCTCGGCATGTTCGGACGGGTCGTCCAGCATCTGGCTGAAGATCACCGCGCGCGCCGCGGCCAGCGGTCGCCGCGCCCACCACAGGTGCAGCGTGGAGGGGTGGCCGTGGCGGATGGATTTCTCCCGCGCCGACGCGATGTTGATCGCGTCAAGAGGGAGGGCGACTTCGATGAGTTTCTTCTTGGGGTGCTGAATCATGCGTGTTGCTCAACATCCTGCGTAAATTGCTCGGCCTGGGAGCACCGTTCGCGAACGGTTTTCCATGCTTCCGCCACTTGGGGTGCGATGGTCTGATAGACGCGTTCCGGCTTCTTGATCTGGCCGTCGGTCCGACGCAACAGTTTGCCGTACTTCTTGAGCGTCAGCCGGTAGCCAGGGTGGTTTGCACCCGACCGCAAACACTCGTATACGGATCGCGTGCATAACTCGTCGTCGGGAAAGAGTGCGGTAAAGGTCCAACTCTCGGTGTCCTGAGCGGGAATCGCCAGCACGACCTTCGACGGCAGGGTGTCCTGTCGCAGCCAATGCGCGATGACCTGCCGCAGCCTGATAGCGGTCGAAGCAACGGGTGGACACGGTTGTTGGAGATCGGCAACAGGGTCGTCATCGCCTTCTTGCAGATCTGCTTCTGCGGCAATACTGGCGTCCACGTGAATGACGAGCAGGTCTAGGGCCGGTCCGGTTGCGCCCGAAAGGATGGCATCCAGGGTAAGACCTTCCCGGCGCCACGTCTCTCGACACCAGCGACGCACCCCTTTCCAGCCGCTCCCCGTTTCACCGAACGTTGGGGTGGGCTGGAGAGGCAAATAGCGATGCTGGCCTGGGATCAACTTGCCCAGCACGGCTTTCAGCACAAGCCGGTCAGTTGGTCCTTCGACGACGGTGCCAATGATCATACTCAGTCCTTTTTTTTAGAACAGATCTGGTACACCACCCAACCGGCCCATCACCCATAGATTGGAGAGCGACAGCCCATTCTCGATGACGCGGAGCATCTCATCCGACACCGGCACCCTGTCTACCCGCGTAGTGCCCTCGACGTCGCGCTCCACGGTGAAGAGCCGGATGCGGTCGTCGCGCAGGTTCAGGCTGTCGAGCACCAATGGATTGTGTGTTGTGAGAAGCACTTGTCGTTCAGGTTCTGCCTTCAGCATCAATTCGCAGAAGAGACGGACCGTAGCTCGGGCTAATCTGGGGTGCATGTTCTGATCCAGGTTCTCGATGGCGAATAACCGCGGTGAATGGGGATGCAACGCCAGCACCAGGGCAAAAAGCACGTAAAGCGCTCCTTCGCTGGCATCGTAAGCCGAGAGTTGGTTGCGATCGCGTCCCATCCAGCGATCCGTGAAGCGGATGATGCTGCGCGTTGTTGGCACACTGGCCGAGGTCAACTCACGCGATGGCGGCACCACAGCGATTTCATTCACCCAATCGAGCAACTCAAGCAGTCTGTCCAGGTCCAGGGCGCCGAACTTTCCTTGCCTGGGTTCGAGCAATTCCTGAACCGCTTCAGCCAGTTGGCCGCCGGCCAGGCCGACCGGAATGCGTTGTCTGATGTCCGCTTCCATGCCACGCAGCGTGGGTGTGTTGGGTGCAAAGACAGCATAGTCTGCCAACACATCCGTGCGCAGTCTGGTCGCGTCACCGATAGGTTGATTCGCTATTCCGTCCGCCAATGACGGCGCTGCGAACATGCCCGGTATGCCAGTGTCACGTTCATAGAGGACAGCCTGACTATTTGGATCGCGCACCAGGCGTGTCTCAGTAAATGGCCACGGTCGCTCACGTTCATCTGTTTCCATAAGTAACCGAAGTGTGTAGTCCAACTGGCAGTCAGGTGTATCGAACCGTGTCTCGATCCTGGTTTCTGTTACGGGCTGGGTCTTGGCGAAAGAGGACCGATAGAGCGCTGGCGCGCTGGTTCTTACACCGCGTCTTGCTAACGCTTGGTCATCTAATCGGCCTTCAGCAACGGCGCTGACAAACCCGAGTGCTTCAAGCAAATTACTCTTGCCGCTGCCGTTGGCGCCAATGAAGACATTGACGCAGCCGAGCGGAACCTCCACTTGCTCTAGTGACTTGAACCCACGAACCGTAATCGAAGTCAACATGTTTGCCTCTTCGAACCCTCATCGCACAGACCGGTCTTGGATGCCATTCATCGTTGAACGGTCGGCGTCGGCGGTAGACTCGCGGCGTATTATCGCTCAGAAATTCGACGAGCGCCAAAATGGGTTCATCCAGATGCCGGCAGCGCAACCCAGAAGATGCTGCCTTTGTCAACCTCGCTGCTGACGCCAACGTGACCGTGATGCGCCTCGACAATACTGCGCGCCAGGTAAAGCCCCAGGCCGCTGCCATCCACGCGCTGGGCGCGTGCGGTCTGGCCGCGATGAAAGCGGTGGAAAAGCCCCGGTATTTCTGCGGGCGGAATCCCCATGCCCTGGTCAATCACGGCGATGATGGCCCAACCGCTGGCATTGGCCGGCAGAGCCAACTGCAACCGCAGCGGGTCGGCGGCGGGCGCGTGGCGATACCCCACCAGGCGAATCAGGCCGCCGGATGGGCTGTACTTGGAAGCGTTCGCCAGCAGATTGGTCAGCACCTGCTCCAGGCGTGGTTGATCGCCGTGTACTGCGGGCAGGTCGGGCGCCAGGTCAACCTCGATCTGCATCCCATCGGCGTTCAGCAACGGCCTCAGGGCATCTACGACCCCGCTCGCCAGCATGCTCAGGTCCACCGTCTCCATGGTCAACGCCAACTGGCCGGCCTCCAGCTTGGATACTTCTAACAGGTCGTTGACCAGGCGCTGCATGCGCTGCGTGTTCTTCAGAATGATGCCGGCGTACTCTGTCTGCTCGCCCGTCAAATCCCCGGCCATACCGGTGGTGAGCAGTTCCGCATAGCCCATCACCGAGGAGAGCGGTGTGCGCAGCTCATGCGAGACCGCGGCCATGAACTCCGAACGCATGCGCTGCGCGGCGGTGCGTGCGCCCACGTCACGCGCGATCAACTGCACGCCGGGTTCAGTGGCCATGCCCGCCATCCGCGTGGCCCCAAGCTCCAACAGCAGCCAGGCGCCGTCGCGGTGTCGCCAACTGCTTTCCCAAATCTGGTGGTCGCCGTCCAGCACCGAATCGAGCATGCGCTGGAAGTTGGCCTGCTGCTCCAGGGGCACGAAATCGGTCCACGGCTGCCCGATGACGGCCGCGGCGACATAACCGGTCAACGCGTTGGCGCTCTGGTTGAACTGCAGCAAGTGGCCGTTGTGATCGAGCACCCAGATGGCATCGGCCGAATCAGCGATGCGTTGGGCCAGACTTTGTTGTTCAGCTTGCAGGCGTTGATACGCCTCAGCTCGTTCCAGGCACGTACCCAATTGGCGACCGAGCGTCTGCAGAATCTCGCCCAACTCGTCGGGCAGGCGTGGCGGCGTGTGATTAGCAACCAGGATGGCGCCCAGGAGATTGCTGCCCGCGGCCATAGGCACACTCATAGCCCAGAACAGGACGCTGGCTGCCCCCGGCGCTGCGGACGCCTCGTTATCGGCAAGCAGCGTGTTGATGACCGGGCCATTTTCGGCCAGGGTACGCTGTGCCAAGGGATGTTCGTGCAGGCGCTGGCGCAGCGGGGCCGAAGCGCCGACCACCACCGGCAGCTCGAGCGTCTGGCGCTTGCTGTCGAGAACATACATCGCCACCGTACGTACATCGAAGGCTTGCGCAATTTGATCGGCCGTTGTCTGCAGCACTTCCTGCACGGGCAGCGAGGAGATCAGCACATCGCTGACCTGGTTGAGGGCGCGCAGCAGTTGGCGATGATACTGCAAGCGCATTTCACGCCGGCGCACCAGGTAGAAGCTGAGGCGGATGGTCAGCAGATTGACGAGAGCGAAGGCGGCGATCAAGATGAAAAAAGCGCGTGCGGAGATCAAGCCCAGCCCGCGAAAGTAGAGGCCCAGGCTGATGATGACCAGGGTCGCCAGAACGGCAGTCATTGCTTCGCGCAAGATGAGAGGCGAAGTCTCCGGAGGAAACAGGTCTTTTGTGAATTTCACGGCACAACCTCATGATCGGCCCCGGGTGGTCGTGACGATGTCATGTGGCAACGATGCCAGGAGCAACAGGATTGATTTTGACCCTACGGTCGGTCGGGAGAGCAGATGCAGGTTTCTGCCATTTGAGCCGCCGATTGAAATCGGTGGCGACTCAAACGGTCAAATCGGGATCGCCGACACGCGGAGGGCTGCCAGGTTCGCCCGCCGTCCAGCTTGCGCACCAGCGCTCCGGAGGCGCCGGGCGATTGAAATGGCGAGATTGCGCGGCCCGGCAGAACAGGTGAACACGCGTCACCTGACCGTCGCCGTTGCTGCGGAACGTCTCGCCGAAGCAGCAATTTGCACAGCGATGTCCCTGCAGCCGGCTCCAGATCAGTTGCAGGTCAGGCCATGCGCTGCGAATGGGTGTCAACACGCCCTTCAGACCAGCGCCTGCGACAGGGCGCGCCGCGCCAGAATGCCAGCCATCTGGCGCCGGTAATCGGCGCTGCCCCGAAAGTCTGACACCATCTCCTGCCTGGCCAACAAATCAGCCAGCGCCTCCGGCAGCCGGGCCGGATCCGGTGTGAACTCCTGCAGGCCGCTGAGTACCAGGGGCTGGCCGGTCGCGCCGCCCAGAACAACGGTGACGGTGGTCCGAGTGGGGGTGACGACCGCGACCGCGGCCACGATGGCCTCATCGCGCGGCGTGCGCGCCACCGTCGCCAGGCCATACCGGGCTTGAGCCAGGCGCTGGGGCAGCAGCACCTCCAACAGCAGATGTCCTTGCAGCGCCGACGCGTCGGCCGGCATGTCGGCCAGGGTGCGCAGGGCAACCTGGCGCGGCGGGCCGTCGGCAGCCACGACAATCGCCTGCGCTTCCAGGGCGAGGAGCGCAAGCCAGAAGATGGATGTGGAATCGGCCCGCGCGACCAGGCCGCCGACGGTCGCCACATTGCGGCGATTGATGGGGCCTGCAGCCTGCGCCGCACGCGCCAGCAGTCCGTTGGCCCAACTAGCGGCCGCGGAGGCAGGCGTCAGGCTGGCCAGCGTCAGCAGCGCGCCGAGATGCAGACCATCCGGGTGGATGTCGGCGAAAGCGAGCGGCAAATCGCACAGGTCCACCACGGTGTCGGCGGCGCCAGCCATCAATTCTGGCACCAGGGTGGTACCGCCGGCCAGCAGGGCCACGGCCGGGGTCCGCGCCAGCAGGCGGCGCACGGTCATCACATCAACGGGGCGATGGTATTCGGCAAGATGCATGACGACTCCTTACTTGCGCTCGTACTTGCCCATGACCTGGGCCTGGCCCAGCACATGACCGGCGAGCGCGCGCTCCAGTTCGGCACGCGCAACGCCTGCATGCAGAGGCAAGGAGGCCGCGTCCAGGGCATACAGGCGAAAGTAGTAGCGATGCAGGCCATGTCCACGCGGGGGATAAGGCCCGCTGTAGCCCGTTTCGCCAGAGTCGTTGCGACCGCTGACGCCTGGGCCGCCGGGTTGCCAGCCTTCCGCCAATTGATCGAGCGTGACCGGCAAATTGAACAGCGTCCAGTGGGTCCAAGTCCCGCGCGGCGCATCGGGATCATCCACAATCAACACAAAACTCTGCACGCCAGGCGGCGCGCCGCGCCAGGTCAGCGCCGGCGACACATTGGCCCCCTCGCAGGTACACCGCGCGGGGATCATATCGCCATCGCGAAATGCACTTGTCTCCAAGATAAACGCCATGATAGACCTCGCAACTTTCCTGTCCACTCAACCGTAGGTCACGTCTCCGGCGTGACGACGCCCCCGGCGACAAATCACGCTTTGGTGCGCCAATCAAGCAAAATAAAGCAAGCCGGGGGCTTGCGTTACAGGCGTCGTGCGCTGTGGGCGGCGTAGAGCACGATCGAGCCGGCGACGGCCACGTTGAGCGATTCCACCTGGCCGACCATGGGCAGGCTGATCAGCCAATCGCACGTTTCACGCACCAGGCGACTCAACCCCTGGCCTTCGCTGCCCACCACCAGGACAAGCGGGCCGCCCAGGTCGGCCTGATCGAACGGAATGGCCTGCGCATCCACTTCCAGCCCGGCCACCCACAAACGCTGGGCCTTCAGATCCTGCAAGGCCCGCGTCAGGTTGACGACCTGGGCGATGTGCAGATGCTCCACCGCGCCCGCCGACGCGTTGCTGACCGTGGCCGTGATGCCCGCCGCGCGGCGATCGGGCAGCAGCACGCCATGCACGCCCACCGCTTCGGCCGTGCGCAACAACGTGCCCAGGTTTTGTGGATCCTGCACATGATCCAGGGCCAGCAGCAGCGGCGCCTCACCAGCGTCAGCCAGGATGGCGTCCATCTCGCTGTAGGGATAGGCAGACACCTCGGCCACGACCCCCTGATGGTTGGCGCCGGCGCTGATCTGGTCGAGCCATGCGCGGTCGCCTTCAGCCGCCGGGCAGTGAGCCGTTTGCGCCAGCGCGATCAGCTCTGCCATGATGCCGCTGCGCTGGCTGCCTTTGGCCAGCACGATGCGCTGCACCCGGCGCCGGCGCGCACGCAACATCTCCCGCACTGCCTGACGGCCAAAAAGCCATTCACTGGCGAAAGTTGCCATCTGCAGCCCGCCTCAGCCGGCGGCCAGGCGCCAGCCGGTGCCTTGCGCACCGTCTTCCAGCGCCACGCCCAGGTCTTTGAGTCGGTTGCGAATGGCGTCCGCCTGCGCCCACTGCTTTTGCTGACGGGCCTCGTTGCGCAATTCGATCAGATAGGCGACCAGGCCATCGGTCACGGCCAGCAAGGCCAGCCTGCTGTTGTTGTCACCCTCGGCGGGCAGCAGGCCCAGCACCGTGCCGACCAGTTCTGCATACAGGCTGTCCAGCGCCGCCACCGTGGCCCGGTTGGGCAGCGTGGCGGCATTGAGCAGCGTGTTCGTCTCGCGACTGAAATCGAACAACTCGGCGATAGCGCCCGCGGTATTGAAATCATCATCCATGGCCGCGCGAAAGCGCGCGCGTGTCGCGTCTAGCAGCCCGGCCACAGCAGCCGGCATGTCACCCGTGTCCGCGGCCGCGCTCAGTTTTTGTTTGACGAGGCGCACCGCGCCCAGGAGGCGGCTGTAGCCCTTTTGCGCGCCTTCCAGGGCGCCGGTGCTGAAGTCGGTGCTGGAGCGGTAGTGCGTGCTGAGCACAAAGAAGCGCAGCGCCAGGGGTTCGACGATCTTGAAGGCGTCCTGGATGGTGGTGTAGTTGCCCAGCGATTTGCCCATCTTGATGCCGTTGACCGTCACCATGTTGTTGTGCATCCAGAAGCGCGCGAACGGCGTGTCGTTGCTGGCACATTCGGCCTGGGCAATCTCGGCTTCGTGGTGGGGAAACTTGTTCTCCAGGCCCCCGCCATGGATGTCGAACGGCTGTCCCAGGTACTTGGTGGACATGGCCGAGCACTCGATGTGCCAGCCGGGGTAGCCCGCGCCCCAGGGCGAGGGCCATTGCAGGATGTGCGCCGGCTCGGCACGCTTCCAAAGGGCAAAATCGGCTGGATTGCGCTTCTCCGGGTTGATGGCCACGCGCGCGCCTTCTTCCTGGTCTTCCACACGCCGGCCGGAGAGTTTGCCGTAGTCGGGGTCGCTCTCTACGCTGAAGTAGACCGAACCGTTGACCACGTAGGCATGGCCGGTCGTGATCAGTTGTTCGATCTGCACAATCTGCTCAGGGATATGCCCGCTGGCGCGAGGAACGATGTCGGGCCGCCCCACGTTGAGCATGTCCATGTCGGTGAAGTAGCTGCGCGTGTAGCTTTCGGCCAGTTCCATCGGATGTACGCGGTCGAAGCGCGCCTTCCTCACGAGCTTGTCTTCGCCTTCATCCGCGTCATCGGTCAGATGGCCGACATCGGTGATGTTCTGCACATAGCGCACTTTGTAGCCGATGTAGCGCAGATAGCGCACTGCGATGTCGAAGCTGATGTAACTCTTGGCATGGCCGACGTGCGCCAGGCCATAGACGGTCGGACCGCAGACGTAGATTCCCACATGGTCGCCATGCAGGGGAACGAAATCTTCTTTTTGCCGTGTGAGCGAGTTATAGATTTGCAGAGCCATCGTCATTCTGTCCCGATCAATTCGTGTGTGGTTGGGCGAACAACATGCGCCCGGCATTGGTTTGCAGCACCTTGGTCACCACCACATCCAGGCTGCTGTTCATGTAGCGGTAGCCGTTCTCAACCACCACCATAGTGCCATCGTCCAGGTAGGCAACGCCCTGGCTGTTCTCTTTGCCTTCCTGAATGACGCGTACGCGCATCGTTTCGCCCGGCAATACGACCGACTTGACGGCGTTGGCCAGGGCATTGATATTGAGCACAACCACGCCCTGCAGCCCGGCGACCTGGTTGAGATTGAAATCGTTGGTGACGACCGGGCAGCCGAGCTGTTTGCCCAACTGCACGAGTTTGTCATCCACCTGACGGACGCCGTCCACATCGAGATCGCTGATGATGACTGGCACCGCGGACTCGTGCTGCATCTTGTTGAGCATGTCCAGCCCGCGGCGCCCGCGGTTGCGGCGCAGCGGGTCTGCTGAATCAGCAATGTGTTGAAGTTCATTGAGGACGAAGCGCGGCACGATCATCGGGCCTCGAATGAAGCCGGTTTGACAGATGTCGGCAATGCGTCCATCAATGATGACACTGGTATCGAGCAGCACCGGGGTATGTTCCTGCAGCGCGGCCGAAGCTGACCAGCGTGCGCCCAAGAGCGCAAAGATGTCCTTTTGGCGCAGGACCATCACGATAGTGCCCAAGTAGGCAAAAACCAGGGCGCCAATCGCAGGCAGGAGTTTTCCGAATGGAGAGGGCAAGAACGATAGGGGCCAGGCCAGCAAGGCGGCGATCATCAAGCCGACCACCAGCCCGATCGCAGCCGCCAGAATCTGCTGCGCTGGGATTTGGCGAACGTTGAGCCGCGCCCAGCGAGCGGGCACGGTGGTCAACCAGGGCGCCAACAAGGCCCCTATCAGGCCGCCAACAGCCGTCAACGGTGCAACCCAGCGGATGGATTCACCCGTCAGCGCTGACGTTCCTGCCAACTCCATGCCGATTTCCCACCCAAAAATACCAAGAATGAGAGCGCCAATGATACGAAACAATAAGTCCACTTTCACGAATCGCCTCCCAGGTAGAGGAATGATACCGGAATGGTATAGAAATGATACCGGAATGGTATACGTTATATTTTACTAACCATGCAATGGGTTCTGACAATTCACCTCTTGCTTTTTTGCCTCTTGCTTTTTCAAGTGAGCGAATAACATCGCTTCGACATCGCTACGAAATGAATGAACGAATAAACGAAAAAACGAATAAGGCCGAACAATCCGCCCGGTGTACAGGTGAATCATACACGAATTCGGTATTTTATGCAACAACCGGGCTGTTTTGACGGGTTCTGACATTTGCCTATACTTGATGGCTGCTAGGGCGCCCTGCGCCAACACTATTTGCTCGGAGTAACCATGCGTGTAGGAATTTTCGGTGGCACCTTCGACCCGCCGCACATCGGTCACCTGATCCTGGCCGAAGAGGCCTGGTTTCAACTCAAGCTCGATGCCGTCATCATCGTGCCGGCCGGCGACCCGCCGCACAAGCGCAATCGGCGCCTGTCCGCAGCCGCCAGCCGGGTGCGCATGGTGAAGGCGGCCATTGTGGGCAACGATCATTTCGTACTCTCACGCGTGGATGTGGATCGCCCCGGCCCACACTACACGATTGACATGGTGCGCCTGCTGCGCGATAGCCTGCCGGCTGGTAGCGAATTGTTTTTCCTGATGGGATCCGATTCCCTGCGTGACCTGCCCAACTGGCACCTGGCCGATCGCCTGGTAGCCAACTGCCGCCTGGTGGCGTTGGCGCGCCATGATGTGACGCTGGACTGGGAATATCTGGAGGGCGCGCTGCCCGGTCTGCATGCACGCG
The DNA here is from genome assembly GCA_016719785.1 of Candidatus Amarolinea dominans. NCBI lineage: Bacteria > Bacillati > Chloroflexota > Caldilineae > Caldilineales > Candidatus Amarolineaceae > Candidatus Amarolinea > Candidatus Amarolinea dominans. Next base: position 386,976 of record JADJYJ010000003.1, read on the forward strand.
TCATTCAGCTGGATATGCCGGAGTTGGAAATCGCCTCGCACATCCTGCAAGAGCGTATCCGCACCGGCCAGCCCATCCGCTACCAGGTGCCGGAAGCCGTTGAGGCCATCATTGCGGCTGAAGGCCTGTACCGCGAAGCCGCCGAATGAATTCGGGGCGAAAGCCGCCGAATGAATTCGGGGCGAAAGCCGCCGAATGAATTCGGGGCGAACGGGCGTTCCGCCGCAAGGTCGGCCTGCGCCGACCCGAATTGCGTCCACGCAGGTGGACGCCCGGCGGAACGCCCGTTAGGCGCGATTTCAATCGCTCTGCTGCGCCGACCGGCATTGCGCCCACGCAACCTGATCTCTGATCTCTGATCTCTGATCTCTGATCGTCTCTCAACGCGGCATCAGGGGCAGGAAGAGCGGCTGCGTGATCGTGAACGGCGCTCCCGCGGCCCAGGGTGAATCGTCATAGTCGGGCGCCTGGCCCTTCAACCGCACGCAGGTGTCGGCGCCGGGAACATTGGGTACTTGCCAGGCAAAGGCCGTCGCGCCGGGCGCTGACGTGCCCAGGGCGATCCACGGCGTGCTGCTCGCCACGCGCACATCGTCCACGGTCCAGCCAACCCGCAGCAAACTGCGATCACTGGCATTGTCGAAGCGCAGCAACACGCTTTGCCCGGCGAAGCTGCTCAAATCAACCCGCGTTTCAACATAGCCGGCGCTGTCGCCCGAAAAGGCGCGGCGACCGCCAATCGGACTGCCGAAGCCGGTTGAAATCGTTTCATTGTAGCTACTGTAGCCACTGTAGCCATTCGCGATCATCAACGCGCCCAGGTCAATCCAGGTTGTCCCGCCGTTCGTACTCAGTTCGATCACGCCGCCATCGAAACCTCGCTCCAGGTTGTAGGCGTGCCAAAAAATCAGCAGCGCCCGCACCGGCAGGGTCAGCGGCTGGCTGGTTTGCAGATACTGGCTGCTGACGGTCGCACTGCTGGCCGCAAACCAAGCGTGGGTGGGACTGTGCGCGCTGGCGGTCTGCAAAGACCAGCCGGGCGCGCCCATCTGACTGGTGATCCAGCGCGACGCGCCCAGTTCCATGTCATCGGCGAAAGCAGAGACCGGCGTGCAATCGGCGGTCCATTCCAGCGTGTAGGTGGCGCTGATGGGGGCCTGGTTGGTTTCCCAGGCGATGGACGCCAGGCTGCTCGCCAACAGCGTCTCGCCGCCGGCGGGGAAGATCAATGTCGGCGCGGCCAGCGGCTGCACAGGGACCAGGCCGCGTGCCTGGGCGCACGCGTAAATCTCCTCAGCATGAGCGCCCTGGTAGAGCGTGCTATCAGCCAGGATCAAGGCATCTACGCCCTGCTCGAAGGCCTGGTTGCTGGTGGTGGGGGTGGCATAGAAGTGCGCTTGCAGAATCAGGCGGTCAGCGTCCTCAGGTCCCAACTGACTGCGGATGCACCAGAGCGCGGCCGACCAGTAGCGCCCATCATCGTGCTCCTCCGACGGCACACCGCTGTATTGACCAATGTCCACGCCGCTCCTTTCATCCTTGCCGTCCACGCGGCGCAGGCAGCGCGCGCCGTTGACCAGGGGCGCATAGCTGACCGCGTCCCACTCGCCGATGCAGGGCGCATGGTTGGCGAGATAGGTGGCATCGCCGCGGTCAGCGTAGAACGACGCCGCCAGGTAGTCGCCGAAGCCCTCACCCATCGCGCGCTGCTCTGTGTGGACGCCGGGACCCCAGCCGGGCACCTGGTTGTGCTGGATGGAATGTCCATATTCATGCGCAATGATGTCGGCGTCCTCGGCGTCATCCACCCCGCCATCGCCAAAGTGCAGGCCGTTGTCCGCTGTGCTGAAGAAGGAATTGTCCTGCGTGTAGTAGTGGGCGTGGACCGAGATGGAACGGTTGTTGACGTTGTTGAAGCCGAGGCTCTGGATGTAACGCTGCAACGTATCGAGCGCGTAGTAGATCGTCACTTCCTCGAACTTGTCGTTGTCGCGCGTGTAGTCGAAGATGCGGGTCGGTTCATTGGCCTGGCAGGCCGGCTTGTAGCCGCTGATGCCCGGCGCGCACAGATTGGCATACGGTCCCACCAGCTTGTCCTGCCCCGCATTGATGCCCTGCAGCGTGACGCTGCTGCGCGCCGCCTGCAGGGCCGCACTGTTGGCATTATTGTTGTCGGTCAGATTGGGATTGCCGGTCACCTGCACGGCGTTGGGGTCATACACGGCGCCGCTGTCGAACAGCAGCGCGTTGAACTGGTGCAGTACAGCGCCGCTGTGCGCGTCCACGAAGACATGCCAATCGCCCAACGGCTCCAGGGCGGGAATGAGCACATGCCAGGCCAGGTTCACTCTTTTTATCTCGCCCGCCTTTTCACCCGCTTTTTCACCCGCTTTTTCACCCGCTTTTTCACCCGCTTTATCACCCGTTTTATCACCCGCCTTTTCACCCGCTTTCTCGCCCGTCTTGTCAGCCGGGAAGATCAGCAACTGGGTCGTGACAGGGCCGCGCTCGCCGCGCAGCACGTCGAGGGCCGCGGCAGCGATGGCGGTTGCCTGCGTGGCGGTCAACTGCGGTTGTGTGTCGAGCGTGATCCGGGGCACGTAGCCGTTCTGGATCAACTGCACTTCGCCCGCGCGGCTGATGTGAACCGCCACTTCGGCCAGCCAGACCGGCAGACCCGCGTAGGTCTGCTGCAAGCGCACATGGGTTGCGCCCAGGCTTTCTGTGACGCTGAGCGGTGTCAGATCGCCCAGGTCCGCGCGCAGGCCCAGCCAGGCCGCGTTGGCCGCCAGGAGACCACGCGCCGCGCTGAGCGGGTCAGGGGCGACGGGTGCGGGGCCGCAAGCGAGCAGGTAGATTGGAGTCGCGTTGTCGGCTTTTTCCACGTGTGCGCACGTCTGCGCTAACTGCGGAGGCGCCGGTGCCGCCACGGCCACCAGGGCAAAAAGAGAGCCGAGCAACCAGAGCGCGGTCACAGCGGCCAGTGTGAGTAAAGGCTTGATGACAGACATCGAAATTCTCCCGATTCCTCCATAAGATTATTGTCAAGATCATTGTCGTCGGTGATGGTTGCGGCGCAAGGAGGCTTTTTGACACTATACAAGGATGGATGCCAACCCTGCTGTAACCTTCGTGGGATTCAAGCGGCAGAGTTCTCAACCATCTAACCTGAAAATAGCCTTGTAGCGCAATCCTCCGGATTGCAGCGCCCACAGAGGCAAGCAGCCGGCTTGCGCACCATTTTCGTTCACGGTTGTGCCCGCGGGCATGGATAACTTACTTGACAACTTGACCTGAAACGGGTAAGGTAGTCTGTGATAAGATGTAACGAACGAGGATTTGAGTTTTCCTATGTTGATTGATCAGGCACGAATCTGCGTCACGGCAGGCGACGGCGGCAACGGCTGCGTAGCCTTTCGGCGCGAAAAGTTTGTCCGTTTTGGCGGACCGTATGGCGGTAACGGCGGCAAGGGTGGCGATGTCTACCTGGTCGCGACGCGCAACGTCAACACCCTGCTGGCTTTCAGGCACCAACTGCATTTTCGTGCCGACCGCGGCGGGCATGGCGGCGGCAAAGGCAAGACCGGCGCGCAAGCCGCTGACATCGAGGTTCAAGTGCCGTTGGGCACCCTGGCCTTCGACGATGCCAGCGGTCGCTTGCTGGCCGACCTGGTGCAGGACGGGCAAAAGGCGCTGGTGGCCCGGGCAGGGCGCGGGGGACGCGGCAACATGGCGTTCAAGACCGCGCTCAACCAGGCGCCGCGCATCGCCGAGAAGGGCGAGCCGGGCGAAGTGCTGTGGCTGCGCCTGGAGTTGAAGCTCATGGCCGATGTGGGCATCGTCGGTGTGCCAAACGCCGGTAAGTCCACCCTACTCAGCGTGATTAGCCACGCCCGGCCAAAAATCGCCGACTACCCATTCACCACCGTGGAGCCAAGCCTGGGCGCGGTCCTCGTGGATGATCGTGACTTTGTGGCGGCCGACATTCCCGGCCTGATCGAAGGTGCGCACACAGGCGTGGGCCTGGGGCATCAGTTCCTGCGCCATGTGGAGCGCTGCCGGGTGCTCATCCATCTGCTCAATGGCCTCAGCCCGGATCCAATCGGCGATTACGTGGTCATCAACCAGGAATTGGAGCTGTTCAATCCGACCCTGGCCACAAAACCCCAGATCGTCGTCTTCAATAAGATGGACCTGCCCGATGTGCGCGCACGCTGGCCTGCGTTGCAGGCGGAGTTGCGCCAGATGCAGGTGGAGGCCTGGCCCATTTCGGCCGCCACCGGCGAACAAGTCGAGACGTTATTGCGCCAGGTGGTGATCATGCTCGATGCGCTGCCGGCCGCGGAACCGGTGCAGGCTGATAGCGCCATCTTCAAACCGCCGGTCAGTGAAAAGGAATTCAGTGTCGAACGCGAAACGGACGGCGCCTGGCGGGTGCGCGGTGTTGCCATTGAACGTGCAGTCGCCATGACCCATTGGGACTACTACGAAGCCATCATGCGCTTCCAGCGCATCCTCGCGGCGCTCGGCATCACCGATGCGTTACGTGACCAGGGAGTACACGAGGGCGATACTGTGCGCATCGGTAACACGGAATTGACCTGGGAAGACGCCTGGTAGTTGGTCGCGCAGAGGACACCACAATGCTTGAACGCCGGGATTTAACAGCAGGGCAAACACCCAACACGCATCTGGTTGGCCTACTCAGGGAGGTATCCTTTTTCGCGGCCCTCGACGAAAACACGTTGCAGCAACTGGCCTGTGTGGCGCACCGTTTGACTTATGCGCCTGGCGAGATGATCTTTCTTGAAGGTGAACCCTGCGCCGGACTTTACATACTCGATCGCGGTCGCTGCAAGATCTTCAAGACCTCGATCGAGGGCCGCGAACAGACCCTGCAAGTCGTGCTGCCGGGTAACTTCTTCAATCATGTGGCTGCCCTGGATGGTGGCCCGAACGCGGCCAACGCGGTCGCGCTCGATGATGTGGTGACCTGGGCGATGGCGCGTGAAGATATCAAGGCTCTGGCGTTTCAATATCCGGCGTTGGGTTGGGTGTTGTTAGAACATGTCGCCCATCTCGCGCGCTTCCTGGTCGGCATTGTGGAGGACCTGGGGCTGCGCCCGGTCAAAGCCCGCCTGGCCAAGCTCCTGTTGGAAGAAGCTGAGCGCAGCCAGCAGGGGGAACTGGACCGCGATCTCCTGCTGACGCAGCAGGAGATCGCGGCTCGCCTGGGCACGGTGCGCGAGATGGTCGGTCGCGCGCTGCGCACCCTGATGGATGACGGCGCGATCCAGATCGAACGGCACCGCATCGTGATTGTGGATCGAGAGATGCTGAAACAACTGGCGATGTTGTAGCTACAAACCAGAAGCCCGTTTCCTGCGAGGAAACGGGCTTCTGATCGGCTTATTCGAAGATCCAGCGGTCGTTGGCACGGCCATACGCGGCCAGTTCGTCAGGGCCGAACCAGAGGGCGATCTCGGCCGCGGCGGTCTCCGGCCCGTCTGAGCCATGCACCAGGTTGCGCCCGATTTCCAGGCCAAAGTCGGCGCGGATCGTGCCCGGTTCGGCGTTGACCGGGTTGGTGGCGCCCGTTGTCTTGCGCGCCACCTCGATAGCGCGCCTCGCCTCCAGAACCATCACGACGACCGGCCCGGAGGTGATGTATTCGATCAGGCCGGCGAAGAACGGCTTGCCCTCATGCACCGCATAATGCTGACGGGCCAGGGCCTCGCTCACCTGCATCAGCTTGAGTCCGACGATTTTCAGCCCGCGCTGTTCGAAGCGGCCGATGATGGGGCCGACCAATCCCCTCTGCACGCCATCTGGCTTGATGATAATCAAAGTACGTTCCACGACAAACATCCTCTCTTGTTGGTTTTACTCCTGGTGCGGCCGCTGCGATCGTCATTGACCCCCGCCCCCCGGCCGCGTTGCCAGCGTATGGTAGCCATGCATGCCTGTTTAGGCAAATTCGCTTGACTTGGAGTTTTGCCCGTAGTCATGCTATACTTGCCGTTGCCTCCTCGGTGTCAATCTCTCATCTTCTCACGATTGCAGTCCCGCGACACCGATGAACGGCGGTCGTCTGACCGACTGCTGAGAACGCACGAGACAACAGAAGAACAGGAAAAAGGAAACGAACGATGCTCAACCTCGCTCATATTCTGGAGTTCAACCTGGGGCGCAACCCCGACAATCTGGCGATTATCTTCAATGACCGCAAGATGACCTACCGGGAATTGAACGGCGCCGCCACCAAATTTGCTGACGGACTGCGCCAGCTCGGCATCAATCCGGGTGACAAGGTCGCCCTGATGATGCCGAATGTCCCCTACTTCCCCATCGCCTATTATGGCATCCTCAAAGCCGGCGCCACCGTGGTGCCCTTCAATGTGCTCTTCAAGGGTCGTGAAGTGGCCTATCACCTCAAGGATAGCGATGCCGTCGCCCTGGTCGGTTTCGAGATGTTTACCCAGCCTGCGTATGAAGGTTTCCAGGCTGTGGATTCCTGCAAGAACCTGATCATCGCCACCGCCGACCCGATGGGGCCTCTGCCGGTGACCGGTGACGGCATCAAGCATTTTTCCCACGTCATCGCCAGCGGCTCGCCCACATTCGACACCGTGCAGACCATGCCTGATGACACCGCGGTCATCCTGTACACATCAGGCACGACCGGCCAGCCGAAGGGCGCCGAACTGACGCACGCCAATCTCTTCTTGAACGCGTGGATCAGCCAGCAACTCCTGGGCTGGCGTCCCAATGATGTCTTCCTGGCCACCCTGCCCCTGTTCCATTCGTTCGGCCAGACCGTCATCATGAACAATGCCATCATGGGTGGCGCGGCCATCACCCTGCTGCCACGCTTCGACCCGGCCGCCACGCTGGGCATCATGCAACGCGACAACGTGACGGTCTTCGCCGGCGTGCCCACCATGTACTGGGCGCTGCTCGCCTACCCCAAGGCGTCCGACTTCGACCTGGAAAAGATCAAGAGCAGCCTGCGCATTGCGGTCTCCGGCGGCGCGGCCCTGCCGGTGGAGGTTCTCAAGGGCTTCGAGGGCAAGTACCAGGTGCCGATTCTGGAAGGCTACGGTCTGTCAGAGACATCGCCGGTGGCTTGCTTCAACCATGCCGATCGCCCGCGTAAGGTGGGTTCCATCGGCAATCCGGTGTGGGGCACCTGGATGCGCATTGTGGACATCGAAGACAAGCCCGTTGCAGCCGGTTCGGTGGGTGAGGTGGTCATTCGCGGTCACCACGTCATGCGCGGCTATTACAAGCGCCCCGAAGCCACGGCGCAGACGATTCGCAATGGCTGGTTCCACAGCGGCGACCTGGGCCGCATGGATGACGAGGGTTACTTTTACATTGTGGATCGCCTGAAGGAGATGATCATCCGCGGTGGGTTCAACGTTTACCCGCGCGAGATCGAGGAGTATCTGCTGACCCATCCGAAGGTTTCTCTGGTGGCTGTGGTTGGCGTGCCGGACGAACGCCTGGGCGAAGAAGTCAAGGCTTACGTCGTGCTCAAAGAAGGCCAAAGCGCCACCGCGGAGGAGATCATCGAGTTTGCCAAGATCGGACTGGCCGACTACAAGTATCCGCGTCAGATCGAATTTCGCACCGCCTTCCCCATGACCGCCACGGGCAAGATTCTCAAGCGCGAGCTGATTGAGTCCTGATCTAAAAATGTCTCCACGCAGGCCGGGCGACTGCAAGTCGCCCGGCCTGCGCGGGCTGTGCCCCAGGACTGAAATGCCCCTCCCCGCGGCGCCACAGGGGTAGGCGCCAGCGCTCTTCGCCGGGAAAGCGCAGGGAACCTACGGCGCCGATCTGCCGTCCCATGAGTGCAAACCGGTATGTGCAGGTACACGGTGCAGTCTGCCATGCCTGTGACGGGGAGGAGGGAAGAGATGAATGCGAAAACAGAGAGATTCAAGCAGACCCCGCCGGCGTCCGCCGGACGGCCGGTCGCCCGTAGGAACCGGCGCTGGGCCTTGTGGGCCAGTCTGCTGCTGGCGCTGCTCAGCCTGACCGGCTGCAGCAATCTGCGTGACATCTGGGGCCGGCGCGCAACGCCCACCGTGCAGCCGACCGCAACAGCTGTGCCATTGATCCTGGTTGAACCGGACGCCGGCGCGCCCGGCGCAGTCATTACCCTGCGCGGCGAGCGCTGGCGGCCGGGTGACACGATCTTCATTCGTCTGCAAAATCCGCTGGCGGACCAGGGCGGCATCCCCGACAGGGCGATGGCCGTCGCCACGGTGCAGGACGATGGACGCTTCCTGGCCGGCTTCACCTTTCCCGACGAAGTGCCCTGGAACAGCCTGCCCAGCGTGCTGATCGTGACGCAATCGCAGGCCACCGGCGAGCGCGTTTCGATGGTGTGGCGCGTACAGGCGGCTGATGCTTCCGCGACGCCGATGATAACGTCCACCCCGACCGGCCTTCCGCCCCTGGTCACCGCAACCCTGACGCCCACGGCTACGCCCTGGGTGATTACGGCCACCCCGACGCCCTGGGTCATCACCGCCACGCCGACGCCGACTGCGGCGCCGGTCACGGCCACCTCCACACCGCTGCCGGCTACGGCGACGACCACCCCGCCGCCGGCCACCAGCACCGCGACCCCCATCCCGCCCTCGCCCACGGTTGGGCCGTCCTACTGGCGCGGGGAGTATTACACCAACCGGGACCTGATGGACAACCCGTTCCTGGTGCGCAACGATGCCAGCATCAATTTCAACTGGGGCAGCGGCGCCATTGCACCGGGCCTGCCGGCGGACAATTTCTCCGTGCGCTGGACGCGCAGTCTCGATTTCACTGCCGGCGTTTATCGTTTCCACATGACCGTAGATGACGGCGCGCGCCTGTTCGTGGACGGCGCGCTGCTCATCAACGAATGGCGCGACGGCAGCCGCCGTGAACTGACCGTGGATCATGCCCTGGCCACGGGCAACCACGCGCTGCGCGTCGAATACTACGAGGCCACGGGCGAGGCCCTCATCGTCCTGTGGTGGGAAGCGCGGCCGGCCGTCACCAGCACACCGCCGCCCACCGCCACGCCCACGCGGCGTCCAAGCGCCACGCCCACGCGGCGGCCCAGCGCCACACCGACGCGGCGGCCCAGCGCCACTCCCACGCGCACACGCACACCAACCCCACGGCCCCTGCCCACCACCACCGCCGAGATGCGGCCCACCGAAACCCCCACGCCCACCGCGCTACCCCTACCGACGGACACGCTCACGCCGCTGCCCAGCGCCACCGTGCTGCCCCTACCGACGGACACGCCCACGCCGCTGCTGCCGACGGATACGCCGACCCCGCTGCCAACAGATACGCCCACGCCGCTGCGGCCGACGGACACGCCGACCCCGCTGTCGCCAACAGATACACCCACGCCGCTGCGGCCGACGGACACGCCGACCCCGCTGCCAACAGATACGCCCACGCCGCTGCGGCCGACGGACACGCCGACCCCGCTGCCAACAGATACGCCCACGTCGCTGCCGACCACCGAGACGCCTACGCCGACGGCAACCCAGGCGCCCACCGAGACGCCGACCCCGCTGCCGCCGACGGATACGCCCATGCCTGGTGCGCCAACCCGCACGCCGACCAGGCGTCCACCCACGGCCACGCGCACCGCGACGCCGACCGCCACGCCGGTGCTCGCAGCGCCGGCCCTTTTCAATGAGCTGTTGACCGCGCCGCGACGGGTAGATTGGAATCACGATCGGCGCATCAACGACCAGGATGAGTGGATCGAGCTGTTCAACCCCGGCGCGACTGAGGTCAATCTCAGCGGCTGGCACCTGGACACGGGACGCAACAGCACCCGTTACCGTTTTGCGGGCGCGTTTCGCATTCCGGCCGGCGGCTATCTCGTGCTGTTCCGCCGGTCAACGCGGCTGGCGTTGAACGATCGCGGCGGTACACTGCGGCTGCTGCGGCCTGATCTCAGCGTGGCTGCCAGCATCAACTTCCCCGCGCTCGGCCCGGATGCCAGCTACAGTCGGGACGACGCCGGCGCCTGGCACGGCGACTGGGCGCCTTCGCCGCGCGCGGCCAACAGCCCGGGCCTGCCCACGCCGCCCCCGGTCATCACCACTATGCCGGAGCGGCGTTAGCCGGACGCGGCAAGACGGTTGTCAGGAATCAAGTCATCATGGTACAATCGAGTCCCATCCGATTTCGATGTCGCGTTTGAAAGGTACACTTGATGAGCGAGTTGATCTTGTCCATTAGTATCGAGCCGTTGGAAGAAGGCGGTTATCTCGCAACCAGCGATGATCTACAGGGACTGATTGCCCAGGGTCGCACGATGGCGGAAACCCTGGAAATCGCGCAGGATGTGGCGCGCAAGTTGATCGAGTCTTATCTGGAGCACGGGGATCCGTTGCCTCCGAAGGTCGCCGCTGCACTTCGCCAAACGCAGCGCCGAACCAGGATCAGAATTCCGGTGGGCTTTGCTCCTGAGGCAGTTGGGGCATGAGCCGGCTGCCTTCGCTCACCTATCGTGAGGTAATCGCTCGACTGCGCCGGGCTGGGTTCGTGTTCGACCGCCAGGCCAAAGGGAGTCACGAGATCTGGTACAACCCAGAGACTCATCGGCGCACCACGGTACCGAACCATCCCGGGGAGATCGCGAAAGGAACGCTGCGCGCCATCATTCGAGAAGCCGGCCTGTCGGTGGACGATTTCCTGGCATAGCGCGCACGCTACCCGTCAAGATGAACACCATCTTACTGAGATGATTTCATCACTGCACACGAGGCTGGCGTCTCATAGACGCCAGCCTCGTGCGCGTCAAGCGGTGGATATGGTCAGCCACGCGTCCGCCGGCGCTCCGTACGGCCGGAACTTCTCCAGGCGTCCTTCATCCTCGCTGTAGAATAAGGCGCGATAGGGGCCGAGCTTGCCGGCGGCCGGGGTGTCGAGCAGGGCGGACGAGTCCTCAGTGCTCATCTGGAAGGCCACGCGCAGGCCGAACTCGCGCAGGATGCGGCGATCGAGCGTGCGGTTGAGATTCGTCATCGTGTCGCACCAGACCAGCGTGTGGATGCCCACATCCGGGCCTTCGCGCAGGATCGTGGCGAACTGCTGCGCGGGGCTGGCCGCGGCCGGCGGCGCGTCGAACGCGGCGAAGCTGCCGAGACCTTCCTCCTGGCGCAGGTCACGCGCACGTTGCAGGCCGTGGATAAACAGGAAGCGCGGCCGGCGGGGCGTGACCTCATCCTCCATGCGTCGCGTCACCTCCGCGGCCAGCTCATCCAGCAGCGCGGGCAGGTGACGGCGCTTGCCCAGCGTGATCGGCCGCGGCAGCCGGGTCGCCAGCCGCGTATAGAAGTCGGCGTTGGCTTCGTCGGCCTGGCTGAAGTCCAGCAGGGTGATGGCCGCGGCATCGCCGGTTGGCGTCTGAGCCGCCAACGCCATCAGGGCCGCGCTGAACAGGCCGAACGCCGCTTCTTCGTTTTGACCGACGATCAACAGGTTGGCGCCGGCCTGCTTGCGGAAGGCCGCGGCCAGCGGGTCGCGGATGGCAATCGGGTCGCCCAGCCAGGCCAGCGGCGCTTTGGCGTCCAGCGGTTTACCGGCGAGCAGTCCGGCGAGCGCGGCATTCTTTTCGATCTGCGCCGGCGCGTTGCCTTCGAAGATGATGGGCGGGGTGTAGCGGCCCAGTTTTTGCGTGGCGAAAGCCTGCAGCTCAGCCAGCAGGACCGCGCGGCGCTCATCGTTCAGGTAGGCCACCTGGAAGGGGTTGTTGCCTTCGGGCCGGCCGTTGGCGTTGTTGTAGATCGCCTGGCCGGGTCGTTCCAGCAGGCGGGCAGCCGGATTGTCATCGGAGAGGATCAGCCGCGAGTCGGCGTCAGAGCATTGCAGCGCGATGCGCACGCCCATCTGATCCACCGTCGTGCGTGGCAGCGAGTACGAACCCCCCAGCGTTTGCGAGGCGAGCAGAACGTGGATGCCGAAGCTGCGGCCCTGGCGCACCAGTTCGTCCAGCAGCTGCGTGGCCTGGCTGGCGATGGCGTCGTCGTCGCTGAAGAAGACCTGGAATTCGTCCACCAGCAGCAGGATGCGCGGGAGCGACCTCGCCTCATCCCCCCTGACCCCCTTCCCCTCTCCTCGCAGGAGAGGGGAAGGGGGAGAGAGCTTCGCCCGGTAGTCGGCCAGGGATTTGGCGCCCGTGGCGTTGAAGAGCCTGCCGCGGCGGTCGGATTCGGCTTTCAGGCCTTGCAGCACGCTGAGGCCAAACTCGCGCTCGCTCTCGATGGCGACCACGCGCGCGTGCGGCAGCAGGCAGCGGGCGTAGTCCTGGAACTCCACGCCCTTCTTGAAATCCACCAGGTAGAGCTGCACCTCGTCCGGGCTGTAGGTGAGGGCCAGGTTGGTGATGATGGTGTGCATCAGGGTGGATTTGCCGGAGCCGGTCTTGCCGACGAGCAGCGCGTGATGCGCAGTGCCCCTGGCGCCGAGCTCCAACTCCTGCACTTTGGTCGCGCCCGACGGCCCCAGCCTGACGCGCAGACTTTCGGCCGTCGTTGCGCTGGCGTCCCACCAGCGTTCGCGCGGAGGCGCGATGCGCTCGAACGGCACCTGGACCACGCTGGCCTGCTTGGCGCCTTCGCCCGCGGCCTTGATGATGCGGTCGAGCAGCGCGGCCGGCGGCGGCTCGTCCAATGTCAGCGTGAAGTCCTGGAAATCAGGATCGCGCCAGCGCCAGGCCGCGCCGTCCCAGGCGATGACCGTCGCTGCACTCTCCAGGTCGGCCAGGTTGAAGCCGTAGGGCAGCGGCTTGCTCGTGTCCACGAGGACGATGGCATAGACGCCGCAGCGCGGGCCGTTCTGCGCGATGCTCACCAGCCGCCGCGCCGAAGCCTCGGTGAAATTGGCCGGGAAGTCGAAGACCAGCAGCACGCGGTACGCCTCGGCCACCTCGCCGGCCTGCGCGTTGTACTCCTCGATGGTCGCGAACTGGTTGCGCAGGTACTTCTGGATCACGTTCTCCATGTGCTCGGCCAGCGCGGCCAACTGCGCCTCGATCTGCATCGGCTCGCTCCACGCCTTGCCCGTCACCAGCGCCTCGTCGTAGTCCGCCAGGTGCATGAACGGCGCTACGTTCTGGCCCAGGCCCACCGGATCCACGAAGGTGAAGCGCAGCTTGCCCGGCGGGATGGTTGCCAGCAGCCGCGTGGCGAGCGATTGAATCGCGCGGGCCGCAGCCGGCTTGGATGCGGGGTCGGCTTTGAGAAGGACGGAGGTCGCGCCGGGGAGGTGGAGGAGCGCGGGAAGGCGGAAGTCCTGCACCGGCTTTGGCGCCACGAGGTCGCCCAAGCGCGTGATGCCGATCGCGTCGGGCTGGTGCGCGCCGTCGCCGAATTGCGCCCACGGCAGGCCCGTAATCGGCAGACGCAGCGCCTTCAGGGAAGTCATCAGCCCTGCTGCTCGCTGCGACACGGCTGCATTGGCAGTCTTCGTTTTTGTTTCGTACTCTGCGTCAATCGCTTGAACTCTGCGCGCGTGGTTTGCCTGGATGCTTTGCAGCGCTTGGGCATGCGCCGCCCTGGCACGCGCACCCACGACGGTTACTGCCGAAGCCAGGGCATTCTTTTTCTCTGTTGACTTTTTGTGGAGATAGGTAAACAGAACAACAAGGCAAACGGAAATAACCACGCAAACAAGGGCAAATAGATCCCTATCGTTCATATTGATGTGGTCTCCTGGGCCATGATACAAACTGCTTTTGTGGTAGTACGGCTCTCATACCACGAGTTCCGCCTCGATGCCAAGTTCTTTCAGCTTCGGGATTATCTCGCGGGCCAGCCGCAGACTGTAGATGTCCTTGTCTCCGGCTTCTACCAGCCCTTCACCGCTGAATCCTAGAATCTTTTTCACTTCCGCTTGGTTGACATCGGGCGGAGTATCCATGATCCTCAAGCGAACTGTCTTATCTACTAAGCCAGCATGAATGCGTTCTATCTCTGATTTGCACTTTGTTAGTGTCCGTACTGGATCTATAATCGGCATCAACGGAGGGGTTTCAACGACTGCGTCGGATGCCTTAGCGCCCATGTGTTTGACTACGGCGCGAGCACCTTGCTCAAGCGCGAGGAATTTTGCGAGACGGGCATCGCATTGCCTGTTCGCATGCAGACGCGCTTGTTCTGCGGCGGCTATCTCATGGGCCCGTGTAGCCGCCATGGCATCCAGCGACTGCTCATTCTGACGGCGTAATTCGCGTATCGAGCGGGCAAGTTCACGGTGCTGAACAATCAGATTGGGTGTGGTCATCAGTATCCTCCGAGTGATTGTGGGGTGCGGGCGTTTGGAGCATGAATGCACGCGGGCGTTTGGAGCACGAAGCCACGAAGGATCGCGAAGGCCGCGAAGCACGAAGGGCGCGAAGGCGTTTGCCACGGGGATACACTTCGCGTCCTTCGCGCTTCGTGTGCTTCGTGTCACTTCGCGTCTTCGTGATCCAAACGCCCGCGTGCTCCAACATCTCACTTCACCGCGCGCTGCGCCCTGGCGACAACCTGCGCCAATCGCTCCAGACTGCGCTGCGCGGCCTGCGTCTGCTGCTCCAGCGGCTGCCAATAGTGCGCCGCAAAATCGTCGTGTACCTGGTCGCTCCAGGTTTCACCGGTGGCATCCCAACGGGCCTGCAGCAGCTTCCAGGCGGCGTCGAGATCGGCGGCGTGGGCGGAAAGGGTGGTCATGAGTTTATTACCTTTGCCGGGATCGTCGTCCAGCCCAGTTCCTGTGCGACCGCCAGCCGGTGGTAGCCGTTGAGCACCCGGTAGCGGTTGCCGACTCGTTCCAGGACAATGGCATTGTCACCGTAGAAAACCCGGTAGATGTTGTAGTGGCTCTGCGCCTCTGTCGTGCCTCCCTCCCGCGCCTCCTGAGCCGCGTCGTAAAGCCATTGATCGGTTGCACCCTGGCTGATCCAGCGGCGTACCTGCGTCAGCTTCGCAAACCCTGCGACCATCTCCGCCTTGGATACTTTATGGTAGTCGGCTTCGTCACGCACCGGCGAATCGTCCAGGTCAATCATGTTCAAGAGAATGTCGCGGATGTCGGGATGGAATTCTTGCAGGGTGAGTTCCCGGCCAGACGAGTCTGGCGCCCCGGCTCCGGCGGAACCGTCCTCGCCTGCCCGCCTCATGGCGGCGCCGATGACCACCCCGGCGCCAAACGCCAGCGCGCCGGCCAGTACACCGCCGGCCGTGATGCCGCCTGATGCGTACGACCGCAGCACGGTGACCTTGCTGCGCAGCACTTCGATGGATTTGACCGTCTCGGTCTGCAAGGTGACGCGCAGGCGGCTGGCATCGCGGGCGTAAATTTCCGCTTCGGCCTGGACCGCCTGCCGCGCCTGGGTCGCCATGCGCTCCTCGGCCTCGGCCTGTGCCAGGCGGCGCCGCGCGTCGAGAAACGTCAGTTCTTCACGGCCGCACGAGGGCGGATGGTCGCGGTCGCCGGAATTCAGGCAGCGCTGGTAGGCCGCCAAAGTCAGTCGCACCTCCTCTTGCCGGCGCTGCACCTCGCCCCGCCAATGGCGTTGGCGCTCCTCCAGCCAGTCGAGCGTGCGCTGCACCTCGCGGGCGATCGCGGCCAGCGTGGCCTGCGCCTGGTCGGCGTAGCGAACCAGGCCGGTCTGCAGCTCTTCGAGGGCGTCAATGGCGCGGACTTCGACGGTTGGGGACATGGTGTGTGTTAGCGCTGCGACAGATACTCGCGCAGACGGCTGGCCTTGCGCAAGAGGAATGGGATATGCTCGTCAGAGGAGTGCATGAACTGCGCCAGCACGCGCATCGTCTGCTCGAACTCCTGGCCGTACTTCTGGTGCTCCTGGTCGCGCCAGGTGTCGCCCAGTTGGCGAAATTGGGCGTTCAGACGTGTCATGCTCTCTTTGAGTTGGCCGTTGAACTGCTTGAGATCGCGCGCGAAGCGCTCTAGCTCTTCAGGGTTAGCGATGGCTTGGGACACAGCGGATGCTCCTTTTTCAGGCGATGCAAAGGAACGATTGGATGCGGCGCTATTGTAGCTGGTTTCTTTTATTTCGCAAATCAGGCTTAGTCTGACCGGGCTGCGGGCGCAAGGATGAAGATACGGGCCTCACCTCAACCCCCGGCCCCTTCTCCTCTCCGCGCGGCGGAGAGGAGAAGGGGGGGAGAGGAGGTGCGTCTTTGTAGGGCCGGCCTCCTGGTCGGACGGCGTCGGCGCAGGGAAGCGTGACCTGCCGCAGAGGGCGTCGTCACGCCGGAGACGTGACCTACGGGTGGGGGGGCGCTATTCCAAGTTTAGCAGATGACACTCTCCACGGTACTGACCGCATCCGGCCCGCTGAGCACATCGTAGGCGGTGTCGGCGCCGCTGCCGCCCTTGACCGTGTCCAACGCACCGTCGCCGCCGCAGCCGCCGCCGGCGTAGAGGATGTCGTTGCCCGCGTCGCCAAACACCTTGTCCGCGCCGGCGCCGCCATCGAGGGTGTCGTTGCCAACCTGTCCAGAGAGGGTGTCGTCGCCATTGCCGCCGTACATGATGTCATCGTTCGGCCCGCTTTCCGTACCGCCAACCAGCGTGTCATTGTCATCACCGCCGTTCATGGTGTCGTTGCCCGCGTTGCCGTAGATCGCATCGCCCCCGCCATCCCCAGCCAGCAGATCGTTGCCATTGCCGCCGTTGATCGTGTCCGCACCCGCACCGCCGGCCAGGGTGTCGCTGCCATTGTTGCCGTTCAAGCGGTTGGCGTTGCCGTCGCCGCTGATGACATCGTCGAAGTTGGAGCCGTTGACATTCTCGATGGTCCCCACCACCAGCACGTCGCTGTTGCCAAACCCGTCGTTGCTCGCCGCACCCGCGCCCAGGTCAAGGGTGATGCCCGCCGGCGCGACCTGGTAGGTGGCCGTGTCGTTGCCCGCGCCGCCGTCGAGGGTGTCGTTGCCATCGCGGCCAACCAACGTGTCGTTGCCGTCACCGCCGTTCAGGCTATCGTCGCCCTCTGCACCGGCCAGGGTGTCATCGCCCACGCCGCCGGTCAGGGTGTCATTGCCGGCGCCGCCGCGCAGCAGGTCGTTGCCCGCCCCGCCTGTCAGTTGATCGTTACCCACTCCGCCGAACAGCATGGAAGGGCGGGGCGCCGTCAACCCAGAGGCATCAACGCTGTCATTGCCGCCGTGCGCGCGCACCGACAAGGCCGTCACATCGCCGGTCGCATAGGCATAGCTGCTGCCATTGAACGTCACGTTGCTGATCGTTCCATCGCTGCTGACCGTCAGGCTGTCATCCGTGGCATCCGCGCCATGCACATAGACCGGGGATGCGCCCAGGTGATAGACCCCGTCGAAGACCGCGGTGTGGCCCAGCGAGGAGACCGCCAGCAGATAGTAGTCCCGGTCCGTGTCCACCACCGGCAGCACGATTTCGGTACCGAGGGCGAACTGCTTGCTGCCCACGGTTGCGGCCGGCACGATCGTCACCACCGACGTGCGTTCATCGCCGCTGCTCAGCACGGTATCGTCCGAGACGTAGAAGCTCACGCTGAAGGACTGTCCGGCCGTGGCGGTGGTGTAGGTGATGATGCCGGTGGCGAAGCCGTTGGCCGTGAAGCTCAGCGGCGCGCCTGGTGTGGCGTGGGGGTAGCCGTCGGCGTAACGGTTGGGGTTGGCGTGATCGTCGGGGTGCGGGTCGGCGTGCCTGTGGCCGTGGGGGTTGCCGTTGGGGGTGGCGGTGGGCAACGGCGGGGCGCCGATAGCCGCGAACAGCGAGAGGTGACTGATGGTCACAACCAGGCGATTATTGACAGTGTCACGCTCGATGAGTGTGATGCCGGCGGGAAGACCACTGGTTGGCGGCGGTGTCGAAGTAGGAGAGCATCAGGGTGTTCTCATCCAGCCCGACCAGGTCGCTGTCGGCATAATCCAGGGTGACGGTGACGGGCGCCAGGAAGACGAAGCCGGGCTGCAACACGCTGTTGACCGAGGCGTCCAGGGTGAAGGCATGCCCAGCAAGCTGGAAGCCGACCGGCGCCGATGGCTGAGAGCCGACTTCCTGCATGGTCAGCGTGGTGGTCTGCGTCACCGCATCGCCGGGAACCTGCACCGTGATCTGCATCCCGGAGGTCGCGGTGTAGGTCAGGGTGGCTGCGACGCCGGCGTCAACCACCACGGTGGCGATAGGGCCGGGCGCAGCGGTCGGCGTAGCTGTGGGCGTTGGGGTAACCGTGGGCGTTGGCATGGCTGTGGCGCAGCTGCCAACGGCCAACCCACCGCCATTGGTGGCCGCATAGACGATATCGTTGACGAAGACGCCGCGAACGTCGTTGCTGCCCAGACCGTTGGCGGTGGTGCGACGGGTGAAAGTGGCGCCGCCGTCGGTTGACGCATAGAGGCCACGACGGGTGGCGGCGTAAACAGCGCTGCCAGTGGCCGAGACGCCGCCGACGTCGTTGTTGGTCGAGCCGGAGTTACCGAGCTTGTTGACAAAGGTGGCGCCGCCGTTGGTCGAGATCGAAAGGCCCGACTGCGTGCCGGCATACACCGCGTTACCGCTCACAGCGGCGGCCAACACCAGGTTACTGCCCAGGCCGTTGGCGGTGGTGCGGTTGCTGAAGGTCGCTCCGCCATCGGTCGAGATGGAGAGGCCGGCGGTGGTGGCGACGTAGACCGCACTACCGTTGGCGGCCACGCCGTTGACGTCGTTGCTGCCCAGGCCGTTGGCGGTGGTGCGGTTGCTGAAGGTCGCACCGCCATCGGTGGAGATAGAGAGACCGCCCGCGGTCGCCGCGTAGACCGTGCTGCCGTTGGCGAACACGCCCTTGACGCTGTTGTGGCCGAGACCCGCGGCCGTGGTCTTATTGATGAAGGTGCTGCCGCCGTCGGTCGAGATCGCCAGGCCGCCCAGGGTTGCGGCGTAGATCGTGCTGCCCAGGGCATGGACGCCGCGCACATCATTGTGGCCCAGGCCGTTGGCGGTGGTGCGGTTGACGAAAGAAGCGCCGCCGTTGGCGGAGATGGCCAGGCCGTTGGCGGTTGCGACATACACCAGGGCGCCATCGGCGTAAGCGCCCCAGGTCTGGTTGCTGCCCAAGCCGTGGGCCGTCGTCCTGCTCGTAAACGTTCCGGGCGGGCTGGCCTGACAGACGGGCGGCGTCGGCGTCGGCGTTGGGGTGATCGTCGGCGTGACTGTCGGCGTGCGCGTCGGGGTTGCGGTCGGCGTGCGCGTCGCCGTTGGCGTAGATGTGTCAGTCGGGGTGGCCGTTGGCGTCGGGGTTGGCGTGTCAGTCGGCGCGGCCGTCGGGGTGGGCGTTGGCGTCGCAGTGGCAGGCAGCGGGGTGTCGGTCGGTGTGGCCGTTGGCGTCGGTGTATCGGTCGGAGTCGCGGTCGGCGGCACAGGCGTGTTGGTCGGCGTGGCCGTCGGTGTGCGAGTCGGGGTCGCGGTCGGCGGCACAGGCGTGGCGGTCGGGGTGGCCGTCGGCGTCGGCGTGTCGGTCGGGGTCGCGGTCGGCGGCACAGGCGTGTCGGTCGGCGTGGCCGTCGCTGGCATCGGGGTATCGGTCGGGGTCGCGGTCGGCGGCACAGGCGTGTCGGTCGGCGTGGCCGTCGGTGTGCGAGTCGGGGTCGCGGTCGGCGGCACAGGCGTGTCGGTCGGCGTGGCCGTCGCTGGCACCGGGGGATCGGTCGGGGTCGCGGTCGGCGGCACAGGCGTGGCGGTCGGGGTCGCGGTCGGCGGCACAGGCGTATCGGTTGGGGTGGCCGTCGGCGGCATCGGGGTATCGGTCGGGGTCGCGGTCGGCGGCACAGGCGTGTCGGTTGGGGTGGCCGTCGGCGGCACAGGCGTGTCGGTCGGCGTGGCCGTCGGGGTGTGAGTCGGAGTCGCCGTCGCCGTGTTCGTTGGCGTGACGGTCGGGGTCGCCGTCGGGGTGTGAGTCGGAGTCGCCGTCGCCGTGTTCGTTGGCGTGGCGGTCGGGGTCGCCGTCGGGGTGTGAGTCGGAGTCGCCGTCGCCGTGTTCGTTGACGTGGCGGTCGGCGTGGGCGTCGGCGTGCGAGTTGGGGTCACTGTCGGCGTGTCCGTTGACGTGGCGGTCGGCGTACTCGTCGGCGTGGGCGTCGGGGGGCCGCAACCGCCGATGGACAAGCCGCCTTCCGTGGCGACATAGACCGCGCTGGCCGTGACATGAACGCCATAGATCTGGTTATGACCCAAACCGTCCGCAGTGGTCTTGTTGGCAAAGCTGCTGCCGTCGGTCGAGATAGACAGGCCGATTGCCGTCGCAGCATAGATCGTGCTGCCGCTGGCATAAACGCCATAGAGGTAGTTGTCTCCCAGCCCGTTGGCAGTCGTCTTGTTGGCGAAAGTACTACCGCCATCGGTCGAGATGTACAAACCGTTGCTCCGCGTTGCCGCATAAATCATACCGCTGCCGGCATATGCTCCGGTAACGTACCTACCGCCCAAGTAATTCGTGAAGGTGGCGCCGCCGTCGGTCGAGATGGACAGGCCGCCATAGGTCGCGGCGTAGACCGCGCTACCGCTCACATACACGTCCGTGACATAGTTGCTGCCCAAGCCGTTCGTGGTGGTCCGGTTGGTGAACGTAGCCCCGCCATCGGTCGAGACCGATAGGCCGCCTCCCCATGTCGCCGCGTAGATCGTGCCGCCGCTGGCATAGACACCCTTCACCCAGTCGTTGCCCAAGCCGCCGGCGGTCGTTCTGTTGGTGAAGCTGCTGCCGCCGTCGGTGGAGATGGACAGGCCGCTCCCCGTCGCGGCATACACCATGCTGCCGCTGGCGTAAACGTCGCTGACCTGGTTGCTGCCCAAGCCGTTGGCGGTCGTTCTACTGACGAAGGCATTGCCGCCGTCGGTCGAGATCGCCAGGCCGCCGCCATAGGTCGCAGCATAGACCGTACTGCCGCTGACATAGACGCCAAGGACATTGTTGTAGCCCAAACCGTTGGCAGTGGTCTTGTTGACGAACGAAGTGGGCGGAATGAGTTCGCAAGCGAGCGCCGACGTATTGGTTGGGGTCACCGTCGGTGTGGGCGTGTGGGTCGGCGTGCTCGTCGCTGTGGGCATGGGCGTCCGTGTCGGCGTGCGAGTTGGAGTCGCCGTCGGCGTGTCCGTTGACGTGGCGGTCGGCGTACTCGTCGGCGTGGGCGTCGGGGGGCCGCAACCGCCGATGGACAAGCCGCCTTGCGTGGCGACATAGACCGCGCTGGCCGTGACATGAACGCCATAGACCTGGTTATGACCCAAACCGTCCGCAGTGGTCTTGTTGGCAAAGCTGCTGCCGTCGGTCGAGATAGACAGGCCGATTGCCGTCGCAGCATAGATCGTGCTGCCGCTGGCATAAACGCCATAGAGATAGTTATCACCCATCCCGTTGGCAGTCGTCTTGTTGGCGAAAGTACTACCGCCGTCGGTCGAGATGTATAAACCGCTGCCCCACGTCACCGCATAGATCGCACCGCTGCCGGCATATGCTCCGGTAACGTATTTACTGATCAAGTAATTCGTGAAGGTGGCGCCGCCGTCGGTCGAGATGGACAGGCCGTTATAGGTATCGGCGTAGACCGCGCTGCCGCTCACATACACGTCTGTGACATGGTTGCTGCCCAAGCCGTTCGTGGTAGTCCGGTTGGTGAACGTAGCGCCGCCATCGGTCGAGACCGATAGGCCGCCTCCCCAGGTTGCCGCGTAGATCGTGCCGCCGCTGGCATAGACACCCCTCACCCAGTCGTTGCCCAAGCCGCCGGCGGTCGTTCTGTTGGTGAAGCTGCTGCCGCCGTCGGTGGAAATGGACAGGCCGCTCCTCGTCGCGGCATACACCATGCTGCCGCTGGCGTAAACGTCGCTGACCTGGTTGCTGCCCAAGCCGTTGGCGGTAGTTCTACTGACGAAGGTGTTGCCGCCGTCGGTCGAGATCGCCAGGCCGCCGCCATAAGTCGCAGCATAGACCGTACTACCGCTGACATAGACGCCGTAGACATTGTTGTAGCCCAAACCGTTGGCAGTGGTCTTGTTGACGAACGAAGTCGGCGGAATGAGTTCGCAGACCGTTGGGAGCGGCGTGTTCGTCGGCGTCGGGGTGAGGGTCGGTGTGGCCGTCGGCATAGGCGTTGGCGTCGTCGGTGTGTTCGTGACGGTTGGGGTCCCGGTCAGCATGGGCGTTGGCGTCGTCGTCGGCGTGACGGTCGGTGTGAGTTGGCGTCGCCGTCGGTGTGGGCGTGTGAGTCGGCGTGCTCGTCGTTGTGGACATGGGCGTCGGCGTACTCGTCGCTGTAGGCGCGGGGGTATCACACGCGCCAATGGACGCACCGCCATCGGTTGCAGCATAGACTGTAGTGCCACTGGCATAGACGGCATTGACGAAGTTATCACCCAGACCGTTGGCAGTCGTCCTGTTGATGAAAGTGCTGCCACCGTTGGTCGAGATGCTCAAGCCACCAGATGTTGCGGCATAGACAGCATTCCCGCTGGCATAGACCCTGTAAACGATACCACTGCCCAAGCCACTGGCAGTCGTCCTATTGATAAAGGTGTTGCCGCCGTCGGTCGAGATAGACAGGCCGCCATATACCGCAGCATAGACCGTGCTGCCACTGGCATAGACGCCCTGAATCCAGTTGTTGCCCAAACCATTGGCAGTTGTCTTGTTAATGAAACTGTTGCCGTCATCGGTCGAGATGGACAAGCCGCCATAGGTCGCGGCGTAGACCGTGCTGCCGCTGGCGAACACGCCATAGACATTGTTGCTGCCGAGGCCATCGGCCGTGGTCTTGTTGATGAAACTGGCGCCGCCATCGGTCGAGATGGACAAGCCGGCATAGGTCGCGGCGTAGACCGTGCTGCCGTTGGTATGCACGCCATCAACACTGTTGCTGCCGAGGCCGTTGGCCGTAGTCTTGTTGATGAAACTGGCGCCGCCGTCGGTCGAGATGGATAAGCCGCCAGCGGTCGCTCCATAGAGCGTGCCGCCGTTGACATACACGTCAGCGACATAGGTGTGACCGAGGCCGTGAGCCGTACTCCTGTTGACGAAGGTATTGCCGCCGTCGGTAGAAATCGCCAGGCCGCCGCTGGTCCCAGCATAGACTACGCTATCGCTGACGTAGATGCTTTCAACGAATCTGCTGCCGAGGCCATTGGCGGTGGTTTTGTTGATGAACGAAGTGGGCGGATTGAGTTCACAGGCGGATGGCGTCGGCGTGAGGGTCGGCGTCGGCGTCGCCGTAGGAGCAGGTGTGGCGGTGGGCGGTGTGCCGGTGATCGTCGGCGTAGCCGTGAACGTCGCCGTTGCGGTGGCAGTGGCTGTCGGCGTGACGGTCGCCGTCGGCGTCGGGGTGTACGCGGGGTTGCCCTGCGCCAACGCGGTCACCTCGGTCGCGCTCAGCGCTGCGCCGTAGATGCGCGTTTCGTCCACGCTGCCCGCAAAATAGTTATTGGCGGTCGGCGCCAGCCGGCCGATGTTCACCGCGCCGCTGCCGGCAAAGTCCGCGCTGGCCGTGTCGCTGCCGATCAGCGCGCCGTCCTTGTACGCCTTGCGGCTGTTACTCGCCGCGTCATAGGTGCAGGCGTAATGATGCCAGTTCGTATCGGTGGTGGCCGTCGTCGTGTCCAGGTCGTTGGCCCAGAACGCGCAGGTGAAGTTGTCGTTGCTGCGGAAACCCACCTGCAAGGTCTGATTGGCGCTGCCGCTCGTCCCCTGGCTCAGCAGAAACTCCTGCGTGCCCGTGCGGGTACGCTGTGCCCACACGGCCACGGTGAAGGATTGGTTCGCCAGGTTGATCGTCCCGGCCGCCGCCGCGTATTGGCTGCTGCCATTCAACGCCAGCGCGTAGGGGTTGGCGAAGGCCAGGGGCGCACTGCTGCCTGTCCAGCTCGGGCTGTTGTAGAGCGTCAGGTCACGGCCGTTGCCCGATGAATCTGCTACGCTGCTCCCCGTCCCTTCGTCGAACCTCCAGTACGCCAGAAGCGGCGCGTCCAGGACCGCCGGGGTCGGCGTGGCGGTCGGCGGCCCTGGGGTGTGGGTGGCCGTGGGTGTGGGCGTGGGCGTAGGCGCGCTACATGCGCCGATCGCTAACCCGTTCACTGTCGCAACATAGAGCGCGCTGCCGCTGGAATAGACCGCGCGGGTACTGTTGCTGCCCAGGCCGCTGTCCGTGGTTAACATGGTGTAGCTGCCGTTGCTGGCGGCCACAATGAACAAACCATTGCTGGCGGCCGCATAGATCGTGTTACCGCCACCATAGACACCGTTGACATACATAGCCGGTAGCCAGTACGATCCGATATTCACGCCGGCGTCGCTCGTGAAAGAAACATCATAATTGGAGGCCACATAGACCGTGCCATTGTTCCCATGCACATCAGCTACGCCTGACAGGTAGGATACATTATGATAGGAGCTGCCGCCATCAATTGATATGGACAGACCATAATCGGTCGCCGCGTAGATTTCGTTAGCGTCAGCGTAGATATCAGAAATAGAGTTGCCGCCTAATCCGTGATAGGTCGTGTTGTTGAACGTGCTGCCGCCGTTCGTAGAGATGGAAACCCCCGAACCGGTCGCCACATAGATTTTGCCCCCGTCCGCATAAACATCATACACGTAATTGCTGCCCAAGCCGTGGGCGGTCGTCTTGTTGCTGAAGCTCGCGCCGCCATTGGACGAAATGGAAAGCCCGCTAAACGTCGCCGCGTAGACGTTGTTGCCATCCGTATAGACCCCTTTTATAACATTATTGCCCAAGCCGTTAGCTGTGGTGCGATTGCTGAAGGTGGCGCCGCCGTCGGTTGAGAGGGATAGGCCATTGAAGGTTGCCGCATAGATCGTATTGCCGCTGACATAGACATTATTCACTTGGGCGTCGCCCAGGCCGTCGTCGGTCGTCTTGTTGATGAATGAGGCGGGCGGATAGAGGTCGCAGTTGGGTGCCTCAGTCGTGGGCGTGGCCGTCGGGGTGGCGGTGGGTGTGGAGGTTGCGGTGTTGGTTGGCGTCGGGGTTCCTGTAGGTGCAGGCGTGTTGGTGTGCGTCGGGGTCCGCGTCGGCGTTGGAGTGCCGGGCGCCGGTCCGCGCAGTTCGACATCGTCCAGGTAGATGTTGTTGCCGTATTCCGAGAGGCCCTCGATCGCCACCACAACCGCAGCTTGCCCGGCGTACACATTCAAGTTCAGGCTGTGCTGGCTCCAGCCGCTAGACACGCTGTAGCGGGCGATGGTCGCGCCGACGTCGCTGTACGTTCCACCGCCATTGGTCGAGACCTGAATCTGCAGGCGATCAGCGTAATTGTCGTAGCCGGGGTCGTGATACATCCAGAAATAGAGGATGTAGGCGCCAGATACACTCATATCTTGTGTGGGCAAGATGAGTTGCCTTTCGGCGCCGGCCGCACAGTCATAAGAATTGAAGCGCGCTTCGGCCGCGCCGGTGTGAGGCGTCTGGCTGGGATTGCTGCCGGAGGTGACGCGGCTCCACGCGCAGACGCCCGATGAGTCAACGCTCCAGCCGGTGGGGGGGAAGGCGGCGCCCTCGAAGCCCTCGCTGACCAGCGCGTAAGGAGGAGGTACGGGCGTGTTAGTCGGCGTGGGCGTGATCGTGGGCGTGGGTGTCAGCGTGGGCGTCGGGGTGTTGGGCGCAGGCCCGCGCAGTTCGACATCGTCCAGGTAGATGTCGTTGCCGTATTCCGAGAGGCCCTCGATCGCCACCACAACCGCAGCTTGCCCGGCGTACACATTCAAGTTCAGGCTGTGCTGGCTCCAGCCGGTGGACGCGCTGTAGCGGGCGAAGGTCGGGCCGACGTTGCTGTACGTTCCACCGCCATTGGTCGAGACCTGAATCTGCAGGCGATCAGCGTAATTGTCGTAGCCGGGGTCGTGATACATCCAGAAATAGAGGATGTAGGCGCCAGATACACTCATATCTTGTGTGGGCAAGATGAGTTGCCTTTCGGCGCCGGCCGCACAGTCATAAGAATTGAAGCGCGCTTCGGCCGCGCCGGTGTGAGGCGTCTGGTTGGGATTGCTGCCGGACGTGACGCGACTCCACGTGCAGGCGCCCGATGAGTCAACGCTCCAGCCGGTGGGGGGGAAGGCGGCGCCCTCGAAGCCCTCGCTCACCAACGCGTACGGTGGGACTGCCACAGGGGTGTTGGTCGGCGTGGGCGTGGCCGCCTGGCAAGCGCCGACGGACAGCCCTGAAGTGGTTCCGACATAGAGCGCGCTGTCGTGGCCATAGACACCGTAGGTCGAATTGCTCCCCAAGCCGTGGGCGGTGGTCCGGTTGCTGAAATTGCTGCCGCCATCGGTGGAGATGGACAGGCCATTATTTGTCGCCGCAAATAGGACACTGCCGCTGGCGTAGACGCCGGCAACTTCGTTACCCCCCAAGCCATTGGCGGTCGTAGCGGTCACAAAGGAGCTGCCGCCGTTGGTGGAGATGGAGAGACCTGCACTGTAGGTTCCTGCAAGCACCGTGTTGCCATCGGCGTAGACCGACAGGATGTGAAGCTGACCCAGGCCATCGGCCGTGGTCTTGGTGCGAAAGGTGCTGCCGCCATCGGTCGAGATGGACAGGCCGCCGCCCCAGGTCGCCACATAGACCATATTGCCGTCGGCATGCACGTCGCGGAGATAGTTGTTGCCCAGGCCCTCGGCGGTCGTCCGGTTGACAAACGTATTGCCGCCGTCGGTCGAAATGGACAAGCCGCTGACTGTCGCGGCGTAGATGGCGTTGCCGTTGACAAAGAGGCCGTCAATCGTATTGTTTCCCAAACCGTTAGCGGTGGTTCTATTGGTAAAGGTGGCGCCGCCGTCGGTGGAGATGGACAGGCCGCCAAACGTCGCCACATAGACCGTGTTTTCGATGCCGTAGATGCCGTAAGTCTGGTTGTGCCCCAGGCCGTTGGCGGTCGTTTTGTGAGTGAAGGTGCTGCCGCCGTCGGTGGAGAGATAAACCCCGTCGGAGCCGGTCGCCACGTAAACCTTGCTGCCGCTGACAAAAACGCCTTCAGCGAAGGCAGTGCTCAAGAGGCTCGTGAAAGATGATGGGGTATAGGTCTGGCAGGCATCGGCGCGCGCCTGCTCATCGCTGCCGAACCCCCAGGTCGAGGGTAGCGTAACGCCAGTCTTGGAGAGCCGGTTGTAAGGCGCATCCATGAACGTGAGTCCCCCGGTATCCCAAGTAGAGCCGGTCCAGCGCCAGAGTTTCAGAGAGCTTTCGCTGTGTCCATTCAGTTCGCTCAGAGTCTGATAGTCACCATCCATATATTTGAGCGTAATGTTCGCGGTGGGCGAGCAGCCGCTCGCGGTGAGGGAATAGGTTCGCCGGCCGACGCTCTGGCCAGAGTCCCAGTTGCCCAGCACATCCGCCCTGACGTTACAACCCGCGCCGCCGCCGCTGGTAACGGTAACCAGGACAAAATAGTCGAGCAGCGAAAAATTGCCGTCGGCATTTAATTGGGTCTCGTTGCCTTTATGTGCGCCGTAGGTGCGGGCTGAACGATTGCCGTCTGTCGTGAAAAAATAGACCTGGGTTGACATATAGGCAGCCGTGCCGCTGGTCTGCGTGGCGTTGGAAGGCGGCCAGACCGAGTAGGTCTTTTCGTTCGGGTATTCGTCATACGAGGCATAGAGATACAGGCCCACGGAAGCGTTGCGAGACCACAGCCCGATGTTGCTCCACGGAATTTGAAACTCGACGCAATTCATGACGCCGCTGCACGCGCCATTGCCCACCACGGTTGCGCCGGAATTCCAATCGCCGTTCCAGCCACTGCCCGAGCCGCTGGCATCGTACTGCATCCCCGCGACGGTGGCCTGGATGGCATAGTCCGGCTTGCCATCGTCACCGAAGAAGGCGCCGGCAAACGCCGCGGCGCTGCCGCCGGCGCCATCATTGGCGGTGCCGGTGTCATTCGGGTCCGTGTCAATCAGGACATTGTATTTGTCGGCATCGCCTTCGCCGCCTCTAATGCCAACGTACAGGTAATTGTCGTCCCACGTTACGAAATAGGCGACGTTGTTGTTTTCGCCAAGCCGATCGTCTATCTTCCACTCGGTCAGATCGTTCACCATGCCGTCAATGGTGGGTGAAGAATAGGAAGACGCTACAGCCACCGCCGGCAGCGCCAGTCCGCACACCAGGATGAGGGTGCAGATCAGCAGGATAGGCTTGCTCATTTTCATGGGCAGATTGGCCAACGGGGTATAGATTGTTGAAAACTGCATAGATTTGGCGTTCATCTGAATCTCCGATCGTCGCACTCTTCTTCCTGGTCAGCTGCCGTGGCGAAGACAAAATAGTCCGACAGGCAGGCAGCATTGACTCGTTTTCACTTGCTTGCTGGCTGAAAAACATACGGGAGGCATCAAACCAACTGTGGAACATGCAGAGCATCGGTTGCTCCGTGGCTTGACACCAATACTATAAACCAGGACTTTTCGCTTACGTATAGTACCGGCTTCTCACAAAAAACAGAGCCGGTCGTGCGACCGGCTCTGTGGACGACCGCTGATCGCCCCAACTTTGCTACCAAGGATTCGTCGCTAACAGACCACGCTCTCGACGGAATTGACCGCATCCGGTCCGCTGAGCACATCGTACGCGGTGTCGGCGCCGCTGCCGCCCTTGACTGTGTCGAGGGCGCCGTCGCCGCCGCAGCCGCCGCCGGCGTAGAGGATGTCGTTGCCCGCGTCGCCAAACACCTTGTCCGCGCCGGCGCCGCCATCGAGGGTGTCGTTGCCGACCTGTCCAGAGAGGGTGTCGTTGCCATTGCCGCCGTTCATGATGTCATCGTTCGGCCCGCTTTCCGTGCCGCCAACCAGCGTATCATTGCCGTCGCCGCCGTTCATGGTGTCGTTGCCCGCGTTGCCGTAGAGGGCATCGTCCCCGCCATCCCCAGCCAGCAGATCGTTGCCATTGCCGCCGTTGATCGTGTCTGCGCCGTCGCCGCCGGCCAGGGTGTCGCTGCCATTGTTGCCGTTCAAGCGGTTGGCGTTGCCGTCGCCGCTGATGACATCGTCGAAGTTGGAGCCGTTGACATTCTCGATGGTCCCCACCACCAGCACATCGCTGTTGCCAAAGCCGTCGTTGCTTGCCACGCCCGCGCCCAGGTCAAGGGCAATGCCCGCCGACGCCACCTGGTAGCTGGCGGTGTCGTTGCCCGCACCGCCGTCGAGGGTGTCGTTGCCATCGCGGCCAACCAACGTGTCGTTGCCGTCACCGCCGTTCAGGCTATCGTCGCCCTCTGCACCGGCCAGGGTATCATCGCCCACGCCGCCGGTCAGGGTGTCATTGCCGGCGCCGCCGCGCAGCAGGTCGTTGCCCGCCCCGCCTGTCAGTTGATCGTTGCCCACTCCGCCGAACAGCATGGAAGGTCGGGACACAGTCAGTCCAGAGGCATCGTCGCTGTCGTCGCCGCCGTGCGTGCGCACCGACAGGGCCGTCACGTCACTGGTCGCATAGGCATAGCTGCTGCCATTGAACGTCACGTTGATGATCGTCCCATCGCCGCTGATCGTTACGCTGTCGCCGGTCAGGTCTCCGCCATGCACATAGACCGGGGATGCGCCCAGGTGATAGACCCCGTCGAAGACCGCGGTGTGGCCCAGCGAGGAGACCGCCAGCAGATAGTAGTCCCGGTCCGTGTCCACCACCGGCAGCACGATTTCGGTACCGAGGGCGAACTGCTTGCTGCCCACGGTTGCGGCCGGCACGATCGTCACCACCGACGTGCGTTCATCGCCGCTGCTCAGCACGGTATCGTCCGAGACGTAGAAGCTCACGCTGAAGGACTGTCCGGCCGTGGCGGTGGTGTAGGTGATGATGCCGGTGGCGAAGCCGTTGGCCGTGAAGCTCAGCGGCGCGCCTGGTGTGGCCGTGGGGGTAGCCGTCGGCGTGACGGTTGGGGTTGGCGTGATCGTCGGGGTGCGGGTCGGCGTGCCTGTGGCCGTGGGGGTTGCCGTTGGGGTGGCGGTGGGCAACGGCGGGGCGCCGATAGCCGCGAACAGCGAGAGGTGACTGATGGTCACAACCAGGCGATTATTGACAGTGTCACGCTCGATGAGTGTGATGCCGGCGGAAGACCACTGGTTAGCGGCGGTGTCGAAGTAGGAGAGCATCAGGGTGTTCTCATCCAGCCCGACCAGGTCGCTGTCGGCATAATCCAGGGTGACGGTGACCGGCGCCTGGAAGACGAAGCCGGGCTGCAACACGCTGTTGACCGAGGCGTCCAGGGTGAAAGCATGACCGGCAAACTGGAAGCCGACCGGCGCCGATGGCTGAGAGCCGACTTCCTGCATGGTCAGGGTGGTCGTTTGCGTCACCGCGTCGCCGGGAACCTCCACCGTGATCTGCATCCCGGAGGTCGCGGTGTAGGTCAGGGTGGCTGCGACGCCGGCGTCAACCACCACAGTGGCGATGGGGCCGGGCGCGGCGGTCGGCGTAGCTGTGGGCGTTGGCGTGGCTGTGGCGCAGTTGCCAACGGCCAACCCACCGCCATTGGTGGCCGCATAGACGATATCGTTGACGAAGACGCCGCGAACGTCGTTGCTGCCCAGACCGTTGGCGGTGGTGCGGTTGGTGAAAGTCGTCCCGCCGTCGGTTGACGCATAGACGCCGCGACGGGTGGCCGCGTAAACGGCGTTGCCGATAGCCGAGACGCCGCGGACGTCGTTGTTGGTCGAGCCGGAGTTGCCGAGCCGGTTGACAAAAGAGGCGCCGCCGTTGGTTGTGATCGAAAGGCCCGACTGGGTACCCGCATACACCGCGTTGTTGCGCACTGCGGCGGCCAACACCAGGTTGCTGCCCAGGCCGTTAGCGGTGGTGCGGTTGCTGAAGGTCGCTCCGCCATCGGTGGAGATGGAGAGGCCGGCGGTGGTGGCGACGTAGACCGCGCTGCCGTTGACGGCCACGCCGTTGACGTCGTTGCTGCCCAGGCTGTTGGCGGTGGTGCGGTTGCTGAACGCAGCGCCGCCATCGGTGGAGATGGCGAGGCCGCCCGCGGTCGCCGCGTAGACCGTGCTGCCGTTGGCGAACACGCCCTTGACACTGTTGTGGCCGAGACCCGCGACGGTGGTCTTGTTGGTGAAGGTGACGCCGCCGTCGGTCGAGATCGCCAGGCCGCCCAGGGTTGCGGCGTAGACCGTGCTGCCCAGGGCATGGACGCCGCGCACATCATTGTGGCCCAGGCCGTTGGCGGTGGTACGGTTGACGAAAGAAGCGCCGCCGTTGGTGGAGATGGCGAGACCGTTGGCGGTTGCGACATACACCAGGGCGCCATCGGCGTAAGCGCCCCAGGTCTGGTTGCTGCCCAAGCCGTGGGCCGTCGTCCTGCTCGTAAACGTTCCGGGCGGGCTAACCTGACAGACGGGCGGCGTTGACGCGGGCGTTGGGCTAACGGTGGGGGTGGTGGTCGGCGTAGAGGTTGGTGTGGCCGTTGAGGTCACGGTACGGGTGGCCGTCGGTGTTGGCGTTGACACGGGGGTGTTGGTTGGGGTCGCGGTGGGCGGCACGGGCGTGTTGGTTGGGGTGGCGGTGGGCGGCACCGGCGTGGCGGTCGGGGTCGCGGTGGCCGTCGCTGTGTCAGTTAGAGTCGCGGTGGGCGGCACGGGGGTGTCGGTTGGAGTGGCCGTCGGCGGCACAGGCGTGGCGGTCGGGGTGGCCGTCGGCGGCACGGGGGTGTCGGTTGGGGTCGCGGTCGGCGGCACCGGCGTGGCGGTCGGGGTGGCCGTCGGCGGCACCGGCGTGGCGGTCGGGGTGGCGGTTGACGTGGCCGTCGCTGTGTCAGTTGGGGTCGCGGTGGGCGGCACGGGCGTGTCGGTCGGAGTGGCCGTCGGCGGCACCGGCGTGGCGGTCGGGGTGGCCGTCGGCGGCACCGGCGTGTTGGTCGGGGTCGCGGTCGGCGGCACAGGCGTGACGGTTGGGGTCGCGGTCGGCGGCAGCGGGGTGGCGGTCGGGGTCGCGGTGGGCGGCACAGGCGTGGCGGTCGGGGTCGCGGTGGGCGGCAGCGGGGTGACGGTCGGGGTTAGCGTGTCAGTCGGCGCGGCCGTCGGGGTCGCAGTGAACGGAACCGGGGTGCCAGTCGGGGTTGGCGTGTCAGTTGGGGTCGCGGTCGCCGTGACCGTCGGGGTCGCAGTGAACGTAACCGGGGTGCCAGTCGGGGTTGGCGTATCAGTCGGGGGTGCGGTCGCCGTGACCGTCGGGGTGTCAGTCGGGGTTGCAGTCGCCGTGACCGTCGGCGTATCGGTTGGCGTCGGGGTGTCCGTTGGCGTTGCGGTGGCCGGCGCCGGGGTGGCGGTTGCCGTTGGCGTCGGGGTGTTGGTGACCAGCGGGGTGGGCGTGGGTGTGCCGGGCGAGGCGCAGGAGCCATCGGCCAGGGCGATGTCGTAGGGCGTGCCCAGGGTTCCGTTCAGATCGCCCAAATCCACGCCGCCCTGGCCGTTCAGCTCGGCCCGGAGAACGACGTTATTATCATCGGTGATGTACATCTTGTTGGCCGCTACGTCCAGTGCAATGCCGGTCGGATAGCCCAGCAGGCCGCCCAGGTTGCCCAGGTCTTCGGCGCCTGTGCCATCCAGGTTGGCGCGCAGGATGTTGCTGCTGCCGTAGTTGGCAACGTACAGCTTGCCCGCGGCCACGTCGAGGGCGATGTCATACGGGCTGGTCAGATTGCCGCCAAAATTGCCCAGGTCTTCGGGGTTCGAGCCGTCCAGGTTGGCGCGTACGATGTTCGTCCCGTCGTAATTGGCGATATACATCTTGCCCGCGCCCAGATCGAGGGCGACGCCGCGCGGACTGTTCAGCAGCCCGCCCAGGTCGCCCAGGTTGACCGCGGCCGTGCCGTCCAGGTTGGCGCGGACGACGGTGCTGTCGCCGTAGTTGGTCACGACCATCTTGCCCGCGCTCACATCGAGTGCGATGCCGTAGGGTCTGTTCAGGTTGCTGCCCAGGTCGCCCAGGCCGGTCACGCCCGTGCCGTCCAGGTTGGCCCGGCTGACGGTATCGTTGTCGTAGTTGGTCACGTAGAGTTTGCCGCCGGCCACATCCAGGGCGACGCCGTAGTTTTTCGCCAGTGGGCTGCCGAGATCGCCCAGGTCTTCGCCGCCGCTGCCGTCCAGGTTGGCGCGGACGACGGCGTCATAATAATCGGGAACGTACATCTTGCCGTTCGTCACATCCAGGGCGATATCGTAAGGGTAACTGATCAGGCCGTCGAGGTCGCCCAGGTATTCGCCGCCGCTGCCGTCCAGGTTGGCGCGCACGACGTAGCCGTCTTCATCGGTGACGACCATCTTGCCGCCGGCCACGTCCAGGGCAATGCCGGTCGGGTAACTCAGATTGCCGTCCAGGTCGCCCAAATCTTCGGGGCTTGTCCCGTCCAGGTTGGCCCGGATGATGTTGCTGCTGTCGTAGTTGGCGACATAGAGTTTGCCGGCGGCCACGTCCAGGGCGACGTCATAGGGATCGTCCAGGTTGCCGCCGAGGTCGCCCAGGTCTTCGGGATTCGTGCCGTCCAGGTTGGCGCGGATGATGTTGTTGTCGCCGTAGTTGGCGATATACATCTTACCCGCGCTCAAGTCCAGTGCAATCCCTAGCGGAGAGTCGAGCAGCCCGCCCAGATCACCCAGGCTGACGCCGCCCGTGCCGTCGAGGTTGGCGCGAATCACAGTGCTGTCGCCGTAGTTGACCACGACCATCTTGCCCGCGGCCGTATCGAGCGCAATGCCGTAGGGTCCGTCCAGCAGGCCGTTCAGGTCGCCCAGGCTCTCGCCGCCGCTGCCGTCCAGGTTGCCCCGGCTGATGGTGTTACTGTCATAGTTCGTCACGTACATCTTATTAGCTGTGAGATCCAGCGCGATGCCATACGGCTGATCGAGACTGCCGCTCGAACCGCCCAGGTTTTCGGCGCCGGAGACGTCCCAGTTGGCGCGGGCCACGGTGCGGCTGCCGTAGTTGGCGACGTATAGACACATTGCAGATGGGGGTACGGTCGGCGCCAGGGTGGGGGTGACGGTCGGCGTGGGGGTGACGGTCGGCGTGGGGGTGATGGTGGGGGTGGAGGTGGGAACGAACAGGGGGCAGTTGCCCGTATTCAGGGCAATGCGGAAGGCGCCGCTCAACAGGCCGCCGGGATTGCCCATATTCGTGCCGCCCGTACCGTCCAGGTTCGCCCGTGTGACTGTCTCGTTGCCGGCGTTCGTGACATACATTTTGTCGTTGGCCGTGTCCAGGGCAAGGCCGAACGGTTGGTTCAGCGTGCCGCCCAGGTTGCCCAGGCTGACCCCGCCCGTGCCGTCCAGGTTGGCCCGGCTGATCGTGTTGTTGAAAGTGTTGGTGACGTACATCTTGCCAGCGGCGATATCGAGGGCAATGCCCGACGGTTGAGACAGCGTCCCGTTGAGGTCGCCCAGGTTGACTGCGCCTGTGCCGTCCAGGTTGGCCTGGATGATGACGTAGTTGCCAGCATTGGTGATGTACATCTTGCCGGCGGCCACGTCCAGCGCAATGCCACGCGGCCAGTTCACGAGGCCGCCGAGGTCGCCCAGGTTCTCCGCATTGGTCCCGTCCAGGTTCATGCGCACAATACGGCTGCTTACATAATTGACGATGTACGCTTTCCCGCCCGCGGTATCCACCGCTACATCGTAGTCGGAGTCGAGGAACGAAACCACTCCGAGGCTAACGCCGCCCGTCCCGTCGAGATTGCCCTGGATAATTTTCTGGTAGTAGGATGTACTCGAGACATACATCTTTCCATTCGTCGCGTCCAGGCCAATGCCCGCGGGCCGCCACAACAAACCGCCGAAACCGCCCAGGTTGACGGGATCAGAGCCGTCCGAACTGACGCGGACGATGATGCTGTTGCTGTTGTCGGTGATGTATAGACAGGCCGCGGGGGCGGAGGCGGTGGGGCCTGCCGTCGGCGTGGCGGTCGGCGTGATCGTCGGCGTATGCGAGGGGGTGGGGGTGGGGACGAACGGCGGGCAATCGCCCGAGGCCAGCGCGATGCCAACCGGGTTGTTCAACAGGCCGCCGGGGTTGCTCAGGCTGACGACGCCCGTGCCGTCCAGATGCGCCCGGCTGACGATGTCGTCACTGGCGTCCACAACGTACATCTTGCTGCTCGCCACATCCAGCGCAATGCCGCGCGGGTAACTCAGCGAGCCGCCGAGATCGCCCAGGCTGACACCGCCCGTGCCGTCCAGGTTGGCACGAAGGATGGCGTCCATGTTCGCAATGTACATCTTGCCGCCGGCCACATCCAGCGCGATGCCCCACGGTGCGAATACCATGCCGCCGAGGGTACCCAGATTTTCGGGATTCGTACCGTCCAGGTTGGCCCGGCTGACGGTGAAATAGTTGGTGATATACATCTTGCCGGCCGCGACATCTAGCGCGATGCCGCGCGGGTCGTACAACAGGCCGCCGAGGTTGCCCAGGCTGACGCCGCCCGTGCCGTCCAGGTTGGCGCGGCTGACAGTGTTGTTGCCCGTGTTCACGATGTACATCTTGCCACCCGTCGTGTCCAGCGCAATACCTGACGAAGAGTTCAGCGTGCCGCTGAGATTGCCTAGATTCTCTCTGCCCGTGCCGTCCAGATTGGCGCGGGTGACGGTGTTGCTGCTTGTATTGGCGATATACATCTTGCCGGCCGCCGTGTCCAGCGCGATGCCTAACCCGCCGCCGAGATTGCCCAAATTAACGCCGCCCGCGCCCTCCGAGTTGGCCCGGATCAGGTAGGAGTTGGCATTGTTCGTGAGATACATGCACATGGCGGTGGCCGCCAAAGTAGCCGTCGGCGTCGGGGTGTGGGTCGGGGTGACGGTCGGCGTCGGCGTTGGCGTATGGGTCGGGGTTTGGGTAATGGTTGGGGTCTGCGTAGTAGTCGGCGAGGAGGTTGGTGTGGTGATGTGTGTCGGATTGCCTTCGGCAAGCGCTTGAACCTGATCTGGCGTCAAAACGTCGTTGTAAATGCGCGTCTCATCCATGCTGCCCGCGAGTGATCCAAAGCCTAGCGGCCGCTGTCCGATGTACACAACGCCGCCGCCGGCGAAGTCCGCGGTGGCAGTATCGCTCCCCACCAGCACGCCATCCTTATATGCTTTGCGGCTGTTGCTGGCCGCGTCATAGGTGCAGACGTAGTGGTGCCAGTCAGTGTCGGCCGTGGCCGTCGTTGTGTTCAGATCATTGGCATAAAATGCGCAGGTGAAGTAATTTGAGGAGCGGAAGCCAATGTGAAGCGCTTGATTGGCGCTGTGGCTGGTCCCCTGGCTGAAAAAGTATTCGCCTGTATCCGTGCGAGCACGTTTCACCCACATGGCCACGCTAAAGGATCGGTTGGCCAGGTCAATCGTTCCCGCCGCAGCCCCGTATTGGGAAGAACCATCGAACGTGAGCGCGTAGGGATTGGCAAACGCGACGGGCGCGCTGTCGCTTGTCCACGCCGGGCTGTCATACAAGGTCAGCGTATGCGCGTTGCCCGCATCATCCGCCACACTGCTTCCCGCGCCTTCGTCAAATCTCCAATACGCCAGCAAAGAGCCGAAAACAGCCGGCGTGGGGGTGTGAGTAGATATCAGTGTGGCGGTTGGCGTTGGGGTGATGGTCGGTGTCGGCGTATCGGTCGGCGTTGGGGTGATGGTCGGCGTTGGCGTGATGGTCGGCGTTGGGGTATCGGTTGGCGTCGGGGTGTTGGTCGGCGTTGGCGTATCGGTTGGCGTTGGCGTGGACGTCGGCGTTGGCGTGGGCGCCACGTAGCCAAATACATACGCCGAACCTGCATCATCCAAAAGACCATAGGTCTGCCAGGGCGCTCCCACCACCACGGTGTTTCCGCTGACCGCAACGGAATGGCCAAAATAGTCTTCGTTGAACCAGGCCGAAGGGAGAAATTTCGATGTCTGGGTCAGATCGCCCGACCACCCGCCGCCGGGTTTCAGGTATTCATACGCTGAGCCAGCGTCGAACGCGCCGCGCTCGTTGTCCCAGGGTGCTCCCACAATCACGATGTCTCCGCTGACAGCTACTGACATACCGAAGTAGTCACTCGTCGCTCTATCGGAGGCGGTGAGCCGGGCTGCCTCGGTCATGTCTGACCATCCGCCGCCGGGCTTGACAAAAACGTAGGCCGCGCCCGCGTCGGTCACACCGCCAGGATTGGCTGCATAGGCCCCAACGACGGCCACATCCCCGCTGATGGCGACGGCGTAGCCAAAATAGTCATTTGCCGCCCTGTCGGAGGCGGTCAAGATGGCAGCCTGGGTCAGAGTTCCCAGCCACCCGCCGCCCGGTTTCTCGAACACGTACGCCGCGCCGGCATTGCTTGTGCCGCCAGGATCCGCGAGACGCGCCCCTGCGACCACCGCGTCACCACTGATGGCAACCGAGTTGCCGAGTTGGTCATTTATCGCCTTGTTGGATGCGGTCAGCTTGGCAGACTCGGTCAGACTCCCCGACCATCCGATGCCAGGCCTGGTGAACACATACGCGGCGCCCGCGTCTGATACGCCGCCGGGAGCAGCGTAGAGCGCCCCCACCACCAACGTGTCTCCGCTGATGGCAACGGAGTAACCGAAGAAGTCGTCGGTCACTTTGTCCGATGCAGTCAGCTTGGCGGACTCAGTCAGGGTTCCCGTCCAGATGCCGGGTTTCACGAACACGTAGGCTGCGCCGGCCTCGTCTGCGCCGTCGGGGTCAGCATAAGGCGCCCCTACGACCACCACATCCCCACTGATGCCGACGGAATAGCCGAACTGGTCGCTCCATGCCTTGTCCGAGGCAGTGAGTTTGGCCGTGTGGGTCATATCAGCCCAGCCGCCGCCCGGCTTCTCGAACACATAGGCCGCGCCCGCGTCGCCCACGCTGCCAGGATCGGCCTGGAACGCCCCCACAACCACGACATCGCCGCTGATGGCGACAGACCAACCGAACAGATCGTAACTCTGCCTATCGCTCGCGATCAATCTGCCTTGCTCGACGAAGGGGTCTACGGTGATGGGATACTGCGCGCCCGCGACGGACACGCGGATGTGGACCTCACCCCCGGCCCCTCTCCTGGCTGGAGAGGGGAGGTAGACCTCACCCCCGGCCCCTCTCCTGGCTGGAGAGGGGAGGCGGACCTCACCCCCGGCCCCTCTCCTGGCTGGAGAGGGGAGTTCGAGCCACGCGGTCAGTTCACGCCCCGCGGCATCGAAGGCGGTCAGGCCGCTGTAGCGCAGCGTCGTTCCTTCAGCGCCAGATAGGGTCAAACCGCGCTTGTCTGCGCTGAGCTGCGCCTGCAGCCATGGGTCGAGCGCAAGCGCCAGGGTGAGGGTGTCGGGCGGCGCCTGGAGGGCGGGAGGCGGAGCGTGGATGGTGAACCCCTGCTGCACGCCCTGCGGGCCGTTGACATACCACTCGGTGAGCGCGCCGCGCGCGTACTCCACGCGGTTCTCCGTGGCGCGCGGCGCAACGCGGGCAGCGGCTTGCAGTTGATTGCCAAAGCCCCAGGCGCGCAGCAGCAGATTCCAGGCCAACTCCCTGGTGCGCACCGTCGCCGCGTCCGCGGAGAAGACGGCATCGAGCTTTTGGGCTGGGTTGGTGAGCGTCAGACTGCCGTCGTCTCGCACTGCCGTGTGATACGTCGCCCGGTCGCGGCCAATGGCGGCCGAGATGGCAGCCTGCGCCGGCGTGGGTAAATCTGCCAGGGTTTGCACCGTGGCAGGCTGGCCGGCGGTGTCTGCCTGGCCTGGCCGGCCGGGCAGACCAGTGAACGTCACCGCAGGCAGCGCCAGCCCGCCCAGCAGGAGCAAGATGAAGATCAGCAGCAGAGGCGTGCGCATTTTCTGGGAGAGACGGGCCAACGGGGCATTACGACCTGAAACAAGCATAAATCCAGCGCTCATCTAAGCCTCCAATCGTCGTATCACTGCACCTTGCGCCCACAGGCGCTCGCATAACCGATCGCAAATGGGGCGTGGGACGCCCCGCTCCTTGTCACCAGGTCACCTTCTTCAGCCAGGTTGCCTTGTCCGGTTGGCGCTCACTGACCTGGATGCCGAAATCATCGGGGCAGATCTGGAAATCTCCCCTGCCGTTGGCAACTCAGATGGCAAAGAAGTCTTGCATGGACGTGATTTTGACTTGGTCATTCGGGCGAGCTGAGGATGCGACCCCCCCCGCGCCTGGTGAGGATCAGCGCTGCGGCAGTTTGGCGTGAGCATGATATACCAGGACAGTGTGCTTGCGAATAGTACGAGTGTCTTACAAATTCACACTGTTCGTTTTCATGTCCGTGTTGAGCCGTGTACCAATTCTAAAGGTACACGGATTGGCACAGATGGACACAGATATTCTTTATTTTCTGTCCGTGTGAATCGGTGTTGATCCGTGTACCAATAATCTGGCGCGGTGATGCGCCTACTGCGCCAAGAGCCTCCACAGCCAGGCGAGCAGGCGCTGACCCGGGGAGCCAGGGCTGACCGTGAAGACATCCACCCCCAGCGCGGTGGGCGCTTGCCAGGTGGCCGACAGCGGGCCGTGACGCTCATGGGTGCCGCTGAACTCCACCACGTCGAGCCAGTAGTAGTAGGTGACGCCCATCACCAGGTTGTCCTGATCGAGCCAGGCGTAGCTGAAACCCTGGCTGCTGCCCGGCGCCTGCGAGGGAATGAGTGCGGCGTTGAGGCGCTGCGTGGGCGCGTTCGGCGTCTCCCCGCGCCACAGGTCGAAGCCCAGGTTTCCCAGTTCACTGGTAGTTTCCCAGGCCACGAGGATGCCTTGCTCCTGCACCTGAACGGTGAAATCGGCCAGCCCCGCAGCCAGGGGCGTGAAACCATACGCGGCAAAATAGTCAGCATCTGTGATGGCGATCCCGCCGTTGTTCGCATTCGTAAAGTCCCCGCCCACGTACAGGTCCTCGCTGCCAGGTGCAAGGGCATAGACGCCGTAATTGAGCGACCCGTTGCTCGCGCCGTTCGAACCCAGCGCCGACCAGTTCGTCCCGTCCCATTTGGCGACGTAATCGGCGGCGGGGAGCGAGGTTTCGTTGCTCACATTCGTAAAGGCGCCGCCCACATAGACATCCGTCCCGCTGACCAAGATGGCGAGAACGCTGCCGTTAAGCGAGCCGTTGCCAGCGATGCCCGAGCCGAGCGCGGACCAGGCGCTGCCGTTCCATTTGGCGACGTAATCGGCTTCGGGAAGGGAGGTCCCGCCATTGTTGACATTCGTAAAGCCGCCGCCCACGTACATATTCGTCCCGCTGATGGCGATGGCGTTGACTCGTCCGCTGAGCGAGCCGTTGCCAGCGCTGCCCGAGCCGAGCGCGGACCAGTTACTGCCGTCCCATTTGGCGATGTAATCGGCTTCGGGGAGGGGGGTCCCGTCGTTATTCACATCCGTAAAGGTGCCGCCCACATAGACATCCGTCCCGCTGATGGTGATAGCATTGACTTGTCCGCTGAGCGAGCCGCCGCTCGCGCCGTTCGAACCGAGCGCGGACCAGGCGCTGCCGTTCCATTTGGCGATGTAATCGGCTTCGGGGAGGGAGATCCCGCCGTTGGTTATATTGAAAAAGCCGCCGCCCACGTAAACATCCGTCCCGCTGATGGCGATGGTATAGACGGCGCCGGTGAGCGAGCCGCCGCTCGCGCCGTTCGAGCCGAGCGCAGACCAGGCGCTGCCGTTCCATTTGGCGATGTAATCGGCTTCGGGGAGCGAGGTCCCGGCGTTGTTCACATCCGCGAACGTACCGCCCACATAGACATCCGTCCCGCTGATGGCGATGGCGTAGACGGTGCCGTTGATTGAGCCGTTGCCAGCGCTGCCCGAGCCGAGCGCAGACCAGTTACTGCCGTCCCATTTGGCGATGTAATCGGCGGCGGTAAGCACTGTCCCGTTGTTCGAGACATTCGTAAAGGAGCCGCCTACATACACATTCGTTCCGCTGACCGCGATGGCTCTGGCTGTACCGTTGAACGAACCCTCCACGACGCCGTTCGAGCCGAGCGCGGACCAGGCGCTGCCATTCCATTTGCCGATATAGTCGGCTGCCGGCGCACTCCCGCCATTACTGAAACCGCCGCCCACATAGACATCCGTCCCGCTGACGACGATGGCGAAGACGCCGCTGTTGAGCGAGCCGTCGCCCGCGCCGTTCGAGCCGAGGCTGGACCAGTTCGTCCCATCCCATTTGGCGACGTAATCGGCTTCGGGGAGCGAGGTCGCGTTGTTGTTCACATTATAGAAATTGCCACCCACATAGACGTCCGTCCCGCTGATGGCGATGGCGCTGACGACGCCGTTGATTG
The DNA here is from genome assembly GCA_016719785.1 of Candidatus Amarolinea dominans. NCBI lineage: Bacteria > Bacillati > Chloroflexota > Caldilineae > Caldilineales > Candidatus Amarolineaceae > Candidatus Amarolinea > Candidatus Amarolinea dominans. The sequence goes on from JADJYJ010000003.1 coordinate 428,290, forward strand.
AGCCGTTGCCAGCGCTGCCCGTGCCGAGCGCGGACCAGGCGCTGCCGTTCCATTTGGCGACGTAATCGGCGGCGGGGAGCGAGGTCCCGTTGTTGTTCACATTCAGAAAACTGCCGCCCACATAGACATCCGTCCCGCTGATGGCGATGACATTGACTGATCCGCTGAGCGAGCCGTTGCCCGCGCCGTTCGAGCCGAGCGCGGACCAGTTGCTGCCGTCCCATTTGGCGACGTAATCGGCGGCGTTGAGCGAGGTCCCGTTGTTGCCCACATTCAGAAAGAAGCCGCCCACATAGACATCCGTCCCGCTGATGGCGATGGCATTGACTTGTGAGTTGAGCGAGCCGTCGCTCCAGCCGTTCGAGCCGAGCGCGGACCAGGCACTGCCGTTCCATTTGGCGACGTAATCGGCGGTGGGGAGCGGGGCCCCGTTGTTGTTCACGTTCGTAAAGTTGCCGCCCACATAGACATCTGTCCCGCTGGTAGCGATGGTTTTGACGCCGCTATTGAGCGAGCCGTTGCTCGCGCCGTTCGAGCCGAGCGCGGACCAGGCACTGCCATCCCATTTGGCGACGTAATCGGCTTCGGGGAGCGAGGTCCCGGCGTTGTTCACATTCGTAAAGAAGCCGCCCACATAGACATCCGTCTCGCTGATGGCGATGGCATTGACGGCGCCACCTAGCGAACCGTTGCCAGCACTGCCCGAGCCGAGCGCGGACCAGTTGCTGCCGTTCCATTTGGCGACGTAATCGGCGGCGGTGAGCGAGGTTCCGGCGTTGTTCACATTCAGAAAACTGCCGCCCACATACACATCCGTCCCGCTGATGGCGATGGCATAGACGGGGCCGACGAGCGAACCGTTGTTCATGCCGCTCGTGCCGACCTTGCCCCACTCGCCGGCCGGCGCCAGGGCAGGGGCAAAGACCGGCCCGCGCTGCGGGTCCAGCGACACGTTCCACCCGCTCAGGTTGATTGCGCCGCTGGCTGCGCCGTCCAATCTCAGCGTGCCGTCGGGGTTGAGCAGCGAGGCCGCGGGAATGGCGGCCGGTTGGGCCTGGGACAGCGCGGCGGCGGGCGCGGCGCCAAGCACAATCGCCAGCAGCAGCGCAGTGTGCAGTACGATCTGCGTGGTGCGCCGGGCCGTGTGAGATGCGGGCGCGGTGTATCGAAGAAGACGTGCAGGGGATGCGACGAGTGAATGCGTAGTAGACATGGTGATGTACTCCTTTCCCGAACCTGGCGGACTGTCAGACTGCTCATGAGACATGCAGGAGATCGGTTGCAGAAGTTTCGTGAATGACTGCCGGAACATGATAAACCAGCATTACTCGTTTACGAATAGTACCCTCGGTTTTCCGGCGCGAGATGATTGGTATTCTGCAGCGGCAGATTGGAGCGGTGGAAAAGGACAGAGCCGGCCACATGGCCGGCTCTGATCCTATGAAATGCATCGAGCGAAAATGTTTTTGGCTAACTAAGGGTTCAGGTGAATTTCCACTGATCGCAAGAATTCAGAAAACGACATCTCATGGCACGTAACATGCTGATCCGGATCGGCGAAAGGATGATAATGCCAACCCGTCTTGGCGTTATCGGCGCCGTAAATTCGTCGTCCGTCTCGAACCAATGCGAACGCAGTTTTGTCAGTCGCCAGGTTATAGAAGACATTGATGAAAGTATCAGATTGGGCAAGGTGAACCCGAACATGCAAGACATCAACATCCAATATGCGTTCTTCGAGGCGGTCTACCAGCGAAGAATCATAGCAGACACGGCGTAATTCGTGGAGAAGTTGGATCGTCGTCATGGCAGCCATGCAAAACTTCGCGTAAGTCGGTTTCGCCGCGTGACCAGCCCTTCCCACATGAGATAATCGTTCTCTGCCTCGAATGTGTAGTACTCCGGGCGATCTTCGCTTTCCCACAGACGGCGGTAAGTCTCGAAGGACATGCCGTACTTGGCTTCGAACTGGCGCAACCCGGTTTCGAGTTCCATGAGCTTTTGGCGAGCAAAATCCCGAATCACCCTGGTCAAGGCGGTGTCTACCCTCGCTTCACCTGTCAGTTCGACAAGCGCCTGAGCCGTTTCTTTGGGAAGCATTACTGTTGTATCGAACATCTGGCTACTCCTGAGAAGGCTGATTTGGACATTACAAAGGCAGCCCAAATTATAACATACATTCCCTCACGGCGGTAGTGCAGCTCACCTCAACCCCCGGCCCCTTCTCCTCTCCGCGCAGCGGAGAGGAGAAGGGGGGAAGAGGGTGAGCGTGTTTCAGGTTTAGCAGACCACGCTTTCCACGGTGTTGATGGCGTCGGGGTCGCTGAGGACGTCGTAGGCGGTGTCGGTTCCGCTGCCGCCCTTGACCGTGTCGAGGGCGCCGTCGCCGCCGCAGCCGCCGCCGGCGTAGAGGGTGTCGTTGCCCGCGTCGCCGAGCAGTGTGTCCGCGCCGGTTCCGCCATTCAGGGTGTCGTTGCCGGCGTCGCCGCTGAGCTTGTCGCTGCCCGCGCCGCCGTTGATTGTATCGTTGCCGGTCTGGCTGTAGAGGAAGTCATCGCCCGCGTCGCCGTTGAGGATGTCATCGTTGGCGCCGCTCTCGGTGCCGCCGTAGAGCGTGTCGTTGTCATCGCCGCCGTTCATGGTGTCGTTGCCGGCCTTGCCGTAGAGGGTGTCGTTGCCCGCGTCACCGTTGAGCAGGTCATTGCCATTGCCGCCGTTGATCGTGTCCGCACCTGCGCCGCCGTTGATCGTGTCGTTGCCATCGCCGCCGTTGAGGGTATTGGCGTTGTCGTCGCCGATGATGACGTCGTCGAAGCTGGAGCCGCTGACAATCTCGATGGTGTTGAGCGCCAGGGTGTCGCTGCTGCCGTTGCCGTCGTTGCTGGCAACGCCGACGGCCAGGTTGAGGGCGATGGGGCCTGTGGTGGCCTGGTAGTTGGCGGTGTCGCTGTCGGCGCCGCCGTCGAGCGCATCGCTGCCTTCACGGCCGAACAGGGTGTCGTCGCCGGCGCCGCCGAAGAGGGCATCGTTGCCTTCGGCGCCGTTGAGGGAGTCGCTGCCGGGGCCGCCGCTGAGGGAGTCGTCGCCGGGCCGCCGCGCAGGGTGTCATTGCCCATGCCGCCGGAGAGTTGATCGTTGCCTGCACCGCCGAGCAGGACCGAAGGGAGCGCAGCGGTCAGCCCGGAGGCATCAACGGCATCGTCGCCGCCGTGGGTGCGCACGGAGAGGGCGGTGACATCCGGGGTTGAGTAGTTGTAACTTGTGCCGTTGAAATTCACGGTCATCGTACCGCCGTCGCCGCTGACGATGACGGCGTCGCCGGTGAGTTCATCGCCATGCACGTAGATGGGCGATGCGGGCAGGTGGTAGACGCCGGTGAAGAGGGCGGTGTGGCCCAGGGACGAGACCGCCAGGAGGTAGTAGTCCTGCTTGGAGTCCACGACCGGCAGCACGATCTCGGCGCCGAGGGCGAAGCGTTTGCGGCCGGCCGAGGCGGTGGGGAGGATGGTCACCACCGAGGTGCGCTTATCGCCGCCGTTGAGCAGTGTGTCTTCGGACACGTAGATACTGACGGTGAACGGTTGGCCGGGGATGGCCATGGTGTAGGTGAGGACGCCGGTGGCGAGGCCGTCGGCGCTGAAGAGCAGGGGGATGGAAGGTGTGGCCGTGGGGGTGGCGGTCGGCGTCTCCGTCGGGGTTGGGGTGTTGGTTGGCGTCTCCGTCGGTGTGGCCGTGGGCGTATCGGTTGGGGTGGGCGTGTTGGTGGGCGTATCCGTCGGCGTGGCCGTGGGCGTATCGGTTGGGGTGGGCGTGTTGGTGGGCGTATCCGTCGGCATGGCCGTTGGGGTTGGCGTATCGGTGGGAGTGGGCGTTGACGCGTATCCGTCGGCGTCTCGGTGGGGGTGGCGGTGAACGGAACTGGCGTGTGGGGGGGGGGGGGGGGGGGGGGGGGGTGGCGTGGCGGGGGGGGGGTGTGGGGGGGGGCGGAGGCGGACTGGCGTCTCGGTGGGGGTGGCGGTGAACGGAACTGGCGTGTCCGTGGGGGCGGTACGGCCGTCGGGGTCGGGGGTGGCGGAGAACTGGCGTTTGGTGATCTGGTGGGGGTTGGCGTCGGGGTGGCAGAGAACGCGAAGCCATACGCCGCAAAATAGTCGGCGTCCGTGATGACCGCCCCGCCGTTGTTGACGTTGAAGAATGGACCGCCCACGTACAGGTCCTCGCTGTCAGGTGCAAGGGCATAGACGTTGCTACTGAGCGAGCCGCCGCCCGCGCCGTTCGAACCCAGCGCCGACCAGTTCGTCCCGTCCCATTTGGCGACGTAATCGGCGGCAGTGAGCGACGTCCCGCCGTTGCTCACATCTATAAAGCCTCCGCCCACATAGACATCCGTCCCGTTGACCGCGAGGGCATAGACGGTGCTGCCGATCGAACCGCCGCCCGCGCCGTTCGAACCCAGCGCGGACCAGTTCGTCCCGTCCCATTTGGCGATGCAGTCGGCGGCGGTGAGCGAGGTCCCGCCATTGTTGACATTCGTAAAGAGGCCGCCCACGTACACATCCGTCCCGCTGATGGCGATGGCATAGACCCAGCCATTGAGCGAGCCGTTGCCCGCGCCGTTCGAGCCGAGCGCGGACCAGTTTGTGCCGTTCCATTTGGCGACGTAATCGGCGGCGGTGAGCGAGGTCCCGTTGTTGTTGACATCCGTAAAGTTGCCGCCCACATAGACATTCGTCCCGCTGATGGCGATGGCATTGACGGCGCCGCTGAGCGAGCCGCCGCTCGCGCCGTTCGAGCCGAGCGCGGACCAGGCGCTGCCATCCCATTTGGCGACATAATCGGCGGCAGTGAGCGACGTCCCGCCGTTATTCACGTCCGTAAAGTTGCCGCCCACATAGACATCTGTCCCGCTGGTGGCGATGGCATAGACGGCGCCGCTGAGCGAGCCGTTGCCCGCGCCGTTCGAGCCGAGCGCGGACCAGGCGCTGCCGTTCCATTTGGCGATGTAATCGGCGGCGGTGAGCGAGGTCCCGGCGTTGTTCACATCCGAGAACGCACCGCCCACATAGACATCCGTCCCGCTGATGGCGATGGCCTGGACGGCGCCGTTGATTGAGCTGTTGCCAGCGCCGTTTGAGCCGAGCGCAGACCAGTTACTGCCGTCCCATTTGGCGATGTAATCGGCGGCGGTAAGCACTGTCCCGTTGTTCAAGACATTCGTAAAGGAGCCGCCTACATACACATTCGTCCCGCTGACCGCGATGGCTCTGACTACACCGTTGAACGAACCTTCCACGACGCCGTTCGAGCCGAGCGCGGACCAGGCGCTGCCGTTCCATTTGCCGATATAGTCGGCCGTCGGCGCACTCCCGCCATTACTGAAAGAGCCGCCCACATAGACATCCGTCCCGCTGACGGCGATGGCGTTGACGACGCTGACGCCGCTGATTGCGCCGTTGCCCGCGCCGTCCGAGCCGAGCGCGGACCAGCTCGTCCCGTCCCATTTGGCGATGCGGTCGGCTTCGGGGAGCGAGGTCCCGGCGTTGTTGACATTGGTAAAATTGCCGCCCACATAGACATCTGTCCCGCTGATGGCGATGGCATAGACGGTGGCGCTGAGCGAGCCGTTGCTTGCGCCGTTCGAGCCGAGCGCGGACCAGGCACTGCCGTTCCATTTGGCGACGAAATCGGCGGCGGTGAGCGAGGTTCCGTTGTTGTTCACATTCGTAAAGGCGCCGCCCACATAGACATCTGTCCCGCTGATGGCGATGGCATAGACGGTGCTATTGAGCGAGCCGTTGCTCGCGCCGTTCGAGCCGAGCGCGGACCAGGCACTGCCGTTCCATTTGGCGATGTAATCGGCGGCGGTGAGCGAGGTCCCGCCGTTGTTCACATTCGTGAACAAACCGCCCACATAGACATCCGCCCCGCTGATGGCGATGGCATAGACGGTGTAATTGAGCGAGCCGTTGCCCGCGCCGTCCGAGCCGAGCGCCGACCAGTTCGTCCCGTCCCATTTGGCGATGTAATCGGCGGCGGTGAGCGAGGTCCCGCCGTTGTTCACATTCAGAAAGAGGCCGCCCACATAGACATCTGTCCCGCTGATGGCGATGGTGTAGACGGAGAAGCCGAGCGAGCCGTTGCTCGCGCCGTTCGAGCCGAGCGCGGACCAGGCACTGCCGTTCCATTTGGCGACGAAATCGGCGGCGGTGAGCGAGGTCCCGTTGTTGTTCACATTCGTAAAGCCGCCGCCCACATAGACATCTGTCCCGCTGATGGCGATGGCGAAGACGCTGTTATTGAGCGAGCCGTTGCCCGCGCCGTCCGAGCCGAGCGCAGACCAGTTCGTCCCGTCCCATTTGGCGATGTAATCGGCTTCGGGGAGCGAGGTCCCGCCGTTGTTCACATTCGTAAAGGCGCCGCCCACATAGACATCCGTCCCGCTGATGGCGATGGCATTGACTTGTCCGCTGAGCGAACCGTTATTCAATCCGCTCGAGCCAACATTGTCCCACTCGCCGGCCGGCGCCAGGGCAGGGGCAAAGACCGGCCCGCGCTGAGGATCCAGCGACACGTTCCACCCGCTCAAGTTGATTGCGCCGCTGGCTGCGCCGTCCAATCTCAGCGTGCCGTCGGGGTTGAGCAGCGAGGCCGCGGAAATGGCAGCCGGTTGGGCCTGAGACAGCGCGGCGGCGGGCGCTGCGCCAAGCACAATCGCCAGCAGCAGCGCAGCGTACAGTACGATCTGTATGGTGCGCCGGGCCGTGTGAAATGCAGGCGCGGCGTATCGAAGAAGACGTGCAGGGGATGTGACGAGTGAATGCGTAGTAGACATGGTGATGTACTCCTTTTCCGAACCTGGCGGACTGTCAGACTGCTCACAAGACATGCAGGAGATCGGTTGCAGAAGTTTCGTGAATGACTGCCGGAACATGATAAACCAGCAGTGGCCGTTTGCGAATAGTACCCTCGGTTTTCCGGCGCGAGATGCACATGAGATGGTGATTTATGTTTCTCCGGGCTTGACAGTTTGCCCTTCTTGCCGCATACTGCGGCCCTATGAAATCACCTAACTTCCTCTCTCATTTTACTTTGCGCTCGCGCCCGCCCTTCCTGCTGCTGGGCGCGTTGAGTCTGCTGGCCGGACTGTGGGCCGGCCTGCTGCGCATCGGTTGGCAACTGCCGCCGCTCAGCGCAGGTCTGGCCGCCAATCACGGCCCGTTCATGATCTGCGGCTTCCTCGGCACCCTCATCTGCCTGGAGCGCGCGGTGGGGTTGAACCGCTCCTGGGCCTATGCTGCGCCGCTGGCCGCGGCGCTGGGCGGGCTGGCGCTGCTCCTCGGCCTGCCTATGCCGGTTGCGCCGCTGCTCCTGCTCCTCGCCAGCCTGGTCCTGACGATCATCTTCGTGGCGATCTACCGCCTGCGCCCGGACAGCGCCAGCGCGGTCATGGGGAGCGGCGCCGCGCTCTGGGTGGTGGGCAATCTGTTGTGGCTGTTGGGAAGTCCGCTGGCGTCTGTGGTGCCCTGGTGGGTCGGCTTCCTGGTGGTCACCGTGGCCGGTGAGCGCCTGGAACTCTCGCGCGTGCTCATGCTGCGGCCCGGCATCATGCGCTCGTTCTTGCTCATCATCGCGCTGTTCGTGGCCGGCCTGGCGCTCTCACTGTTCAACCTGGCCTGGGGCGTGCGCGTGGCCGGACTGGGGCTGTGCGGACTGGGCGCCTGGCTGCTGCGCTTCGACATCGCCCGGCGCACCATCCGCAAACAGGGGTTGGCGCAGTTCATTGCGGCCTGCCTGCTCCCCGGCTACCTCTGGCTGATGCTGGCCGGCGGCGCCTGGGCCGTGTGGGGCGAGCGCTTCCTGGCCGGGCCGCCCTATGACGCCATGCTGCACATGATCCTGCTCGGCTTCGTCTTCTCCATGATCTTCGGCCACGGCCCCATCATCCTGCCGGCCGTGCTGCGCATCGAGATGCCCTTCCGCCCCGCCTTCTTCGCCCATCTGCTCCTGCTGCACCTCTCCCTGCTGCTGCGCGTGACCGGCGACCTGGCGCCTCAGCAAGCGTTGCGCGCCTGGGGTGGCATGTTCAACGTGATTGCGATACTCCTTTTCCTGGCCAATACGATCGCCTCGGCACGGCAGGGTATGGTGCAAGGCCGGTCCTCTGCGCCCGCCGGCGGTTGATGAACATTCAAGAAATAAACCGGCGGCGCCAGCCTCGGCCCTCGTCCGGCTCGCCTGAACCGTAGGTCACGTCTCCGGCGTGACGACGCCCTCCGTCTCAAAGCGCGCTTCCTTACGGCGGCGCCGGTCTTCAGACCGGGTTACAGCCGAAGGTGCATGTACAAATCGCCCAGCTCGAAGCCCAGGCGCCGGTAGTAGTCCCGCGTACCGGCGGCCGCAATGACGGTCAGTTGTTTGAAGCCCTGCGCCTGCGCCAACTCCTGCGCCGCGGCCACAAGCCGGCGGCCCACGCCCACATGCTGCGCCTCGCCGCGGCTGTCCGCGCCCACCACCAGGGCCGGCCCAACCACATGAACCTCACGAATCATCGCCGCGCCCTGAATCTCCGCGCTCACGTCGGCCGGCGTCAGAGGATTGGCCGCATCGAAAGGCCGCGGCAGCGACAGCCGCAAGAAACCGGCCAGGCGCCCGGCAGGCGTGAGCATGCGCAGGAACCACTCCTGGCTGATGTCGGTCGGGTGGCTCACGGTGTCCAGGGTCAAATGCTGCGCTTCGATGGCATGGCCGCGCACCTCCTGGCAGCGAATGCAGTGACAGATCAGCCCGCGGCGCGCCATCTCCTGCTGCACCACCTGACGCAGGTTCACCGTCCGGTTGCCGGCCACGATGTGGTCAGACGGAATGTCGCGAATCACGCGGTTGAGCCGGCAATCGGGCGGCACTAGCGCCTTGCAGCCGATGAGCAGTTCCAGCAGTTCGCCCCGCGTGTAGGGCCGATAATGACCCGCACGCCAATGCGCCATCAACTCCGTTCCTTCCAGCAGCGAGCAGGGGTAAATCTTCAGCTCGTCCGGCCGCAAGGCGGGGTCGCTCCACAGGCGCTGAAAATCGGCCAGATCGCTCTCTGGCGTCGCGCCCAGCAGATTGGGCATCCAGTGCAGATGCAGCTTGAAACCGGCCGCGCGCAACAGACGCACCGCGCGGCGGCTCTGCTCCACGGTGTGCCCGCGCTTGTTCAACGCCAGGATACGGTCATCCAGGCTCTGAATCCCCAGTTGCACCTTGGTGACGCCCAGGCGCCGCAGCCACAGGACCTCCTGCGGCGTGATCCAATCGGGTCGCGTCTCGATGACCAGTCCCACGTTGCGATGCGGCGCGGACTCATTGTGGCGCTGCGCCTCCGCCAGGTTGACCGCCGGCTGCTCGTTCATGGCTTCCAGGCAGCGCAGCACGAACGTTTCCTGGTAGTGGCGCGGGTAGGCTGACCAGGTGCCGCCCAAAATCAACAGCTCGATCTTGTCGGCAGCGTGGCCGATCGTCTCCAGCGCGGCGATGCGGCCGGCCGTCTGCGAAAAAGGGTCGAACTGCTCCAGGTACGCACGCTGCGCGCCCGGCTCATCCCGCAGATAACTCTTGGGCATCCACTCGTCGGTGGGACAAAAATGCAAGCGCCGGGGCAGGCGTAGGGTTTGGTCAGGACAGCCACAGGCGCCACCCCGGAAATGGTGCGCGTCGGTTTGCGCTGCAGCCGCGTCAGCGTCTCACGTTCAAAATCGAGTTTGCCCGCGTCCACCAGGGCTTGATAGGCCTGCACCAGGCGGTCGCGTGTAAACCGGGCCGCCCCCGCCGGCCCCAGGTGCTGGCGAATCAGGCGGTCGAGCGTGCGCTGAGACCAGGTGCGCACGGTCTGCACCTCAGCCAGCAGCGCCAACAGCGCGTCCTCATGCGCCGTCAGATCCAGAGGATCGGCATGCGCACGGCGCCATTGAGCCAGGCGTGCAGGGTCGAACGGATCAGATTTTTCGCCCAAATACGAGTCGTTTGTCATGACAGTGTTCTATGCGCTCTTATGCTCATGTTCATGAGCCTACATTGCCTACATTGCCTACATTGCCTACATTGCCTACATTGCCTACATTATATCATGCCTTATATCATGCGCTTTGATTCTTATGCTACAATGCCCGCATGAAGATGGACACCGCGCAACGTCTGCTGGCGCTCAATCGCCAGTTCTACACCACATGCGCGGGCGCTTTTGCCCGCACACGCGGCGTCAATCAGGCTGGACTTTTGCCCAGCCTGCCCTTTCTGCCGCCGACGCCCATCGTGCTCGACCTGGGCTGCGGCCAGGCGCGCCTGGCTGGCTGGCTGGCGAATCAGCGCCCGTCGCTGACCTACATCGGTGTGGATGCCAGCGCGGGCTTGCTGCACGCGGCGGCCCGCACGGTGGCCTCGTTAGCCACGGTGCGGGCGCAGTTACTCTTGGCCGATGTCACCGCGCCTGATTGGCCGGCGGCCGTGCTGCCCCTGCTGCCGGCCGGCGTCCGGTTCGATGCCATCTACGCGCTGGCGCTGCTGCATCACCTGCCCGGCTTTGATTTGCGCGCCACGGTTCTGCGCCAGGCGGCGCGGCTGCTGGCGCCCGCGGGCGTGCTGGTCGTCTCCTATTGGCAATTCCTGGACGAAGCGCGCTGGCGCCAGCGCCAACTCCCCTGGGAAACCATCGGCCTCACGGCCGGCGAGATGGATCCCGGCGACGCGCTGCTCGATTGGCGTCGCGACGGGCACGGTCTGCGCTACGTGCATCACGTCACCCCGGCCGAAGCCAACGACCTGGCGGCCGCCGCCGACCTGCAGATCGCCACAACCTACCACGCGGACGGCCAGAGCAAGCATCTCAACTTCTTTCAGATCCTCGCCGCCGAATGAATTCGGGGCGAAGGGGCGTTCCGCTACGGCCGCCGCCGAATGAATTCGGGGCGAAGGGCGTTCCGCCGCCAGGTCGGCCTACGCCGACCCGGATTGCGTCCACGCAGGTGGACGCCCGGCGGAACGCCCGTGAGGTGCGATTTCAATCGCCAACCGGCGCCGCCGCCGAATGAATTCGGGGCGAAGGGGCGTTCCGCCGCCAGGTCGGCCTACGCCGACCCGGATTGCGTCCACGCAGGTGGACGCCCGGCGGGACGCCCGTGAGGTGCGATTTCAATCGCCAACCGGCGCCGCCGCCGAGCGAATTCGGGGCGAAGGGGCGTTCCGCCGCCAGGTCGGCCTACGCCGACCCGGATTGCGTCCACGCAGGTGGACGCCCGGCGGGACGCCCGTGAGGTGCGATTTCAATCGCCAACCGACGCCGCCGACCAGCATTGCGTCCACGCAGGTGGACGCCCGGCGGAACGCCCGTGAGGTGCGATTTCAATCGCCAACCGGCGTCGCCGACCAGCATCGCGTCCACGCAGGTGGGCCCACCAGACGCGATTTCAATCGCTACGGCTGATCTATGTTCAGCCGCGGTAGCCACAGCCGCGGCCGGCCGCTGAACACCGGATAATGCACCCCCAGGTCCACCAGGCCGCTGTCGCCCACGCCATCGGTGCGCGTGGTCCAGCGGTCAAGCCCCAATGACGCGGCCGTCTGCGTGCCCGCGTCCACCAATGGGCTGTTGCGGCCCTGCCCGGCCGCCACCTGGCTCAGGTAGAACTGTCCAAACGGGCCGCGGATGTAGAGCGGATCGAGCGAAACATCGCTACTGCCCCCCTCCGCGCCGCGGTAGTTGGCATCGGAGTTGTTCCAGACATTGTTGCGCACCAGTGCCGCCTGGCTCGACGCCTCAACCCGCACACCCACCACGTTGCTCGTGATGATGTTCTCCGTCAGATCAACGTCCGACGCGGCCACAATGTTGACCCCTTCCCCCGCATTGTTCGTGATGGTGTTGTTGCGGATCACCGGCTGCGACGCGGCGACATGCACACCGGCGCCCGCATTGGCGGCCGTGTTGTAGCGAATCTCATTGTTCGAGATCGTTGGCGCGGCATTGGCCTGGATCAGGAAACCGCCGCCAAAGGTAACAGCCGTGTTATTGAACAACTGACCGTTGAGGATCTGCGGATTGCCGGCATTGATCAGAATTCCACCGCCGCCGCCGCTGGCGTGATTGGCCCCCACCTGGTTGCCATCCCAGGTGCCGCCGCTGCTGAAAAACGCAATGCCCGCGCCGATGGCCGCCTGGTTGCCGTTGATCGTGTTGTTCAGCATGGTCGGTGTGCTGCCGCCTTGCACCAGCACGCCGCCGCCCAGTTGTGCAGCCACATTCTGGCTGATCGTGTTGTTTTGCGCGGTGAGGTCGCTGGCGTTCAACACCAGGCCGCCGCCATGCGTGCCTGCCTCATTGCTACTGATGCTGTTGGCACGCAACTGACCGCCGGCCGAGAGAAAAACCACCCCGCCGCCCAATGCCGCCGCCACATTGTGGGTGATCGTGTTGCGTTCAAGGGTAACGCTGGCTTGGTCGTTGACAAAAACGCCGCCGCCGTTCAGACCGCTGGTATTGCTGTCAATCAGGTTGTCACGAATGATCGGCCGCGAGCCGGAGGTGACGCCGATGCCGCCGCCATACTCGGCGCTGCGATTCGAACGGATGACGTTGCCCATGATGAGCGGCGTCGAGAGCAGCTCCACATAGATGCCGCCGCCATCCTTGGCTTCGTTATTCTCGATCACATTCTGGCTGATGACCGGGTTGGACAGGTTGTAAACCTTGATCGCGCCGCTGTTGCCGTTGGTCGTGCTGGCGCGATTATTGGTGAATGTGTTGCGCGTTACGTCGCCGCCCGAACTGTACTGCACAATCAGCGCCCCCGCATCCACGCCGGCCCGATTTTGATCAAAAACGTTCTGACTGACGCTCACTTGCGCGCTTTGGTTAGCCACCATGCCGCCGCCAAAACGCGTCGCCAGGTTGTTGCGGAAGGTGTTGCCCGTGACGCTGACATTCGCAGCTTGCACCATCAATCCCCCGCCATCCACGCTCTGATTGCCCTCGAACAGATTATTGACGATCGGTGAAGTAGCCGCGGAGAAGATTTTCACCGCACCGGCAATGGCATTTGACGCCTGCGTGCGGTTGTTGCGAAACACATTGTTGCGCAGCGCGGTGCTGGCCCCATCCTGCGCCACGACCGCGCCGCCATGACCGGCCACCGCCACATTGTTCTCGAACGTGCTGAACTGCACCTCTCCGCCACTGCCCTGCGCAAAGACCGCGCCGCCGCCGTGCTGCGCGGCCTGGTTGGTGCTGAACAGCGTGTCACTGATGGTTACAGTGGCGTTGGCGCTGTACAGTCCGCCGCCGTTCTGCGCCTGATTATTGAGCAGATCGCTGCTCCTGATCGCGCCAAACGTCAGCGCGTCGAAGAAAGCGGCGCCGCCGGTTGTTCCCGCCACATTGTTGCGCAGGATGCTGTCTGTCATCACCACGCGGCCACCGCCGAGCACCGCGATGCCGCCCCCGGTACCGCTGGCTTGATTATTCTCGATAATCAGGTCTTCCAGGGTAGGCGCCGCCGCCTGAATCAAGACGCCAGCGCCAGCCGGCGCGCGCCCGTTGCGCAGGGTCAACCTGCGCACCACGGTGCTGACCCCAATGCTGCTCAGAGTGGCCCGCACCACACTGTTGCGCTGACCGGCGTCCACGATCGTCGTGGCCGCATCCGCGCCCTCGACCACCACACCGGCGCGCAACTGCAAATTCTCGCTATACACGCCGGCGCTGACAGACACGGTATCGCCGGCGGCCGCATTATTGATCCCATCCTGAATACGCGTAAACATACAGCCGGACGGACAGACGGTAATCGTCGCCCGGCGCGGCGGGGGGCGATCGTCGCGCCGGCGCGGGCCCGCGACGGCCACGGCGATACCCGGCCACAGAAGCAGCAATCCGAGCAAGGCGCTCAACGCCGTACGTCCGCCGCCTGCCAACTTGAAACACCACATAAACCACCTCTTCCAAATGCAACAGGGAAAATGGAATCTAAATTCCAATATACAGAGGGGCACAATGCACGGATTATAACACGTGGAGGCAGATCAGAGAAGTTTATTACACAACAGGCGATGATGCACATAGTCGCTTCCTCAGCGTCGTCACCATCAATGCCCGCTCAGCGCCACGGGCAGCCAAACACGCGGCCGGCCGGTGAATGGCGGGTAATGGATTCCCAGGTCCACCAGGCCTGTGTCAGGGATACTATCGGTGCGCGTGGTCAGTTGATCCAGTCCAAGCTCAGCCGCCGTGTGGGCGCCGGTATCAACCAGCGGGCTGGTGGCACCCTGGCCCGCTGCCATTTGGCTCAGATAGAAATTCCCCAACGGCCCGGTGGCGAACAACGGATTCAGGGTCAGATCGGTCGCGCCGGCAACCAAGCCGCGGTAGTTACCGGTGGCATTGGCCCACAAATCGTTACGCAGCAGAGTGGCCTGGCTGCCTGTAACGGCCGTGATGCCGACATCATTGGCCGTGAGGATCGTCTCGGTCAGCGTCACCACGGCCCCCGCGCCCAGGCTCAAGCCGGCGCCGCGGTTGTTGACGATCGTCTGGCCGCCAATGTCCACGTGTGCGTCGGCGACATAGATCGCGCTGCGATCGAGCGCGACCGCGTTGCCGAATGTGCCGTCATGAACCAGGTTGTTCCGCAGGCGCACCACGGCATCGGCCTGGATCAGCAGCCCGCCGCCGTAGATGAGGGCCTGATTGAAGGCCAGGTCGTTGTCTTCCAGGACGGCGCTTCCGCCATCCAGCAACAGACCGCCGCCGCTGTCGCTGGCGCGATTACGCCAGAAGACATTACCGCGCACCTGCACTGAGGAAGCGTCGGTCACAAAGATACCACCGCCCTGCGTCGCTTCGTTGCTCACCCAGTGGTTCTGATTCAAAATGGGTTGACTGTTGGTCTGAATGGCCGCGCCTCCGCCCAGGTTGGCGGCCCGGTTGCCCTGGATGATGTTGTGACTTGCCGACAGGTTGCTGCCGCTGAGCAACATGCCGCCGCCATGCCCGCCCGGTTGGCCGCCGGCCGCGGTACCCAACGCCTGGTTGGCCGTAAGTACGTTGCCGGTCATTGCGCCCGTCGAGGCCAGAAAGACCAGGCCGCCGCCGGAGCCGCGCGCGGTGTTGTGGCTGATCGTGTTGGCGTCCAGGGTCACCGACGAATCGTCGGTGATGAACAGGCCGCCGCCGTTCAGGTCGCTCTGGTTGAAAGTGATCTCATTGGCGCGCAGTGTGGGTGAGGCCTCGCGAATGCCCACCCCGCCGCCGTAAGCCGCGCTGTGATTGTCGCGAATGGTGTTTTGGGTCACAACCGATGCCGACAGGGTTTCGATGTAGAGACCGCCGCCGTCTCTTGCCTCATTGCGCTCGATCAGGTTTTTGTGGATCAGGGGCGATGAGGCGCTGTAAACCTTGATTGCACCGCCGTTGCCATTGACCATGCTGGCGCGATTGTCGGTGAAGCTGTTGCCGATGACCTGCCCGCTCGATCCATGCTGAATCACCAGGGCGCCGCCATCCACACCGGCGCTGTTACGGGCAAAGATGTTGTCTTGCACCAGGATCTGCGTGCTGTCGGTGGCTACCAGCGCGCCGCCGAATTGGGTCGCCGAGTTGCCGACGAAGGTGTTGGCCAGCACCTCAACATGCGCGCCTTGAATATGCACCGCGCCGCCGCTCGCGGCCTGGTTGTTCTCGAACCAATTCATTGTCAGCGTCACGGTTGCCGTGCCGGTGGCGTAGATCTTGACCGCGCCGCCAATGGCGTTCGCCGCCAGCGCCTGGTTACGGCGGAACGTGTTGCGACGCAGGGCAGCGTTCGCCTGGTCTTGAATAATCACCGCGCCGCCATGACCTGCGACGGCCACGTTACCGGTCAATGTGCTGTCTTCGATCTGGCCTGTGCTCTGCTGGGCAAACAGCACACCACCGCCAGACTGTGACGACTGGTTGTTCGTCAGCTCAACACCCAGCAGTTGCAGGGAGCCACGCAAACCAACATATGCGGCGCCGCCGGCGGTGGTGGCGCTGTTATCATCGAGGGCGCCGGCGGTCATCTGCGCGCGTGCCGTCACGCCGGAAATGCCCAGGCCACCGCCGTTCGCGGCGCGATTGTTGCGCAGGGTCACCCCTTGCAGCGCCGGCGCACCGCTGTTGAGCACCGCCAGGCCCCCACCGAGCGCCACCGCCTGGCAGTCTTCGATCATGAGGTTGCGCAGGGTGGGGCTGGCGCCCTGCAGCAACATCCCACCGCCGTTCACCGCGCGACCGTTGCGCAGGGTCATCTCGGTCAGCGCCACATCCGGCCCAATGGCAGCGCTCAGACCGCGCACCACGCTGTTGCGTTGGCCGCCGTCAATGATCGTCGCGCTCGCGCCCGCGCCCTGCAGCGACACCCCGGCCGCCAGCACGATGTTTTCCTGGTAGACGCCCGCGCCGATCATCACCACGTCGCCGGCCGCGGCATGGGCGATACCTTCCTGGATCGCGGTGAACATACAGCCGCTGGGGCAAACCGTAATCGCCTGATACGCGCGGCTGCATCCCGGTAAGGACGCAGTCAACAAGCTCAGAACAAGGCAGGCAATCCATACGCGGCGCTGGAGACCGGGCATCAGGATGAATGGAAGGGGGGCATGAAACGGCTGTGTGCTCATGGGCGTTTGCTTTCGATCAATCATCACGCCCTTCATTATAGAATGCCGGATGGCGCGTCGCAGTGAGCCATGATACACATCACAACCGGGCCACCACGCACAAAAACGACCCCTGGAGATCCGCATCTCCAGGAGTCGCTCGTGTCCAAAAACTAGGTCACGCCTCCGGCGTGACAACGTCGTCGGCGACTGACCGTGCGTCACTGCGCCAACGCGGCTACTCGCCCGCTATTGCCCCAGACGCATGAAAGGCATCCACAGCCGCGGCGCGCCGAAAAATGGCGGGTAATGAACGCCGAGGTCAACCATCCCGGCGTCGCCCACCCCATCGGTGCGGGTGGTTGTCTCATTCAGTCCCAGTGACGCCGCGGTCACAGGGCCGGCATCCACCAGCGGGCTAGTTTGGGATTGGCCGGCCGCCCGTTGACTAAGATAAAACCCACCAAACGGCCCGGTCACATACAGCGGGTCCACTTTCAGATCGGTAGGCCCGCGATTGATACCGCCATAATCCACCGTATTTTCCCACAGGTTGTTGCGGTCAAGATCCACCTGGTTGTTGGCATTGGCGCTGATGCCGACCCGATTTCCTACGATGACATTGCCGGTCACCTCGACCCCGCTCACATTGAACAGGCGCACCCCTTCGCCGGGGCCGGCGCCGCCATTATCGGCAATCGTGTTGTTGACCAGGCGTGGGTTGGCCGCGGAGACCATCACGCCCGCGCCTTGACTGCCGGCGCTGTTACCGCGAATCTCGTTGTTATGGATGTTGGGTGCGGAACTGTCCTGCACCAACAGGGCGCCGCCATAGCCGCCGGCCGTGTTGCCCAGAAACCGGTTGTCATCTACCACCGGATCGCTCTGATTGAACGTCATGGCGCCGCCGCCGCCGCTGGCGCTGTTGGCCGTAAATTGGTTGCCGCTCACCTGGCCGTGCGTGTTGAACATCAACAGCGCGCCACCGGCGCCGCTGAGCGCCTGGTTACGCGTCACCTGGTTGCCGGTGAACAGCAGGTTCGTGCTGTCCGTCACAGAAACGCCGCCGCCCGCGTTCGCGGTGTTGAAGCCAATCACATTGTCGTTCACCACAGGCCGGGAGCCGCCCTGAATGAGCAGGCCGCCGCCGTACTGACCGCCCTGGTTCCAGCGAATCACATTGTTCACCAGCGCTGGATGGCTGCCAGCCAGGGCGATGCCGCCGCCGCCCTGGCTGGCCTGATTGCGTTCCACCTGGTTCGTGTTCAGCGTCGCCTGGGATACGCCCGTCATGAACACCCCGCCGCCGGTCGCGGCCCTGTTCTGGCTGATCGTGTTGTCATGCACGGCCGCCTGGCTGTTGGCCTGCATCACCAATCCCCCGCCGAGCTGCGCCGCGGTGTTGTTCTCGATGGCATTGTGGCTCACCTGGGGATTGCTGGCATTCAGCAGCACGCCGCCGCCGTTGACCGCGGCCTGATTCCCCCGAATCTGATTGCCACGCAACGCGCCGCCAGACGAGAGAAGGACCACGCCGCCGCCGGAACCACTCGCGACATTGTCACTGACGGTATTCTGTTCGAGCACCGGCTGCGACTCATTGACGAAAATTCCGCCTGCGTTGCTGGCCGCGGTATTGGCGCTAATCGTATTGCCCCTCATCGTGGGCGACGACCCGGAGTTGATAACCACACCGCCGCCATAGCGCAGCGCACGATTGGCACGCAAGATGTTCCCGCTGACGAGCGGCGCAGAGTATTGTTCTACATACAGGCCGCCGCCATCATACGCCTCATTGTACTCCAGCGTGTTCTGGCTCACCGTCGGCGAGGAACTGTTATAGATCTTCAGGGCGCCGGCAATGCCTGCTGTCGGGCTGGCGCGATTGGAGCGAAAGAGGTTGTTGCTGACGGTGCCGGTTGAGCTGTTCTGAATGATCAGGCCGCCGCCATCTACGGCCGCGACATTGCCCTCGAAACGGTTCTCCGTAATCGTCACGGTGCTGCCCTCGTTCGCTACCATGCCGCCGCCAAACTGCGAAGCGGTGTTGTTCAGCAGTGTGCTGCCGGTCAGGCTGAGGGTGGCTGCCTGCACCAGGATGGCGCCCGCATCGGAAGCCTGATTGCCCTCGAACAGGCTCTGTTCAATGGCGACATTCGCATTGGAAAAAACCTTCACCGCGCCGCCGATGCCGGCTGCCGCTCGATTGTTGCGAAACGTGCTTCCGCGCACCACGACCGTCGCCGCATCCTGCATGAGGAGCGCGCCGCCGTGCCCGCTCACGGCGCGGTTACCTGTGAAAACCGAATTAGCGACCGACCCGCTGCTGCGCTGCACAAAGGCCACCGCGCCGCCATGGCTCGTGGCCACGTTGTCGGTAAACTCGACCCCGCTGATCGGAATGTTAGCATTGACAATGTACACCGCGCCGCCATCACGCGCCTGGTTCCCCGAGAAGCGCCCGCCCTCGATGCTGCCGCCCGACAGGATGTCGAACATCACCCCCCCGGCCGCGCCGGCGCTCACATTGTTCTCCAGCGCAGTATTGACCAGGCTAAACGTGCCGCGCAGCCCGGCCAACGCACCGCCCGCGCTGACGCTCGCACTGTTCGCGCTGATCTGGCTGCTCACCACCGTCAACTGCGAATTGGCCCCCGCCACCGCCACGCCGCCGCCGCGCACCGCGCGGTTGTTGCGCACCACCACGTTGGTCAGGGTGACACGACCGCCATCCAGGACCGCGACGCCGCCGCCCTGGTCCTGCCAGGCTTCGTTATTCTCGATGACCAGGTTCTTGAAGGCCGGGGCGCCCTGGCGCACCTGAACGCCGCCGCCGCTGGTCGCGCGTCCATTGCGCAGCGTCAGCCCGCTGACCATCGTGCTTGCACCAATGTCCGCGGTCAGCGCCCGCACCACGCTCTGAGTAGCGCCGCCATCCACGATCGTCGCGTCGCTGCCCGCACCTTGAATGGAAACGCCGGCGTGCAGCACGATATTTTCCTGGTAAAGCCCTGCGCAGACCGTGATGACATCGCCGCTACTCGCGGCATTGACGGCCGCCTGAATCGTCGTGTAATCACCGCCGGTTGCACAGACTACGATCTGAGTTCCTGCGGCCCAGGCCAGCGGGAAAATAGCCAGGGTAAGCAGGGCCGCCAGCAAGAACAGGCGCCACAGCGACGGCTGCATCGCACGACGGTGATTTTTCATGACGATTGCGGATGAGAATTTTCGTATCTCGGTTGTTTTGTTGCTCATACCACACTTCCTTTGACAGACGCCCGCTAACGTATGAAATTTCGATAGCGTTCGGCCAGAATTGCTCACGTCCCTGGTGAGCAGCCGAAGCGGCGTCATCACCTGCATTGTACGATTCCACACGGTCCAGGTCAATATGACTTTGGTAGCATCAGGGATCATGCGCGCCGGGGATTGTGCGGCTGGATGGCTCATGTGACCCACAAGTTGGTACACCACAAGCAGGTCCGTGGTCATGTCATGCGGCGGCAGTCACGGTTTGGGGTCACGGGCTAAACAGTGCCCCCATTATGCCAGACTGGGTCGCAGAATGCAAGCCCAGACCGATACAAAAACCGATACAAATGTGATAGGATCGCAAGCAGGCCCTTAGTGAAGAAGTAGAGGCAGCGAGACGCGGAAACCGTCAGAGGAAATCAACATGGCATCCACAGGGCCTGCCAGGCGATTAGAAGGGGAGACGAGCAAACGGTACCAGTAGCGCACATTGCCCTGCACCGTTTCGTCCATGACGGCATAGGCGCCATCACCGTGAGCGGCCACGGTGGCAACTGTCAGGTAAACACCGCGCAGTTGATCGGCCCGCTGCACCTGATACAGTTCGTTGCCTGACTCACCCTGGGTCGTCCAGGTGACAGCGATAGCCGTCTCCGGCTGCGGCCCTGCAGCCATGTCGGTGATCATGGGGCCGCTGCCGGAGACGAACCCGAAATCTACTTCGTCAACCCATTGACCCGACACCACATACACATAAGTCGGGTTCTGAGAGGTAGGGATGACCGAGGTCTGGGGCACGGTCTTGATGGCGTAATTGCCGCCTGCCAACGCGGTCAACGCGAATTGATACGCCCCGCTGTCGTCGGTCGTGGTTGTGCTCACCACCTGGCCGTCCTGATTCTTCAGAATGACGAGAGTGCCCGGCAGGCCAAAGACCTCATTGCTATCGTGCAGGCCGTTCTGGTTGGCGTCGTAGAAAGCGCTGCCTTGCAGATAGGTCACGTCCGGCGTCGGTGTATCAGTCGGCGTCGGTGCATCAGTCGGCGTCGGTGTATTGGTCGGCGCCGGTGTATTGGTCGGCGCCGCGGTTGGAGTTGCCGTGGGCGGCAGGGTTGTGGCCGTAGGCGTGGCGGTTGGGGCAGCGCCAGCATCGAGCCGGATGTCGTCCTGGTTATCCTGCGTGTTGCCGTAGGCGTCACGCAGACGCACATAGACGCTGCGCTGACCGCTGCCGGCCGCTAACGTCCATGTGAGTGTGGACTGATACGCCTGCCAGGTGGCGCCGGCAAAGTCCGCGGTGTTGGCCACCATCATCTGGGTGGCCCATTCGCTGCCATAAACGGAGAGCTGCACATCCTGGTTTTCAGTCGCCAGCGCCTCGGCATCAATGATGACCGGATACACATCGTAGCGTGCGCCAAAATTCT
Source organism: Candidatus Amarolinea dominans (assembly GCA_016719785.1). Taxonomy (NCBI): domain Bacteria; kingdom Bacillati; phylum Chloroflexota; class Caldilineae; order Caldilineales; family Candidatus Amarolineaceae; genus Candidatus Amarolinea; species Candidatus Amarolinea dominans. Next base: position 449,619 of record JADJYJ010000003.1, read on the forward strand.
GCACCCAGTAGTGGTAGTAAGGCCCGCCCAGGGCGCCGCCTGGCAGGACAACGTTGGGCTGGTCATTAGCCTGAAAGACATAGCCGACACCTATTTCGCGCAGGTCATTGCGCAGGATGACCGCCCGGTGCGCCGGGCTTGCCATCCAGGCCGCCACCACAGCTTCGGCTGAAGGTTGGCCGGCCGCGATGTTCTCGGCCACAATCGCCCAATTGAAATAGCCGGCCACGCCAACCCGATCGCCCACGCGGCTGCCATCGGAGCCGGTGTGGCTGAAGAAATCATGGGTGGCCATATCATTGGCGTGGGTCGTGCCAGAGGCGTCCAGTTCAGACACCCGCTTGAGAGGAAGCAGACCATTGGCCAGACGCTGCTGATTGGTGACATAGACCACATCATCCGCGGCTGAAGCGGGCGCCAACCGCGGCTGCGCAGCGACCTCGCGAACAACAGGCGCTTCTGCAAAGGCAGACAGGGCGCCGGCAAACAACAACGTTGTTGCCACAACCACCCACAGACTACGCTGTTTTCGCGGGCCATGATTGAGTTCGATGCGCATGCAGACCACCTCGCCAGTCCTCTGTCTGGTCGTAGTCTAACTGCGCCCATGCACTTTCTCAATGGGAACTAGGTCACAAGGCGCCCAAAAATAGCCGCAACTCCGACGCCAACAAAAACCGGCCTGAAGGTCCGATTCTTGACCTCCAGGCCGGCGACTCGCGGCTGCAAATGGCGGATGGGCGGGTCAGCCCAGCAAGGAATGACTGTCGAGGTCGGGCGGCGCGGGCACGTCGAGCAGGTGCAGGATGGTTGGCATCACAGCCCGGATGTCCACCTCCTGCGGCGGCAGGTTCTGCCCACCGATGTAGACCATCGCATCGTCGTAGGTATGCATGCCGACCATCATCTTGTCCTTATAGGTGAACGTCTCTTTGGCCAGGGCGCCCTTCGGGTCGTAGCCATTGGCCGGCGCGAGAATGATGTCGGCCGCGCGGTCAAGATAAGGCCCGTGGTAGATTTCCTCACGCCGGTAGGCCTTGAGCAGCAGGCGCTCGCCGCTGGCGGGATCGGTCAGCGCCTCCGCACCTTGAATCAGCTCATCGCGCAGGCGCTCGTACTCCGCGCCCGGCGCCACACGCCCATCCTTTTCGCGACCTTTCAGGTTGATGAAAATACGCCCCGGATCCAGGCTGTAGGCCAACGACGCCGGCGCCAGCGCGGTCAGATCAGGCCCCTTGATCTGCTCCGGCGGCTTGCTCAGCTTCAGATAACCCGCCTGCGCCAGCCAGTGGTTGTAGAAAACTTCCTGCTTGATCGAACAAAAGCCATGATCCGACATCAGCATCAACGTGGTGTCTGCGTCCAGTTTGGCGCGCACCTGGCCGATGGCCTCGTCAATGCGGCGATAGACATCGAAAAAGGCCGGCGCCCACACCGGGTCGTTCTGTTCCATCGGCTCGAAGTAGAAATGATGCAGGCGGTCGGTCTCCATGATGACCAGCATGAAGTAGTCCCAGTCTTCATTTTCCAGCAGGTAGAACATGGTGCGCACACGCTTTTCCAGCGCGTCGAGAATGTCAGCCATGCCCGCCTCGCGGCTCGCGCGGGCCTTCCAGGGATCGGTATCCACCCTGTATTCCAGGCGCTGCAGCGTGGGTAACAGCGATTCGGGATAGACGGTCTTGTCCAGGCTGGGGCTGAGAAAACAGCCCACCAACACCCCGTTGACCGGCTTGGGTGGAAAGGTGACCGGTACGTTGACCACGACCACGCGCTTGCCCGCGCGGCTGAGGATCTCCCACAGTGTGGGCGAAAGCATGTTGCGCGCGGTGGGGATGTAGGTCTTGAGCGTAGCCGGGTCGCGATCCACGAAGCCGAAGATGCCATGTTTGGCCGGATTCTGCCCCGTCATGAAACTTGACCAGGCGACCGAACTGACCCAGGGGTAGATCGAGTGCATCGGACGCAGAGAGCCGGCGCGTGTCAGCGCCGCGATATTGGGGGTGATGCCCTCACGGATCATGCGCTGCAACAGGGAATAGGGCGTGCCATCCAGCCCGATGAAACAGACACGCTTGCGCACCGGCCTGGCCGGCGCCTTGGGGTCCTTACCCCGCAGACGATTCAGAAAACTCATCCAGCCCCCCTTGAACGCAAAGGCGCCAGGGCGCAAAGGGAAACGCAAGATTCCCGCTGTGCCCTGACGCCTGATTTTTTCAGAGGTATCCCAGCGCCTCCAGGTGCGCAGAGACGGCCTGCTCTTCAGCGGCCGAATAACCGGCCTGCTCTGGCAGCGGTTCGATCAGGCCCCGGGCCTCCAGATAGCCGATGATGGCGTCGAAGCTCTCATCAATGGTCTCCGTGCTGCTATTGACGTGTACCTCGGGATGCAAAGGCGCTTCGTAGGGATCAGAGACCCCAGTAAACTCCTTGATCTCGCCGGCCAGGGCCTTCTTGTAGAGTCCCTTGACATCACGTTGCACCAGGGTGTCGAGCGTAGCCTCGACGTAGACTTCGACGAACCGGTCCGAACCGATCAGCGCCCGATTTTCGTCACGCACCGCACGGTAAGGGCTGATGGCCGAGGCGATGGCGATCACGTCATTGCGTGAAAGCAGGTCGCACACAAAGCCAATGCGTCGAATGTTGGTGTCGCGGTCTTCCTTGCTAAAGCCCAGGCCCTTGCTCAGGTTGGTGCGCACCACGTCGCCGTCCAGCTTTTCCACCTTGAGGACGCGGCGCCCCTTTAGCTCATCGTAAACCCTGTCGGCCAGGGTTGTCTTGCCGGCGCCGGAAAGGCCGGTAAACCACAGTGTGAATCCTTTTTGAGACATTGCTTCTTCCTAATTTCTAACGATTTTGGCCGGTCTCCTGACCAGGCCTCTGCAGATCAAACCGGGGGGGTCAGTCCCATGCGATGACCGGCGCCGTCATGGTTGGCGGCACGGGCACACCCAGCGCGGTCAGGATGGTGGGCGCCACCTGCTGTAATTGCAGCCCGTCCAGCCTGCGTCCGCCCAGGTCGCGGCGCGGATCATCTATAATGAAGATGCCGTGCCAGTCGTGGTTGGCATCGTCCGGGCCGGTGTCGTTCTCGAAGGTATGCACTTTGCCGCCGCCCACGGAGCCGAGCGCGCGCCAGGAGAGATCACCGAAGTAAACCATCAAGTCGGGCGGGATATTGACGGTCTGCCGGTAGATGCGCGCTGGCGCCACCGCCGTGGTGCCCAACAGCCGGCCGTGCTGATCGGTGGTGGCGTGCAGCCGTTGGATCATCTCGTCCACAAAGGCGTTGTATTCCGCCCGCGGGATGATCCCCTGCGGCTCCCGGCCCTTGACGTTGAAGTGCATGCGCGCGTAATAGCCGCCGCTGCCCCACACCTTCGTGCGGCTCCAGTCCACTTCGCACTTCTCCAGCGGAACCTGGGCCTCCGGATATTCCTTGAGCACCAGCAGGCCTTGCCCGATCAGCCACTCGTTGATACAAAAAGCGCCCATCATCGGCTTGGCGCCATGATCGGAGACCACCATGACCAGGGTGTCATCGCCCACCTGCGCCAACAGCTCACCGATGAGGCGGTCCACATGCCGGTAGTAGTCCCTGATGGCGTTCTCGAACGGATTGCCCGGCACGTAGTTGCGATGGCGAGGGTCCATGAAGGCCCAAAAGCCATGGTGAATACGGTCGGTGCCCATCTCCACCACCATGCCGAAGTCCCACGGCTTGTGCAGCAGGTGATGAAGCACCTTGAAACGCTTGTCGGTCATCCGATACAGATCGGCCAGTAACTGCGCCTTGTTGTCGGTGCGGAAGTTATGAACATCCACCTCATAGGGCGCGCCGTCGAGCACCTGGCCGATTTCATCCTTCAGTTCCGGCGGCCAGGTGAATTTCTCAGCGCCCGGCGGGGTCAAGAAACAACTGACCAACCAGCCTTCCATAGGTTTGACCGGGTAGGTTTGCGGCACGCCCACGACGACCGAGCGTTTACCAGCCTTACCGGCCACATCCCACACCCGGTCAGCCTTGACCGAGGCGCCGCTGGCGATCGTCATGCCTTCATATGAATAGTCACGCCGATTGCGAAAGCCGTAGAAGCCCAACTGCCCGGGGTCCAGGCCGGAGAGCATCGAGGCCCAGGCCGGCACCGTGATGGGCGGGTCGGATGAGCGCAGGCGGCCGAAGGTGCCGTGGGTCAACAGACGATTCAAGGTTGGCAGCTCGGAACGCCACTGCTCGAAGACCAGCGTTGGCTCTGCACAATCCAGCCCGATCACTAATACCCGGCGCCCAGTCCCGACCGCTGTCAGGCTGGCGCCGCGCTCACTTTTTTTGCTTCATCCCTGCGGATTTCTTCTTCGCGCTTGCGCGCCATCCCATCAACGAGCACCTTGCTCACTTCCGGTCGTGTAAACTCCGGCGGCAACTGCTGACCAGCTTCGAGCATCTGGCGCACCTGGGTGCCGCTCAGGGACACATGATACTTCTTGTCGTGCGGACAGATCTTGGGCGACACAATCGTGCCGCACTGCGTGCAGAAGAAGGCGTGCTCGAAGAAGAGCGGCGTAATGGCTAGTTCGTAGGGCAAGAATTCATCGAAGATGTAGTGGGCGTCATAGGTGCCGTAATAGCGGCCGACGCCGGCATGGTCGCGCCCCACGATGAAATGGGTGCAGCCATAGTTTTGGCGGGCGATGGCGTGGAAAATGGCCTCACGCGGGCCGGCATAGCGCATGGCGGCCGGGTAAACGCCCAGCAGCACGCGCTCCGGCGGGTAGTAGTCACGCAGAATGGCCTGATAGCTCTCGATGCGCACATCGGCCGGAATGTCGTCGCTCTTGGTTTCGCCAACCAACGGATGCAGGAACAGGCCGTCCACAATCTCCATCGCGACCTTCTGGATGTATTCATGCGCGCGGTGGATCGGATTGCGTGTCTGAAAGGCCACGATACGGCGCCAGCCGTTGGCGGCAAACAGACGCCGCGCCTGCGCGGGATCGTGGCGTAGTTCCGGGAACTCAAGCACACTGGGGCGGTTCAGCAGGAAAATGTCACCGGCCAGCAGAACGTCGCCCTGGGCGTAGAGACGAGCCACACCGGGGTGCGCGTCCTCCGTGGTTCGGTAGACCTTTTCCGCTTCTTCTGGCTGGTCATAGCCAAACTTCTCGGCCAGTTGCAGGATGCCCATGATGTTGTCGGCGCCCGCTTCGGTGCGCTCAACCAGGGCAATCTCCTGGCCTTCGGACAGCGTCGCGGCCTGTTCGCTGGTCACCGGCAGCGTCACCGGGACGGTCCAGGCCAGGCCGTTGGGCAAGCGCATGTCGTCCAACACGGTCTGGTAGGTCAGCTTGTCCATGAACCCGGTCAACGGGCTGAAGGCGCCCACGGCAATCATCTCCAGATCGGAGACGGCCATCGGCGCAAGATAGACTTTGGGCAGGGATTGGGCGCGTTCAAGCGCAGCTTCGCGTACGACGCCGCGCAGCACCCGATCCACCAAAACGCCCCCGTGGGGCGTCATCTGGCGAATCGCAGTAGGCATAATATGATAAAGCTCCTTGGAACAAGAGCCGTCAGCAAGCGGTTATAAACCGGTGGTCGGCGGCCAAAATAATACGCCAGGCAGCCTGGCGCATGTACGGGCAGTATAGCAAAGGGGCTAGGGGCTGTCAAATCAATTGGACAGGTTGGGAGAAGGGTTTTGGCTTTTCACTGGCAGGGTGTTATAATTCAGCCCAGATTCTGAACGAGGCTTACTAGTGACTTCCGAAAATATACCTGAACAAGCTCAAGACAGACTGCCCGTGGCAGAAACAGGAGCTATGATGCCAGATGCACCCGTCGCAGGGCGCACAGGCTGGCAGTTGTCATTTCCAGTCAGCGAACCGACACCGGTCACGGTGACGGACGACACGCCACCACCCGCGGCGGTGTTGCCGGTTAGTGCGGTCAACGCAGGCAATGCAGGTAATGCAGGTAATGAGGGTAATACCGCCACGAACCTCGGCAGTATCCTGCGTGAACTGGTCGAAACAGTCGTTCTGACCCTGGTCATCTTCTTCCTGGTGCGGACGGTCATGCAGAATTACCGCATTGACGGGATCAGCATGGAGCCGAACTTCCAAAACGGTCAGTTCCTGATCATCAACAAGCTCTCCTACAGGCTGGGCGAGCCACAGCGGGGCGATGTCATCGTGTTCCACTACCCGCGTGATCCCTCGCGGGATTTCATCAAGCGCGTGATTGGTCTGCCCGGCCAAACGGTTGAGGTGCGGAGCGGCCAGGTGATCATTGACGGCAAACCGATTGACGAACCGTACGGGCCGGCGCCTGGCTCCTACGATGCCGCGCCCACCCTGGTGCCGGCCAATCAGCTCTTCGTTCTGGGCGATAATCGCAACAATTCGAGCGACTCGCACAGTTGGGGATTGCTGCCGATGGACAAGGTCATCGGTCGCGCCATCGTGTCGTACTGGCCGCCCAATGCGTGGCGTATCATCAGTAACCCGGTTGCGGCCAGCCCCTGAGCCTGCCCGCGTGGGCGACCGCAAGGATGCGCCCCTACTTTCAGATGTCGAGGTGCCATGGTTGCCACGGAGACAAAACACCAGACAGACCTGCCCAACGGCGGCGTTGCGCCGACCAGAGCCGGTCGCGCTGTGCTTTCCGCAGCCGCAGTGCAGAGCACGGCCCTGGGTGCAGAACTGTGGGTTGCAGCGGACACCCTGATTACGCCCCTGGCCCGAGAAGAGGCCGAACGCCGCCGCATTACGCTGCGCGTGGGTGACGTACCGGCTGCATCGGCGATACCCGCTGCGGCTCCCGCGCCGTCGCCTGACGCGTCACGCACCGTGGCTGTTGGCGCGGACCACGGCGGTTTCGAACTCAAGACCTTGCTCAAAGCCTACCTGGCCGAACTGGCCTACACGGTGACCGATGTGGGCTGCTTCAGCCCGGAAGCGGTTGATTATCCCGACCTGGCGTATGCGGTGGCGCGGCTGGTGGCCGATGGACGCGCCGCGGCCGGCATCATCATTGACGGCGCCGGCATCGGCTCGGCTATGGTCGCCAATAAAGTGCCGGGGGTGCGCGCCGCCCTCTGCTACGACCTTTCCTCCGCCCTCAACAGCCGCGAGCACAATCATGCCAACGTCCTGACCCTGGGCGCGAGCTTGATCGGCCCTGGCCTGGCGCGTCAGATCGTCAAGACCTGGCTGGAAACCCCGTGGGGCGGCGGGCGCCATGCCAAGCGCGTGGCCAAGATCATGCAGGTGGAACAGCGTTTTCTCAAATCGTAACGCAAAGCTAGGCGGAGTTGCGTGTGAACACTGAAGAACTGGTTCGCTTGATTACGCAGCAGGTGTTACAAAACTTTTCCGGCGCGACGGCGTGCGCCGGCTGCAGTGGGGGCTGCGCGGGCATGTGCGCGCAACAATGCCCGGATGATTGCCGCGTGGTGGTCAGCGCAGGCGCAGATCGCCTGAGCGCGCCGCTGGGAATCCGGCAGATTGCGCCTGACCTGGCTGCCATGATTGACCATACGCTGCTCAAGCCTGATGCCACCGCTGACCAGGTGATGCAACTGTGTCAGGAGGCGCGTCAATATCAGTTTGCCTCCGTCTGCCTGAACCCGAGCTGGGTGGCGCTGGCCGCACGTGAGCTGCGGGGCAGCAGTGTACCGGTCTGCACGGTGGTGGGTTTTCCCCTGGGCGCGACGATGCCGGAAGTCAAGGCCTTCGAGGCGCAGCGCTGCATTGCGGACGGTGCGCGCGAGGTGGACATGGTCATCAACATCGGCGCGCTGAAGTCACGCGACTACCGCCTGGTGGCGCACGACATCAGCGCGGTGGTGCAGGCGGCGCACAGTTGCAACGTGTTGGTGAAGGTGATCATCGAGACCGCCCTGCTCAGCGACGAAGAGAAGGTGGAAGCGTGTGCGCTGGCGCAGGCGGCCGGCGCCGATTATGTCAAAACCTCGACCGGCTTCTCCGGCGGCGGCGCCACGGCCAGTGACATCGCCTTGATGCGCCGCGTGGTGGGGCCGGGCATTGGCATCAAGGCTTCGGGCGGCATTCGTTCGGCGGCCGATGCCAAAACCATGATCGAGGCCGGGGCCACGCGCATCGGCGCCAGCGCCAGCGTCAAGATCGTGCAGGAAAACCGAAAGTAATAGCCTATCCGAATAACTACCGTCGGGCGCCTGATCGAGGCGAATGTCAGGTTGTTCGGATAGGCGCTAAGGGCGGCGACCGCCAACGCCAGTGAGAAAGTGAGATCATGCGCAGCGAAAATCTTCTCATCGTCGCCGGGCACGCCTGGCAATGCCTGGACTGTCAAACCAAGCTATTGGCCGATCCTGTCAAGGCGGTGATCAGCCACCGTTTGATGGAGGAGGAACAGCAGGCTTTGAGCAAGCTCAGTCGCGCCGATTTTGCGACGGTGACGTCGCTGGCGCAGGCACTGCATCTCGACCGTCATGCGCTGGACGAAATCATGAACAACCCGCGCTGCCGGCTGCGCCATCTGTAGGGGTGGCAGGAACATAGCACCATGATGATTGCACGTGTGGTTGGCTCTGCCGTGGCAACCGTAAAAGATGATAAGCTCATCGGATTGAAACTCCTGGTGGTGCGCGAGGTCACGCCCGCCAATGAACTGGTGGGCAAGCCGTTGGTGGCCATTGACGCCGTGGGCGCCGGGGCAGGCGAGTTAGTGCTGATCGCCAGCGGCAGCTCGGCGCGGCAAACCACGATCACCAACAACAAACCGGTGGATGCAGTCATCATGGCGATCCTCGACTCGCTGGAAGTCGAAGGCGCGCTGACCTACGTCAAGAACTGAAGGGCGGAACATGGCTGAAGAATTCGATCTTGACCTGAAGTCCATGCAAGAAGCGCGGCGGTTGGCCGTGGCCGCGCGCGAGGCGCAGCGCGCCTTCTTCCATTTTTCACAGCAGCAGGTGGACCGAGTCTGCCAGGCCATGGCCGACGCGGCCTATCGCGAGGCGGCGCGGTTGGGGCGCATGGCGTACGACGAGACCAACTACGGCGTCCCCGATCACAAGACGGTCAAGAACCAATTTGGCAGCCGCGCGGTGTGGGAATCCATCAAAGATGTGCCGACGGTGGGGGTGCTGCGCCGCGACGAGGCGCGCAAGATCGTGGAGATCGGCTGGCCGGTTGGGGTGGTGGCCGCGTTGACGCCCAGCACCAACCCCACCTCGACCACCATGTTCAAGATCCTGATTGCGGTCAAGGCGCGCAACGGCATCATCGTCGCGCCGCATCCGGCGGCTAAGGCCTGCGCTTACGAGACGGCGCGCGTGATGGCAGAGGCGGGCGAGGCGGCCGGTATGCCCAAAGGCCTGGTCAGTTGTATGCAGTTCGTCACCCTGCCCGGCTCGCAGGAGCTGATCCGGCACTACGCGGTGAGCATGATCCTGGCTACCGGCGGCTCCGCCATGGTGAAGGCGGCGCACAGCGTGGGTAAACCAGCACTGGGCGTGGGGCCAGGCAATGTGCCGGTCTACGTGGATCGCAGCGCGGACGTGGCCAAGGCGGCCTGGGACATCGTCAATTCCAAGGCGTTCGACTGTTCGGTGATCTGCGCGACGGAGCAGGCAGTAGTGGCAGACAAGCCCATTGCCAGCCAGTTGAAGGCGGAGATGGAACGTCACGGCGCCTATTTTGTCAATGAAGAACAGGCGGCGGCCCTGGGGCGCACGCTGTTCGGCGGCGGGCAACTGATCAATCCTAAGATGGTGGGCAAGACGCCGCAGCAGTTGGCCGCGGCCGCGAAGATCAGCGTGCCGGCCTGGGCGCGCATCCTGGTGGCCCCGCTGCATAAGGTGGGGCCGGAGGAGCCGCTGAGCGCCGAAAAACTGACCACGGTGCTGGGCTGGTACGAGGTGGACGACTGGCACGCCGGCTGTGAACGCTGCATCGAGATGCTCAAGTATGGCGGCGACGGGCATTCGCTCGTCATTCACAGCCGTGACGAGGCGGTGATCCTGGCCTTTGGTATCGAAAAGCCCGCGTTCCGCATCGTCGTCAACACCTGGGGCTCTCTGGGCGCCATCGGCGCGACCACCGGCGTCATGCCTTCGATGACCCTGGCGCCCGGCGGCATCGGCGGCGCGGCGGTCAGCGACAACATCACCGTGCATCATCTGCTGAATATCAAGCGCCTGGCCTACGAACGCGCCGCGCCGCCCTCGCTCGCCAGCTCGCTGGCGCCTGGCGTGCAGCCGCTGAGCAGCGCCGCCGCCCCTGCGGCGCCCGCCGGCGGTGCAGCTCAGGGCGCAATCTCAGCCGTCGAGATCGAACAGATCGTGCGAAGAGTCCTACGCGATTTGCAAACGAAGTGAGAGCATTGGGGTTTCCTGCTTTGCAGCTATGCCAACACTGATGATTATCGGCCCATATCGGCTGTTTATCTGGTCATACGACTGTTCAGAACCGCGGCATGTTCACGTAACCCGCGATCGCTTAACGGCGAAGTTCTGGCTTGATCCAATTGTGCTTGCCGATAATGATGGCTTTCGACCGAGCGAACTGCGAAACATCGAGCGCATCATCAACGATCAGGTAGAGGTGCTAAGGAATAGGTGGGATGAACACTGCAACAGAGCTAGAACTGATCAACCTTAAGTTGGCGCAGGCAGAAATCACGAACGCTGGCATCACCGAGGACGAGTTGACCGTGCATCTGGCCGACGGGCGTACGATTTCGGTTCCGATACTCTGGTTTCCGCGTCTCGCCTACGCCACACCTGCTGAACGAGAGAACTTCGAGATCGAACGCCGCGGGATTCATTGGCCCGACCTGGACGAAGATGTGAGCATCAGGACGCTTCTGCTGGGGCGGGGGTTGGGAGAGAGTCGAGAATCACTGGAGCAGTGGCTGCAAAGGCGGCAGCAGGTAAAACTGGCGACGGCGCCGCGGCGGCCAAATAACGGAGATGACCGCCGGGAACAACGGGTGGTTACGCGCTGACAGGGAGCGTGCCAGGCTTCACGGGCCGGACAGCGTCCCTGTCGAGCTTTCAGACAAGTATCGCATGTGAGAAGGAGACAATCAGCATGGCAAGTATTCAGATGATCGCCCTGGGCATGATCGAGACCAAGGGCCTGGTCGGCGCGATCGAGGCGGCCGATGCGATGGTCAAGGCGGCCAATGTGCGCCTGATCGGTAAGGAAATCATCGGCGGCGGCTACGTCACCGTGATGGTGCGCGGGGATGTGGGCGCGGTCAAGGCCGCAACCGATGCCGGCGCGGCCGCAGCGCAACGCGTGGGCGAGTTGGTCAGCGTGCATGTGATCCCGCGACCGCACGGCGATGTGGAGATGATTCTGCCCAAAGCAACGGAAGACGCCGCCTGAATGGCCGGCGCAGCCTAGAACATGGCACGACGATTCTTCACTGAGGCCGACATTCGGCGCCTGGTCAAAGAAGAGGGCCGGTCCGAACTGGTGTTGGAGCCACGCGATGTGCTGACCGCGCTGGCGCTGGACGCGGCGCGTGAGCTGGGGTTGCGGCTGGTCAATTACGAGCCGCTGCCCGCCTGGTCGGCTGCGGGCAAGCGCGACACGCTGTTGCGCGGGCCGTTGTGGGAAAAACCGGCGGCCGCCGCGCCGCCGGCCCATTCTGACGACCTGGTGGCCCGCATCGTCAGCGCCGTTCTCCAGCGCATGGGCACGGCCACGGCCACGGCCACGGCCCCGGCGTCGAAGGACGCGGGCGCAGCGCCATCCCCTGGATGGCAGGATGTGCGCGTCATCAGCGGGCGAGCGGCCGAACCGGCGGCCGTCGTACCGGGTGCGGCGCCGGCCCTGGATCTGCGGCAGCAGGATATTCTGGGCGTGGCGGATGGCGGGCCGGTGCGCGCCGGCTTTTGCAGTTGGCGGGCCGGTGCGCGTGCTGTGACCCTGGCGCAGGCTGAAATTGAGGTCGTCATCGAAGGGGTGCTGGAGATCAGCGCCCAGGGGCAGACGTGGCGCGCGTTTGCCGGCGATGTCGTGTTGCTGCCAGCAGGTGTGCCGCTGCAGTTGGCGACGCCAAGCTGGGTCCGGGTTTTCTTTGTGCAGGGGAGCGATTATGGCCGATGAATTTTCGTTACGAGCGTACTGCTTTCTCGACCGTATGCAGCCGCAGTATGCGGCGTTTGTAGGCACCATCACCCAGGGCGACCTGCCTGTCGAGGGCATGGCTTCGCTCTACGTTGAAATGGCGCCGGGCAACGAAGTCTTCCGCGTGGTTGACATTGCTGTCAAGAGCACCGACGCCAAGCCGGGCGCACAGATCGTCGAACGCGAGTTCGGCATGTTCGAGATACACTCCCTGGCACAGGCCGATGTGATCGAGGCCGGGCGCATCGTCCTGCAGCGCCTGGGCCTGAGCGAGGAGGACCGGGTCAAGCCGGAAGTGGCATCGGTGCAGGTCATCACCAACGTGGACCCGTACCAGGCGCAGTTGCTCAACCGCTTCCGCCGTGGCGCCATGATCGTGTCGGGCGAAACGATGCTGGTGCTGGAAGTCGCGCCGGCCGCCTACATCAACCTGGCGGCCAATGAGGCCGAAAAGGCCGCCAACATCAAGCTGGTGCATATCTCGTCCGTCGGACGCTTTGGGCGCATGTGGATGTCGGGTACCGAGGCGGAGATTTTGGCCGCCAAAGCGGCCGCGGTGGACATCATCGGCCAGCTCAAGGGCAAGTAGGCGCGAGAGGCGCGAGAAACCGGGTCTCTGGAGGCGAAAGATGTTACTGGGCAAGATCGTCGGCAGCGCGGTGGCGACGCGTAAGTATGAGGGGCTGCAAGGCGCCAAACTACTCGTGGTGCAGCCGTTGGACAAGCACCTGCGCGCGCGCGGCACTCCGCAGGTGGCCGTGGATACCGCACGCCTGAGCGCGGGGCAGGGTGACATCGTCTGCCTGGTGCGATCACGCGAAGCCATGCTGGCCTACACCACCAGCGCCATGCTGCCCATTGACCTGGCCGTCATCGGCATCGTCGAAGCGGTGGATGTGCAGGAAGGACTGTCACTGGTCCTCTAAACTATGCTCATCGCCAAAGTTATCGGCACGCTCGTGTCAACGATCAAGCACCCGGCCTACCACGGCTTCAAGCTGTTGGTGGTGCAGCCGCTGCATCTGCCTGGGGCCAGACCGGACGATGATTTTGTGGCGATTGACCACGCGCAGGCGGGTATCGGCGATACGGTGCTGGTGCTGCGCGAAGGCAGCGGCGCCCGCCAGGTGACGAATATCCCGGATGCTCCCATCATCTCGGTGGTGGTGGGTATTCTGGACAGCGTTGAGATGGGCAGCGTTGAGAACAAAACGTAAATTCGGGTGCGAACTCGATCATTGATAGGTGAAATGGAAATCATGATATGATGAATTTGTGGCGCGAACTGCGCACCGGCCCCAATGCGCCCGAGATCATCTACACCCTGGTAGAGATTCCCAAGGGCAGCCGCAACAAGTACGAATACAACAAGGAATTTGGGGTGATCAAGCTCGACCGCGTGCTTTACTCGTCGCTCCATTACCCCGGCGATTACGGCTTGATTCCGCAGACTTTCTACGATGACGGCGACCCGCTCGACATCCTGGTGATGGTCAACGAGCCGACGTTCCCCGGCTGCATCATCGAGGCCCGGCCGATTGGCATCTTCCGCATGTTGGATAAAGGTGTGGCCGACGACAAGATCCTGGCAGTGCCGGCGCGCGATCCGATCTTCACCGACTACCATGACATCACCGACATTCCCAAGCACTACCTGGCGGAAGTGGGCCATTTTTTCGAGGTCTACAAAGACCTGGAGGGCATGCGCACGAAGCCGATCGGTTGGGAAAATGCGGCGGCGGCTAAGACCGAAATTTTGCGCGCGATGAAGCTCTATCAGGATCGCTTCCACATGGGAGGCCTCTAGGCCCATGCGGGAGATCGTTCAGGGGCTGTGGCTGTTCGACGAGGTGCGCGAGGTCAACGTGTACCTGTGGCAGCGCGCTGATGGCTTCACGTTGATTGATACCGGCATGCCCTGGCACGCCTACCCCATCCTCAGAGCGCTGGGCGATGCTGGCCATGGGCCACACGCTGTTGATCGCATCATCATCACCCATGCCGATTTCGATCATGTCGGCGGCCTGGCCCAAATTCGCGCCGCGACCGGCGCCGCGGTCATCGCCCATGCGGCGGAGGTGCCTGGCGTGTTGGGCCAGCGTGTGCGCGCCCTGGCGCCAACGGTCCTGGGCTACGCCATGACGCCGCTCTTCCGCCTGCTCGATCGCGTGATCTTCAAGTATCGCCCCAGCCCGGTAGATGACATGGTGCTCGACCGGCAGATGCTGGCCGAAGGTTTTCGAGTATTCCATGCACCCGGTCATGCGCCCGGACAGATTGCCCTGTATCATCCCGAACGAAAAATCCTGATCGGAGCCGATGCGCTGGCGCGGCGCGGTGGCCGGCTCGTTCCCCCGGTAGGTTTCTTGACACCCAGTCGCGTGCTGGCCGTGGAGACGATCCGCCGGCTCGCCAAACTGGATATCGAAGTTCTTTGCCTGGGACATGGAGAGCCGATTGTCGGCGCGGCCGGGGAGCAACTGCGCGCCTTCGCCGCCATCCTGTAGGACCAGACGCAGAAAGGGTATCTTCTCAATTTGTAGGGGCGCACCCTTGCGGTCGCCCACGCGGGCAGGCGCAAGGCCATGCCCCTACCCCGGATTATAGATCACATACCAGAAAGGATTCTATGGCAGACCAATTAGAAGTCTATCTTGTCAGCGCGGCGCGTACCCCGATTGGACGCTTTCAGGGCACGCTGAAAGATGTTCCAGCCGCGGTGTTGGGCGGCGTGGCTGTGCGGGCGGCTGTGGCGCGGGCGGGCATTGACCCGGCCCAGGTAGATGAAGTGATCATGGGCCATGTGGTGCAGGCCGGCGCGGGACAGGCGCCGGCGCGGCAGGCCGCTCTCCTGGGCGGATTGCCCGAAACCGTCAGCGCGACCACCATCAACAAAGTGTGCGGTTCCGGCCTCAAGGCCATCATGATGGCGGCCAACGCGATCCGCGCCGGCGACGGCCACATCTACGTGTGTGGCGGCATGGAGAGCATGGACATGGCGCCGTATCTGCTGCCCCAGGCGCGCAGCGGCTATCGCCTGGGCAATGCCGAACTGGTAGATGCCGTGGTGCATGACGGTCTCTGGTGCGCGTTCGAGCATCACCACATGGGCAATTCGGCCGAGTGGGTGGCGAGCGAGTACAAGATCAGCCGTGCAGAGCAGGACGAGTTTTCCCTGGCCAGCCAACAAAAGGCGCTGGCCGCGCAGGAGGCCGGCCGCTTTCGCGCGGAGATTGTGCCCGTGGAGATCCCTCAACGCAAAGGCCCGCCCTTGCTATTCGCTGCCGA
The DNA here is from genome assembly GCA_016719785.1 of Candidatus Amarolinea dominans. Lineage (NCBI taxonomy): Bacteria > Bacillati > Chloroflexota > Caldilineae > Caldilineales > Candidatus Amarolineaceae > Candidatus Amarolinea > Candidatus Amarolinea dominans. The sequence goes on from JADJYJ010000003.1 coordinate 465,036, forward strand.
CGAGACCCCGCGGCGTGACAGTACCCGGGAATCCCTCGCGCGCTTGCGCCCGGCCTTCGTGGAAGGGGGCACCGTCACGGCGGGCAATGCGCCCGGGCTGAGCGATGGCGCGGCCGCGCTGGTGGTGATGAGCGGCGCCCGTGTGGCCGAGTTAGGACTGACGCCGCTGGCGCGTATCACTGGCTACGCGCAGGCTGGGGTCAAGCCGTTGGAAATTTTCACGGCGCCCATCTACGCGGTGCGCCGGCTGCTCGAACGAACGAACACCACGGTGGCCGACTACGACCTGATCGAGGTCAACGAGGCCTTTGCCGCGCAGGTCCTGGCCGATGGACATGCATTGGGTTGGGATTGGGAACGCGTCAACGTCAACGGCGGCGCGATTGCCCTGGGCCATCCGATCGGCTGCAGCGGCGCACGCGTGGTGGTGACGCTCATCCATGCCCTGCAGCAGCAGAGTAAACGAACTGGGCTGGCAAGCCTCTGCCTGGGTGGCGGCGAAGCGGTCGCGCTCAGCCTGGAACTGGTCAATTGAGTTGCTAACGAAACAGCGGGGAGCAAAGGAGACCCAATGCGTCTACAGGATAAAGTAGCCATCATCACCGGCTCGGCTCGCGGTATCGGCCGCGCCACGGCCCTGGCCTTTGCCGACCAGGGCGCGCAGGTGGTGGTGTGTGATCTGGATGTGACCGGCGGCGAACAGACCGCGGCCGACATTCGCGCCGGCGGCGGCCGCGCGATCTTCGTCCAAGTCAATGTCACCGAGCGCGCCAGCGTGGACGCGTTGGTCAGCGCGGCGGTGGCGCGGTTTGGCCGCATTGATGTCCTGGTCAACAACGCCGGCGTCATTCGGGACCGCAGCCTGCTCAAGATGACCGAGCAGGACTTCGATTTCGTCATCAATGTCAACCTCAAGGGAGTGTTCAACTGCACCCAGGCGGTGGCGCCGCTGATGGTGGCACAGGGCAGCGGCGCCATCATCAACGCCTCATCGGTGGTGGGCGTCTATGGCAACTACGGCCAGACGAACTACGTAGCCAGCAAGGCCGGCGTCATCGGCATGACCAAAGTGTGGGCGCGGGAATTGGGACCGAAGGGGGTGCGCGTCAACGCCGTCGCGCCCGGCTTCATCAGCACCGAAATGCTGGCCGGCATCCCGGACAAGGTGTTGGAAGACCTGAAGGCCAAAATTGCGCTGCGCCAATTGGGCCGGCCGGAGGACATTGCCAACGCCTACGTTTTCCTGGCGTCTGATGAAGCAGCCTATATCACCGGGCATGTCCTGCATGTGGATGGCGGCGCCGCCATCTGACCGCGGCGCGAGTGAAGCCAAGAAGTCAGTGAAAGTCAAGAAGTCAGTCGAAGCGAGAGGGAACCAATGCCGGTACCGCCTGCGTTGTTGCGTCGTTTCTACGTCGAAGGCAGTCTGCGCAATCGCCGCGATGGTTTCGAGCTGCGGCTGAGCAACCGCCTGGCGCCCGGCACGCTGCTCGGTATTGGTCCCCTCACCGTGGATGGCCGTCTGTATACCGGCGACGATTTGCTTCTGCAAACCCGCAAGAGCCTGCGTCCGGCCGCCAACGTCTCACCGGAGCATCCCTTCGACTGGCCCCTGAAGATGGAACTGACCCTGGTAGGCATTGGCCCGCACTTGACCGCCGGCCCCCACCGCATCAACATCGGCCTGCTGCTGCGCGAAACCGGCCAGGTCACACTGACGATCGAGGATACCCTGGCGACGCCGGATCCCACCCTGCCCGCGTCCAGATCATAGAGGTTGTTTGGGGCTGGTGTGCTTTGGTGATACAATGGCACGCCTGCCGATCAGTCTATTTCACCCATCTCTCTCTTTTCGTAGGAGGAACTACACTGTGAAACCGCTCCGTTTGTTGTATGTGCTCGCTGTGGTGGCTCTGCTCTTAGTGCCGCTGGCAGCCAACGCCACTCAGCCTGCCGCCGGCCTGCTGCCCGCGCCGGCCAATTCAACCCTCACCGCAACCAAGTCGCCCACGGCGGCGTGCGCACTGTTGGATGATCCCAAAGCGCGCGGGCTAATGTCCGGCATGTTCGAAACCAACCTGCTCATCGCCTGCGGTCGCGCCGGCGAATTGGGTCAGGTGAAGTCCGAGGATGCCGCGGCCGGTCAGCCCGGCGTTCCCTCCCTGGGCGCCGATGTCCTGGTCAACAATCCAACGCTCGACCCGGGCGGTACCTCCCACACCCAGAGCGAGACCAGCATCGCCCGCAACGAAACGACCGGCACGCTCTGCTCGGCCTACAACGACTCCTACAGCGGTGTGGTCCAGGGCATCGGCTACACCGGCTTCAGCCGCTCGACAAACGGCGGCGTCAGCTTCACCGACAACGGTGCGGTGCCAACCGGCGCCGGCGGTCTGTCCTACGGCGATCCCAGCCTGGTCTGGCGTAAGTCCGACGGTCTCTTCTACATAACCACGCTGCATGCCAGTGGCCTGGGCTTGTGGAAGTCCACGGACGACTGCGCCACGCTGACCTGGGTCGGCATGGCGCATTCGGGCGCCAACGATGACAAGGAACTGATGGCGGTTGACAACAACGCGGCCAGTCCCTATTACGGCCGCCTGTACATAGCCTGGACCGACTTCACCGATGCTCGGATTCATGCGATCTACTCCTCCAACGCGGGCGCGACATGGTCATCGCCTGTAATTTTGAGCGCGTCGGGTGTTGATGTACAGGGCGCCTGGCCGGCAGTAGCGCCCAACGGTGATTATTACGTCTCCTGGGTACGTTGGAATCCCTATCCCAGCGGCCCGATCAACATCGAAGTCGTGCGCTCCACCAATGGCGGCACCACCTTTGCCGCCACGGCCAACCCACTCACCGGCGGCATCAATCCACAGGCGTCAGGCCCCACCGCAAGCTGCGGCCGGCCGGCCCTGAATGGCAATATCCGCTACCTGCCTTCGCCGCAGATCACGGTGTCGCCCAACGGCAATCTGCACGTGGTCTACAGTCGCGACCCGGACAGCCTGAACACCGGCGACGTGATTGATGTCTACTACCGCCGCTCGACCGACAACGGCGCGACCTGGGGCGCCGAGGTCAAGCTGAACGACGACGCCACGACCCGCGATCAGTTCTTCCCCACCATCAGCGCCGGGCCTTCCGGTCGCATCGTCGCCACCTGGTACGATCGCCGGCTCGATGCTGGCAACCTGCTCTTCGACTACTACATGCGCATTTCGCATGACGGCGGCGCCACCTGGCAAGCGAGCCAGCGCGTGAGCGATGTCTCTTCGCCGGTCTACATTGACCCCAGCCTGGCATCTTGCTACCATGGCGACTACGACCAGCAGCTTCAGGACGCCGGCTTTGGCTATATCCAGTGGTCAGATGATCGCAACATTCAGAGCGGACATCAGGACCCGGACGTCTGGTTCGACAAAGAAGCGTTCGCGCCTGATTACACGCTGGATGTCGCACCGGCCAGCCAGTCCATCTGCGCACCGACCAACGCGACCTACAACGTGACCATCGGCTCGATCCTGGGCTACGTGGACCCCGTCACCCTAAGCGCCAGTGGCAACCCGGCTGGCACCACTGCTGGCTTCAGCACCAACCCGGTGACCCCGCCCGGCGCCAGCGTGCTGACCATCGGCAACACCGGCGCGGCCTCGGCCGGCAGCTCGACGATTACCGTGTCGGCCGCTTCGACCTCCGGCCCGAAATCGGCCAATGTGGTGCTCAATCTCTTCACGGCCGCGGCCGGCGCCCCCACGCTGACCTCTCCGGCCAACGGCGCGCTCAACGTGCCGGCCACGCCCACCTTCACATGGGCGGCTGCCAGCCAGGCCGGCACCTATGACATCCAGGTCGCGACCGACGCCGGCTTCGTCACTGTTGTCGCTTCGGCCACCGGCCTGACCGGCACCAGTTGGACGCCAGGCACTACGCTGAACACCAATACCGTGCATTACTGGCGGGTCATGGCCACCAACACCTGCGGCGCCGGCGCCTATTCCGCCGTCTTCAGCTTCACGACGGTGGCAGCGCCTGGCGACTGCAGCGCCGGCACGACGCCCAACATCCTGTACACCAACGACTTCGAGGCGGGCGCCGGCGGTTGGACGCACAGCGGCACCGGCGACACCTGGGCGCTCTCCACCGCGCGGCCGCACAGCGGCACAACCTCCTGGAAGGCGAACGATTCGGCGACCGTCAGCGATCAGCGCCTGGTCTCGCCGGCCGTGGCCCTGCCCAGCGGCCAAAACCCGGTCACGCTCAAGTTCTGGAACTATCAGCACATCGAGTCAAGCGGTGCCACGGCCTGCTACGATGGCGCCATTGTGGAAGTGTCCACCGACGGCGGTGCGACATGGACCCAGGTGCCGAACGCCTCACTGCTGACCGACCCCTACAACGGGGCGGTCTCCGGCAGCTTTGGCAACCCGTTGGCCGGTCTGCAGGCCTGGTGCAGCAACCCCGCGCAGCCCTACCTGAACTCGATTGTAGATGTCACCAGCTATGCGGGTCAGACCGCGAGCTTCCGCATGCGCCTGGGCACCGACAGCTCGGTGAGCTATGAAGGCTGGTACGTTGACGACGTGACCGTGCAGTCATGCCAGCCCGCCGGCCCCACCCCCACGCCGACAGCGACGAGTGTGGCGCCGACCGCCACCCCGACGGCCACCTCCGTGCCGCCCACGGCCACGCCCACACCGACGACTCCGCCGACCGGTGTGGAGTTGAGCAGCCTGGACAGCGGCACGCCGGGAACGAGCAATCTGTGGTTGCCGCTGGCCCTGGCCCTGGTGCTGTTGACTGTGGTGGGCATGTCGCTACGCCAGCGCAGCGCGCGCTAAGACCCCACCTCACCCCCGGCCCCTCTCCTCTCCGTTGCCGGAGAGGAGGGAGGGGAGGGAGAGGGCGGGTTTAGCGGCCTCACCTCACCCCCGGCCCCTCTCCTCTCCGCGGTGCGGAGAGGAGAGGGGAGGAAGAGGAGAGGTGAGGAGAGGAAGTGTGTCTTTGACGAATTCGCGGCCCGCCAACGTTAAGAACCCCAATGCGGCTCCGGGGTCTGGAACCTGGTCGCTTTCTGCTTACGAAACCCAGGCCCGCCTCTTTTTGATTCCCTTTTTTCTCGGCTCTCTGATCTTGATCGTCCTGCCGGCCCTGATTACCCTGGGCGTGGCTTTCACCAAGTACAACGCGATCCAACCGCCCACCTGGGTCGGTCTGAACAACTTCCGGGCGCTGCTGGCTTCGCCGCTGGCGCGGCTTTCGCTGCGTATCTCGCTGCAGTTCATCTTCCTGGCTGTGCCGCTGCGTCTGCTCGGCGCTCTGTTGCTGGCGCTCTTGCTGCAACAAAGCGGTCGCCTGTTCGGCGGACTGCGCGCAGCGGTCTTTCTGCCGACTATCCTCCCCGAAGGCGCATACGCGCTGATCTGGCTGTGGATCCTCAACCCGCTGTATGGCCCCTTGAACGCCGTGCTGCACGCCGTGGGTCTGCCAACGCCTGATTGGCTGCTCAACCCGACGACCGCGCGTATGAGCCTGGCGCTGATGTCATTGTTCACCATCGGTGAGGGGATGGTGCTGCTGCTGGTTGGCCTCAAGACCATTCCCAGGGTGATCTACGAGGCGGCGCGTGTTGACGGCGCCAATGCCTGGCAGTCCTTTTGGCGCATTTCCCTGCCGCTGCTGACACCCTGGCTCCTGCTGCTGACGTTTCGCGATATCGTGGTCAGCCTGCAGAACACATTTACACCGTCGTTTGTCATGACCTATGGCGGCCCCTATTACGCCACGACCTTCGTGCCCCTACTCGTGTTCGAACTGGCCTTTGATCTCTTTGATTTTGGCCTTGCCGCGGCGATGACGGTGATTCTGTACCTGTTGACCAGCCTGTTGGTGGTGGGCATTGTGAACCTGGTTGGATTGAACAGACATGATGACATCGCCTGAACCGGGAGAGGGGCATTCCCCAACGCCCCCCGTGCGCGGCCGTGCATTCGATCGCGCCGGACCATCAGCGCGACCCAGGCGAGACCCTGCCCGGTTTGTCGTTTCGGGGCTGGTCGGGGTGGCCGTGGCGCTTCTGTTCGTTCTGCCGCTTTTCTGGATGGCGGTCGTGTCATTGCGGCCGCTGGGACTGCCGCCCCCGCGCACCGTCGAGTGGTGGCCGGCCGACCCGCAATGGGGCAACTACGTCGAGATTTTTCGCCAGGTGCCCTGGCTCGTTACCTGCTCAACTCGGTACTGGTCGTCGCGGTGTCCGTGCCACTGACGCTGTTGACCGCGTCCCTGGGCGGATTTGGCCTGTCACAGGTGCGCGACCCCTGGCGCAATCGCCTGCTGATCGTCGCCGTCTTCCTGCTCATGGTGCCCCCATCCGCTGTCTGGCTGTTTCGCTACCAGATGCTGAGTTGGGCCGGTCTGCTGGTCACGGTGTGGTCGCTGATTCTGCCGGCCTTTGCCGGCGGCGGACCGCTGTTGGTGCTGCTCTTCTTCTGGACGTTTCGCCGCACGCCGGCCGAGATCTACGAGGCGGCGCGGCTCGAAGGCGCCGACGCCTGGACGACCTACCGGGAACTTGCCATGCCCCTGGCCCGACCAACGGTGGCCGCAGTCGTCATGTTGGCCTTCGTTCAGTTCTGGAACGACTTTACCAATCCCGTACTCTATCTGTACCGGCCGCAAACCTACACCCTGCCGATCGGCGTGCAGATCCTCAAGCAGCTCGATGCAACGAACTGGCCGCTCCTGATGGCCGGCGCCACGTTCATGACCATCCCGATCATCCTGCTGTTCGTTGCCTTGCAACCGCTCTTTCTGAGCGACAACTCAATCGCCGCGCTCCTGGAAAAAGGCTGATGCGCAAGCTGTCTCTACTGTTGTTCGTTCTGTTGCTGATTTTGCCAACTCTGTCCGGCTGTGCGGCCGCGCCAACGCCACACTCGATTTCGTTCATGGTCTCCGGCAGCAAGGCGGAGTACGAGGCTTACCAAACGCTCGTAGACTCTTTCCAGTCCGCCAACCCGGATTACACCGTGGAATTGCGCTACATGCCGGATGATGCCGACTATCTGCGGCGGCTGGCCGCGGATTTCGCCGCGGGCGCACCCGCGGACGTGATGTTGCTCAACAATCGCCGCATCGCGGCGTTCGCCGATAGAGCCGCGCTGGAGGCCGTGGGGCCGCGCCTGGCCAGGAGCCAGGTGCTGAAAGCGGGCGATTTCTATCCGCCGGCGCTCGGTGCGTTCCGCTACCAGGGTGAGCTGTGGTGCGTTCCGCAAAACGTCTCCAGCCTGGTGATCTACTACAACAAGGCGCTGTTCGACGCGGCCGGCGTGCCCTATCCAACCAACGATTGGACCTGGGCTGACTTCGTGGCGGCCGCCCGGGCGCTGACCGTGGACAAGAACGGCGACAGCGTCACCGACCAGTACGGCGTTGGCATTGATCCTATCCTCTATCGCCTGGCGCCTTTCATCTGGCAGGCCGGCGGCGAGTTGGTTGACGATCCCGCCAACCCGACGCGCCTTAGCCTGGACAGCCCGGCCGCGCGCTTGGCGTTCCAGTGGTTCGTGGATCTGCAGGTCAGGGAGAAGGTGGTTCCGGACGCGGCCGCCGAGGCCGCGCAGGAGAGCGAGAGCCGTTTCCTCAGCGGCGCGTTGGGCATGTATTTCAACAGCCGGCGCGCGGTGCCCACCATGCGCACCATCAAAAATTTCGATTGGGACGTGGCGCCGCTACCCCGAGGGTCGCAATCGGCCAGCATCCTGCACAGCGACGGCTATTGCATGGCCGGCAAGAGCAAAGACAAGGAGGCCGCCTGGAAATTCATCGAATACGCTAACTCCGTCACAGGTCAGGAAATTGTAGCCCGCAGCGGTCGCACGGTGCCTTCACTGCGCATGGTCGCCGAATCGGCCAGTTTCCTTGATCCTACCCAAAAACCGGCTCACAGCCAGGTCTGGCTTGATGCCGTGCCAACCCTACGTACCGTTCCGGTCATGTCCAATTGGCCCGCGATCGAAGACACGGTCAGCAAAGAGATCGAACGCGCCTTCTATGGACAAGCATCGGTGGCGGAGGCCGCCGCGGCGGCTTCCGAGTTAACTCAACCCCTGTTCTAAAAGGCGGCCCCATGAGGCAGCCAAAAATCAATGCCGTGAGTAGGAGGAATGACGCATGAAGTACGCACGTAAGTTTTTCGGCGCCATCACAATTTTGATGGTGTTCGGCCTGGCCTTTGTGCTGCCCGCTGACATGACGAGCACCAAGACCCTGGCCGGACAGCGCAGCGCGGTCAATCTGACCGGCGCTGCCCAACAGGAGACGCCGGTCGGCGAGTTCACCGCCAGCGATCCCGTCACGCCAGTCCTGACGTCGGCCGGCCGCGATGCACCGCCGCCCGTCCATGAACCCACCTTGGATCGCGAGATCAACCCGCGCATGAATTTCAATGCCAATCTCGATCCCACCTTCGATGTCAAGGGCGGCCCGGACCCGCTGCTGCCCCTGCAAGCCGCGGCTCCCCCGGCCCAGCCTGACGCCTTTGGCACCCCGATCTTTAACTTCAACGGCCAGGGCTACACCTTCGTCAACCCGCCGGACACCGTGGGCGATGTCGGCGCCAACCACTACATCCAAATGATCAATGCCACCGATGTGGCCGTCTACAACAAAGCGACCGGCGCCTTGATCCAGGCCTTTGCTCTCACATCCCTGGGCGGCTGCGCCACCGGCAACGGCGATCCGGTTGTTCTGTATGACCAACTGGCCAACCGTTGGTTCTTGAGCGAATTCGGTTCTGGCAACGCGTTGTGCGTCCTCATCTCGCAGACGGCTGATCCGTTGGGCGCGTACTACTCGTATTCGTTCAGCATGCCCAGCTTCCCGGACTACCCCAAGTACGGCGTGTGGCCCGATGCCTACTACGGAACCGCCAATGAAAGCAGCCCGTCGGCCTTCGCGCTGGACCGCGCCAAGATGCTGGCCGGCCTGCCAGCCACGTTCCAGCGCTTCACCGCGGCCAATCTATCCGGTTTCAGCTTCCAGGCCCTGACCCCGGCCGACCTGGACGGCATGACCACACCGCCAGCGGGCGCGCCGGACTACATCATGCGCCACCGCGACACCGAAGTGCATGGCCCCAGCGGCTTCCCCAGCAGCGACATCCTGGAGATCTACGCCTTCCACGTGGACTGGACCACGCCCGCCAGCTCAACCTTCACCAAGCTGCCCGACATCGTGACGGCCGAGTTCGATTCGGACCTGTGTGGCCTGACCTCGTTCTACTGCATGGGCATGCCGGGCGTGGCGCAGGGCAGTTCCTCCTCATTGGACCCGATCCGTGAAGTCATCATGAACCGCCTGGCCTATCGCAACTTCGGCGACCATGAGACGTTGGTGGGCAACTTCGTCACCGACATCAATGGCAACAATTTTGGCGGCGTGCGCTGGTTCGAGATGCGCAAGGTCGGCGCGGGTGCGTGGAGTCTCTATCAGGAAGGCACCTATGCGCCCACCACCACGGACAACCGTTGGATGGGCGGCATCGCCATGGACGGCGCGGGCAACATCGCCGTGGGCTACAACGTCTCCAGCCAGACGGTCTATCCGTCGCTGCGCTACGCCGGCCGCCTGGCCTCGGACCCGCTGGGCACGCTGCCGCAGGGCGAGTACACCCTGGTCAACGGCACGAGCATCAACGGCAGCAACCGCTACGGCGACTACGCGGCCATGAGCGTTGATCCGGTGGACGACTGCACCTTCTGGTTCACGGGGCAATGGAACGCCGCCACCCAGTGGAGCACCCGCATCGGCGCGTTCAAGTTCGATGCCTGCGGCACGCCCGACTTCACCCTGGCCGTGACGCCCGCCAGCCAGCAGATCTGCGTGGGCGCCAATGCCGCGTACAACGTGAACATTGGCAGCGTCAGCGGCTACAACAGCCCGGTGACCCTGAGCGCATCAGGCAACCCCGGCGCGGCCGGCTTTAGCACCAACCCGGTCACCCCGCCCGGCGCCAGCACCATGACCATCAGCGGCGCGGCGGCGGGCAGCTATAACTTCAACGTCGTTGGCACAGCGGCCGGCCCGAACGTCCACCAGACCGCCGTTGACCTGACCGTGCAAGCGGCCGCGCCAGGCGTGCCGGTCCTGACCGCGCCGGCTAACGGCGCACTCAACGTGCCCGCGGCGCCGACGTTTACCTGGAACGCGGCCAGCGGCGCCGGCACCTATGACATCCAGGTCGCGACCGACGCCGGCTTCGTCACTGTTGTCGCTTCGGCCACGGGCCTGACCGGCACAACCTGGAATGGCGCCTCGCTCAACACCAGCACCACCTACTACTGGCGGGTGAAGGCGAACAACGCCTGCGGCGCCGGCGCCTACTCTGCCGTCTTCAGCTTCACCACCCAGGCTGCGCCTGGCGACTGTGGCCCCGGCACGACGGCCAACATTCTGTACACCAACGACTTCGAGGCGGGCGCCGGCGGTTGGACGCACAGCGGCACCGGCGACACCTGGGCGCTCTCCACCGCGCGGCCGCACAGCGGCACAACCTCCTGGAAGGCGAACGATCCGGCGACCGTCAGCGATCAGCGCCTGGTCTCGCCGGCCGTGGCCCTGCCCAGCGGCCAAAACCCGGTCACGCTCAAGTTCTGGAACTATCAGCACATCGAGTCAAGCGGCGCCACGGCCTGCTACGATGGCGGCATCCTGGAAGTGTCCACCGACGGCGGCGCGACCTGGACCCAGGTGCCGAACGCCTCACTGCTGACCGACCCCTACAACGGGGCGGTCTCCGGCAGCTTTGGCAACCCGTTGGCCGGTCTGCAGGCCTGGTGCAGCAACCCCGCACAGCCCTACCTGAACTCGATTGTGGATGTCACCAGCTATGCGGGCCAGACCGCGAGCTTCCGCATGCGCCTGGGCACCGACAGCTCGGTGAGCTACGAGGGCTGGTATGTTGACGACGTAACGGTGCAGTCATGCCAGCCCGCCGGCCCCACGCCCACGCCAACAGCAACGAGTGTGGCGCCGACCGCGACACCCACGGCCACATCCGTGCCGCCCACGGCCACTCCCACGGCCACAATCGTGCCGCCCACCGCCACTCCAACGGCCACACCGACGACTCCGCCGACCGGTGTGGAGTTGAGCAGCCTGGACAGCGGCACGCCGGGAACGAGCAATCTATGGTTGCCGCTGGCCCTGGCCCTCGTGCTGCTGACCGTGGTAGGTATGGCCTTGCGCCGGCGTATCGCGTGCTGAATCAGGCCATCGTTCGACCGTTGGTCGGGCGCAGCCAGGGCAAAGGCTCAGCAGACTGAAAGCGAAACGTAAGATGTAGAACAAGGCGCCGGTTGAATAAACAACCGGCGCCTTTTCGCATACAAGATTGAGTCTCAATGCCCAGGGTGCAGGGACTCGACGCCTGCAACCACCCATCGGTAAGCCCGCGTGGTCCCCCTAATCACCGATTGCACCACATGGAAGGCGTAGAGAGCAAATTGTGCCACTCGCCTGCGCCCGCTACCAACTATTGACGGCCCCGCCCACTGTCATCGCGATACCTGGCAGGGCTGTATTGCGACGGACGCGGACTCGTGGTAGAATGAGAACAGTGTCAGTTGATTTGCGCCTGGATACGCGTGCCCATGTGGTGTCGGGAGTAGCAGGAGGCCCCCGGCCATGAGTAAATCAACCAGTTCCAGTTCCAAACCGATCCTCACCGTTGCCGAAAAGCAGGCCCTACGCGATTGGCTGGTCCTGCATGAGTTTCGCGCGAACCCGTTCGATGTCCGTGTGGCCGAACAGGAAGCGAAGCGCGAACCGTACCTCCACACCTATTTTATTTCCACGCCCTATTATGATGAGATTCGCGAAGCCCAGACCCTGATTGTTTACGCGTCACGTGGCTGCGGCAAAAGTGCGCATCGCATCATGGTCGCGCGCGATTGCCGGCCCTACAACCCGTCGTCCACCACGCTGGGGGTTGAATATACGTCGTTCGGCAACCTGGCAGAGTGGGTCAAGAACGGACGCCCCCTCACTGCGGGGGACCACATCCGGCTAATCTTGGATCGCGCCACACTCACACTGGTTGAGACTCTGGCCAATGATGTCAACCTGGCCAAATGTCTCTCGGGGAAGGGACTGCAGCGCTTACGTTGGTTCTGGGACACCTTCTGTCCGGTGGCGCAGGATCAAGTCTGGTTCACCGATCAGCTCCGTGCTGCAACCGGCGCCATACCTGTGTACGATTGGCGAGCGTTCGATCAGGCCTACGCCGGTCGCCAATTAACTGTTCTGTTCGAAAGTCAAGCGCAGCAATGGAAACCAGCCGGGCGCTTCTGGCTGGCCCTGGCCGATGCACCACCGGCAGCGATTGATGAAAACTCTCGTTCACCGCTCTTCCTCTGGCAATCGTTCATGCGCCTGGTGCGTCAAGCCGGCTTGACCGATGTCTGCATTCTGATTGATGAGGTTGATGAACGCCCCCCACTGACCGACAACCCGGATTTCATGGCCGATTTTCTTGCCCCCTTGCTGGCGGACCTGGACATTATGGAAGCCGACGACACGGCGTTCAAGCTCTTTTTACCGGCTGATCTACAAACCGAATTGCATCGCCGGCCCGGTGTGCGCATAGATCGCTTGCCCACACGGAGTATCGTATGGAACGATGAGTCGTTGGCTGAATTGCTGCGCCAACGGCTGGTGGTGTTCAGCGATACCAGGGTCTCTGATTTCGAGGAATTATGCGAACCTGATTGCGGCGCGCTTTTGCACACTAATCTGATCAAGACCGCGAGCGAGGTGCCACGCAATCTGATCGAACTGTGCGACAGCTTGATCGTCACCCATGCGCGCCGCCAGGCAGCACAGCCCACCGAGCCAGTTCGTCCCTTGCTGACGTGGCAGGAATGGGAGACGATTCGGAACGATTGGAAAGCAGGCATGCAGTCATCGGTCATCACCGGGGTTCCACTCCTGCGCTTCGATAAAGCGACTGGCCGGATTCGTGTCGGGGCGCGCGAGTCCGTGTTAACGGGCCGGTTGCTAGAGCTTTTCTCCGTTCTCTATGATAATGCAGGAGAGGTCGTTGAAAACGAGGATTTGATTGACATATTTGATGGCGACTCGGCTCTGCGCCGTGTACTGAGCCGCCTGCGCGATCTCATCGAACCCAAGGGGGCCGATGAGCCGATCTATTTGGCTACCGTGCGTGGTCGCGGTGTGCAGCTGAATCATGTGGCTAAACGCTAGCGCGCCAGGCTGCGCACAGAGCTTAGCAATCAACAGATCCCTGTTTGTATTCCGGCAGAACATGCCCAAAAAGAACAGGACGCTCTTTTGACCAGCCCTAAGTTGTCAAGTCGTTGTCAAGTAAGTGTTTAGTTGACCGGTTAGAATAGTCGCAACGAGAACTATCGTCTGACTGAACACGATTTCCGCGCCGCTTGTGCGCAAATCTAAGAAAGATCGGCAGTGCATGATGCATACCCTACGCGTCTCCGGTCAGTGGACCGCAGCTATTTTTCACATTGCATGGAAGGTAATCGCCTTTCAGCAAACCAAACGCCCTGGCGATCTGGGTTAGTAGAGCCAATACCCAATTTTGGGGTATTGGCTTTTTTGTTTTTGTTCTCATGTCAACGTGGAGGTTCACCATGAACTTGTGGCACGCTTGACGGCTTTGCAAAGGAGGAGATTATGACACAAGCAAGGGGCGCTGCGTCTGCCCTGACGCAGATGCAACCCCAACCAAGCCTGACGTCAGGTGTCGTCTATGTTCCACCCCCGGCCTACGAGACCGATAAATTCGTTGCACGCGAGAAACTTTTGCAGGGTTTTCGGGACCAACTGAAGGAAGCCAAGCACGGGCAATCGCTGCGCCAAATCATCATGTTGTGGGGAGTCAGCGGGCTGGGCAAGACCTGGATCATACGACACCTGGCGCACGAACTTGGGCACGATCAGCCCGACGCCCAGCAAAAAGGCAGTTTTGCCATTGTTTTTGACTTTGCCGAAGATACGGTACGCCACTGCGAGACCCTCGACGCACTGCTGCGGACCTTCACGCAGAGTGTGCAACAAGCGATTCACCGTCTCGAAAATCAACTCAACACCGACGAACGAAGGGAAATCGCTCTGATCAACGAGGCGATTGCAGGCGGCCAATCTCCAGAAGAGATCGCCAGGGCGATCGTCTGTTTGTTCCAGGCGTTGAGCGAGCGCTTCGTGCCCATTTGCCTCTTTGACTCGCTCGACATTCTCGAAGACACCCATTTCGATTGGTTTGCCTGGTTCGAGGAACACCTGTGGATGCCCATCGGGCGCGACTCCAGGATGCTGCTTGTGTTTGCGGCGCGCAAAGAGATGAAGCGCTTTCAGCAGTTTGAAGTGCGACGCAGACTCAAGCGTTGGCAGGTTTTGCCTTTCAAAACGGATGAGGTTACCGCCCAACTCAAGCAGGAACGCAGAGTCGCAGAGGCGGAGCTGGTTGGCAACATCCTCTACCCGTACTCCTTCGGTCATCCCTATGCCACCTGGCGTTTGGGTGAAGGACTGGCCGCTTTGACACCGGCTGCACAACCGATTGATGAGCGTGTGGCACGACAGTTCGAAAAGGACTTTGCCGATCTCCTGGGAACCGTGATCGAATGGTGGCTCAATCATGTCAACTGGGATGTGCGCCAACGCTTGCTTGCCGCAGCCACCCTGCGCCATTTTCATATTCGAGCCCTGCAGATGTTCCTGGCCGAAACTGAAAACAACGATGACTTGAGGGCCGAACCAGACTCGTACTTTCAGGACATCATCAAGTCTATGCTCGGCACTGACCTGACGTTTTGGAGTCAAACCCATCACGGTTATATCATTGACCCAACCGTGCGCAAGATCATCAATCGTTGGCTGCTCTTGACTGATGCCGACGAGTATGACCGGCGCCATCGCAGCGCCAAAGACCTTTATGTCAGACTGATTCGCGAGAGCCAACCGCTGAGCGCTACCTACATCATCGCCGCTATCTACCATGACGCCATGCGCGCGAAGGCGCGGGCCGGCGGCGACACCCCGTGGAGCGTGATCGAGCCTACGGTTACGGCTTATCTGGATCCCGTTACGAGCAGGCTTGACCTGGAAGGCGTTACGACGCTGCTGGAGGAGCTGAAGCGAGATGATGAATTGCAGGAATTGCTGGGCGATTGCTACCAGGAGTTGACTGAGCGTGTTGATGCGCTGGCGCGGGTGGTGAGTCAGCACAGCAGCAATGGCGCAACGATACCTTGACACGGAGGCAATCTCATGACTAACTTAAGACATTACGCCTTACGCACAGAGGACATCATCGGCCGCGCGGTCGAGTTGAAGCTGGCCCAGGACGCGTTCGCCCACTGGGGACACACCGACGTTCTTTACTTCCACGGGCCTGGCGGTATTGGCAAGACGCGCCTGTTGGAGAAAATTGGCGAATCCGCAGGTCAGCGCAGCACTTCCGAGCGCCCGCTCCGTTGGAGCAAGATCATTGATCTCTACCTGTCGAGCACCCACAGCAACAGTGGTATCGAGAGGGCGATCTGTGAGGCCATTGACCCTGACCGCCACTATTTTGACCATTACTGGGGTCTGCGCGCGAGTTTTGAGCGCCAGCGTCACGAGCATGTGGAGGCAAAGCAACTCGAATCGCTTCGTGTCCAGCTCACAGCAGCCTTCGTCGAGGGGTTCAACGCACTGGCGGATCAGGCGCGCGTCCTGCTCACTTTCGACACGGTCGAGTTGGTTCAGTATGAGAACGACATCATCCAAACGATCTGCCAGGTGCCGCAGGAGGCCATCGCGGTGAAGATGTGGCTGCTGGAGACGCTGCCGCAACTGCACAACGCCGTCATTGTCTTTGCCGGCCGTCCCAACAGCATGAAGCTGGACGCTGACTTGCGTGCCGCATTTGGCAATCAACCCGACCGGTGCTACACCGCCCGTGAGCTGGCCGGTTTTGACGAAACCGAGACGGCGCGCTACTTTGCAGAAATGGTTGCCCTGGCCACGCGTGAGGAGCGCACGCAGAGCCAAATCACCATCGGGCCGGGCCAGTTATACGCGTTTACTGGCGGGCGTCCCATCCGCCTGGCCCTCCTGATTGACCTGGCCGTCTACAGCGGCGCAGACATCGAAGATCTGTTTGCCGAGGGATCACCCGACCAGCACAACGCTGATGACCGCTGGCAGGAAATTGCCCCTCGTGTCATTGACCGCATCCAGAGACTGGACACCGGCTACCCCATCGAAGATACCTTGCCCTACATGGCGCTCACACGCCAGGGCCTCGATGCCGAATTGTTGTACTACCTGGAACCCGGTTGGCCGCTGGATGCGTGCCAGCAACGCCTGGAGGCGATGAAACGATTCACTTTTGTCAAGTCACGTCCGGACTGGCCGCGCATCTACCTGCACGATGAGATGTACGACCTTCTCGACGACCCAAAAATGAAATTCAGGCCAATTGAAGATCGTGTTGCCAAATGGAAGCAGATTGCCAGGTTCTATCAGAATCGGCTGGCGGCCGTCAGTGATGAGGATGCCCAGCAGAATGTCAAGATTGATATTCTGCACTATGAACTGCGCGCCGAGCCTCGGCGTGGTTTCGAGCGCTACTTTGCGCGCTGGGACGAGGAGGCCATCAAGGCGGCCCTGGTCGGCTTCGACATGCGTCTACGTGATGAGTTCTTGCGTTTCTTTCAGCAGCCTGGCGCCATCCGTCGGGCGCAATACGAGGGCGTGAACCAGGAAGCGGTGAATCGCGACAGCGCCATCCGCTGGATCAAGCGTCACATCAATCGCGGCGACAATCACAGGGCCGTTCAGATTGCGGAGGTCATCCTGCAATTTGCGCCGCCTTTTGTCCATCAGGACTTCGCGCCAGTAACATCTTCCCTCTCCCTCGAACCCACCCTGGTCGCTGATGCCAGGAAGATTTTCGACACCGATGATGTCTACTTCTGGGCGCATCTGTTGACTTACTATGCAGAGGCCCTGATCTACAGTGGCAATGAGGCGTCTGGCCGACAAGCGCTGAACCTGGCCATAGATTCGTTGACACCGGTCGTCCCGGCGGATGAGTATCAGCAGTGGTGGCGTCAACGCATCCTGGGACGAGCCCACAACAATCGAGCCTATGCACGTTGGGTGAGTGGGCGCTACAGCAGGGCCTTGACTGATTACCGTCATGCCGTGCGCTACCTGCGCGAGGCCGATCTGAAAGATGAATTGGCCGACACAACTAACAACGAGGCATTCCTGTACGCGGTCATGGGACGCCAATACAACGCGGACTCCTTGATCGAAGATGCCCTCAGTCTGCGCCGTGAGCTACGTCTGCGCTTCCCCCTCGCCATGAGCCTCACCACCCAGGCTGCCATTCATGCCCTGTTGGGACGACCGGATGAGGCGATTCACCCTGCGGAAGAAGCCAAGAGGATTGCCAACGAACTCAATAACCGCCGTGCCCTCGGCCTGGCTACGCTGACCCTCGGTCAGGCCTATCGTATGCAAGGCGATCGCGCCAAGCGTGGGTCGTACAACATCGAGAGCGCCAACAGGTTGTTTTCTAAGGCTGTGGCAGCCCTGGAAGAAGCGCTCACCATCTTTGTCACTGATGATCCGCAAGAGGATCAGGTCAAGGAACCGATGCGTCGCTGGCAGGCGCTCAATGAGCTGGCCGATACCTATACCGACTGGGCCTTCGCCCTGGAAACGATCGGCCAGTCGCCGGTAGATGCAGGGGCAAAGCGCGCCCAGGCCATTGCGCTGCAACTGCAGGCGGCCGACATTGCTGATAGTTTTGGACTGACCCGCCAGGCGCTCGACACCTACGACGACCTGGCCCAGACCTACGCCGACAGCGGTGACTTACCTGCGGCACGAGAATGGCTGGCGCGTATCGAACAAGCGATACCACCGGAGTATCGGCTGCAGCCGGGCGGTTTTGGCAAGATAGATGATCCAATTGATGAATACTGGCTGGCCCTGGGCAAGCTGCACCTGCAGCGGGCCATTTGGACGTCCAAGGGCCTGGACGAGACGCTGACGGTCGCGGGCAAGGATCTTTTGCTTGAGCAAATGATGACTGAATTCGTCATCTCGGTTGCCTATTTCGAGAAATTCTCAGACGTTGCCCCGCGCCTGCGTGAGACTCTGGCGGCGGTTTATCGCCGTATCCGGCCGCTCAAGGGTGAGCGGCTCGATCACCTGCGTGATGTCGTCCGCCAGGTGGGGCAGACCTACAACGTCGTTCCCAAGCGTCTCCTACTTGTCATCGAAGATATAGCCGGCCTGAGCGAGGAGGAAGCTGTGCAATGAGCAATACGTCTGAATGGGAGACGCCTTCTGCTCTCCTCGCCATGAGACTGACTATCGAGCTGTTCGATTCCGGCGCAGGGGCGCCATTGCTGCCGGTTGAGTTAGATGAGACGGCGGCGCCGCGGCCTGATCTGTCTCAACCGGCGTTCGATTCGAATTGCGGCGCCTGCGGCAGCGATTCGGATCTCATCGTCGCCCCAGGCGCCGCCGAGGCAATCCCGTGATTCACACGCTGTCGGCGCCTGTGCTCTATTCGTTGGAATTGACCCCGGCCTGCAACAACCGCTGCCCGGGGTGTTATAACGTCTTCATTGACGATAAACAGACCCGCCGGGGTCAGCTCCGCCACCGGCCCTTGAACGCGGCGCAGTGGGCCACGGTGCTCGACCAGATCGCGCCGCACGCCAGCCGTGTCAAGCTGACCGGCGGGGAAGCCACGCTGCATCCAGATTTCGCGGCGATTGTGCGCGCCGTCGCCGATAGGGGCATCGAGTTTTCGCTTTTCACAAACGGTCGTTGGCTACAGCCGGAAATTCTGCTTGATTTCCTGGCCGCGGCGCCGCAGTTGACCGGTCTCGTGATCTCGCTGCACGGCCACACAGCCGCCACGCATGAGTTGTTCAGCGGCGTGGCCGGCTCGTTCGCAGAAACGGTCGCCAATATCCGGTTGGCTGTCGCTCGCGGCATCCCGGTCACCACCAGCACCGTTTTGACCCAGGCCAATCAACATGCGCTGGATGCCATCATGGATTTGGCGCTGGCGCTGGGCGCGCGCCATGTCACCTTCAATCGCTATCTGGGAGCGCCTCTGCCCAGCAGCGATCTATCGAAGCAGGAGCTGATCCGAGCCGTCAACCTGATTGATCGCCTGAAAGCCGCCGGGCGGCCAGCGCAGTTTGGCATTTGCGTGCCGCAGTGCCTGACGCCCAACTCATCGAGCGGCTGCCTGGCCGGTGTGGCCTACGCCACGGTTGACCCGTGGGGTAATCTGCGGCCGTGCAATCACTCGTATCTGTTGGCCGGCAATCTGTTGAAGCAGTCACTAGAGGCAGCCTGGCATTCGCACGAAATGCAAGCCTTCCGCGAGGCCGTACCCGCTCAATGCCATGAGTGCGGTGTCTTCAGCACCTGCCACGGAGGCTGCCGGGCCGTGGCGATGGAGTTGGGGCTGGAGAAAGACCCGCTGATCGGGGATGCCATTCCGCTGCACGCGGCGCCGCGCACGCCGGCCCCCCTGAAACTGCATCCGGACATGAAACCCGAACCGCGCTACCGGCTGCGTGTGGAGCAATTTGGTTTTGTGCTCCTGCGCGGTAACGCGGTGGTGTCGCTGCGCCCCGACGCGCAACCGCTGCTCGCTGCATTCAACGGCAAGACGACCCTACGCACGCTGGCGCAGGACTTCGGCCAGCCGGCGCTCAGCCTGGTCGGAACTCTGTACCAAAAGGGGTTGTTGGCGCTGCCGCTGTGATTTATGACGGCAGGAGCCGGCCGCGATTTTTTCCAGGGTTGGTGAATTCCAGGAGCTGTCGTGACCAAGCAGGGAGAGGGTTCTCCCAGTAGTTCCAAATGTAGCCTGGTTTTTAACCACAGAGATCACAAAGAACGCAGAGAAGTTGCCGATTTGCGTCTGATCTGCCGTTTCTTTGTGTTCTCTGTGCTCTTTGTGGTTGAATGTGTGCTACATTTGGAACTACTGAAGGTTCTCCTGGCCGTGTTGCGATGGACGTAGACTCGTGGTAGAATGACCGCGTTCTGGTTGTGTTACTGCCGGAAGAGAGCCATCGAAGGGGTTTGGGTCACCATGACAGCTGATCTTGCCGCCCCCGCTATCACCTACGAGCCTGTGCTGAACGCGGGTGCTTTGCTGTTGCGCGAATACGTCACGGCCGAACCGCTGCCGCTGGCGACGATTCATGCGGCGGTGCTCGATTTTCTGCGTGACCGCAATGATGTCGCTGTGTTCGGTGCGCAAGCAGTCAACGCCTATGTGCATGAGCCGCGCATGACCCAGGACATTGACCTCATGGCGACGCACCCAACCGAACTGGCCGAAGAACTGCGAGCTTACCTGGCGCGACGCTTTCACATCGCCGTGCGCGTTCGTGAGGTTGCCGGCGGTCGCGGCTTCCGGCTCTACCAGGTGCAGAAAACCGGTAACCGTCACCTGGTTGATATACGCGCGGTGAAAGCCTTGCCCACGATCGAACGACTTGCCGGAGTCCAGGTCATCGCACCCGTCGAGTTGCTTGCCAGCAAAGTCACGGCTTACGCGCAGCGCCGCAGCAGCCCCAAGGCCGGAACCGATTGGCGCGACATCGCCATGCTCCTGCTGGCATTTCCTGCACTCAAGTGCGATCCCGGTCCGGTGACCGATCGGCTCCTGGCGAACATGGCCGATGAAACGATTCTCGCCGCCTGGCGTGAACTGGTCGCCCAGCCGCTGGTCGCGGCGCTCGACGAAGACGAGTTCTGATCCGAGCCTAATCCCACACCCCTTCGCTGACGATCACTTCCCATTCCGCCAGGCGGGCGCGCACGCGGGAGAGCGTATCTTCCTTGACCACGAGCCAGGTGCTGTCCGCGCCGGGCAGCGGCTTGAGCGCGCCGCGCAGACTGCGGTCGGCCAGCAGTTGTATCGCCGCCTCAGCCGTACCCACCCGCAGCAAGGTGACATGGCCTACCTGGGCCTTCTCCGGCGGACGCGCCCAGCGTTCGATGCGCTGAACCAGCTCGGCCGGCAGCGGACCTGGCGCCAACTGCCGCAACAGCGCCAGGAAGGGTTCGGCCGTGGCATTCTTGTCCACCACCGCCTTCACTTTCTCCGCGGTGATGGTCCAAACCCTGGTCGGTTGCTCACCGGCTGCGGCGCCCGGCGTTGCTACCCGCTGCAGCAGCGGTAGCCAGAGAGGGTCTGGCAGAGCGGCCGCAGACTGCAGCTCTCCTTCGGCTGTCACTCGCCAGGCGCCCACAGGCGCAGCCGGCGGCATCTGCATCGCCAATTCCCCGCGTGCCAGCAGCTCGCGCCAGAGCACCCCCGGGCCGTGCGCCTGGTCCAGGGCCAGCTCCACGATGGTGGGCGCCAGCCTTTGCCCGAAGAAGGGGGCAAGCGCCGGATCGGTCAGGAGCTGATCGAGCAGCGCCTCACTTTCGGTTTGCAGCAGGGGCGCGGAGTGGCGCAGCGTGACACGCGCGTGCCGGCCGACCCATTCTTCCATCTCGCGCTGCACGTTGCCGGGCAGCGGGCTGTGGCTCCATTGCTGCAACAAATCAACGATCTGCTCCAGCGTCAGGCCGGCCTGCGCGGCTCGGTACAGGCTGGACTTGGTCAACTTGAACTCTGGCGCTTCGGCCAACCGCGTCAAGTCGGCAAACGCGCTGAGCTGAATGAGTGACCGAAAATCCAGCCGCGGCAAGGCAACAACCTGAAAAGTTGGCTGCACCACGATCAGCCCGGGTGTAGATGTCTCCTGCGGCGCGACGCCCAGGAGAGTCGCCAGGCCGTCGGCTGAAACGCGAAACGCAATCGCCTGCCCCGCAGCGTCCAGGGCAATGTCGCATGCGCCCAGCCAATGGAACGGCCCTTGCACGGACTCCGTGATGAAGGGCCGTTCGTAATCGCTCCATTTTTGTACAGGCGGTAAGGCCTGCGCCGCGCGCGGGCGCAGCAGTTCCGGCGCCCAAAGGCTGACCTGCTGTGAGAACGAATCGAAACTGATCCAGACGCCGGCTGGAACGACCTGCAAGAATTTCAACAGGGCGCGCTGCGCCGCTGCTGTCCTTTTTGCCTGCCCCACATCATTGGCCAGCTCAGTTGCTTCAGCCAGTCGCCCGCGCTGATGGAAAGCTTCCAGGGCCAGGAACAAGAAATCGGCCTGCGGCAGGCCGAGGAAACTCGGCTCCGGACAACTGACGAGCAACCCGTCCCTTGTCTCCAGAATGCCCAGACCGGTGGCCAGTGTCGCATAGAACTCGGTGATCTCCTGGGCTTCCCGATCGTTCAGAGTCTGGCCGCCGATGTTCAGCGCGCGGCTGGCTTTGCGCAAGTCCAAGCGATGAAACTCGCCCTGGATCGTCAGGCGGAGCGGTTGGCGCGAAAGATGCTCCCACAAGGCAAAAAAACGCAGATGGGCCAGGTTCCCGCGACCGATCCGCCGTGTGCTGGCCGCGCTGTCGTCCAACACCTGAAACTTCGATTCAGGCTGCGGCAGGGCGCTCAGAACCTCAGCGGGCACGCACAGTGTTTCTCCTGGGCCAAAATCGAGCGGCTGCGGACTGAAGAACGAAGGTTCACCGGTGAAAACCAGGCCAGCCGTCAACAGGCGTGCGGTGACATCGCTGAAGCGCCGCGAGGTAGATCGCGCCAGATGCGGTATGTAGCGGAAATGATTGGGCACCTTCGGCGAACCATCCGATTCGATCAACCCTGCGCTCACCAGCTCGATCTGCAGAGGCGCCGCCTGGTCGGTTCCGCGCAGCAGGAGCCGATCCATGATCGTTTTTTCGGTCACGGGCAAGGCTCGATACGCGGCCTGGATCGCCTCTGGCTCAGCAAGCTGCTGCGCCAGCGCCGGCAGCGACTGCTGCGGCGCCAGGCGCGCCAAGCGGATGGCGTCCAGCACCTGCTCGTTGACGAGTGACAGAAGGTCGAGCACGGTGGGGTTCATGGCGCCGTCCCTTTGTGCGTCCCGGCGGGCGAGGCGTGTTCCTTTTTGGGCAGATCGCTGATGACGGTTGGCGTGTGGCCGCGTGCGATCAGGGCATCGCGCACGGCGTCGAAGGCCAGATCGGGGATGACGGCCAGGGTGCGGGTGAGTGGGCGCAGCGGTGCGGGCAGCGCGCCGGCCAGGATTTCCTGCAGGGCGAAATCATCTGCCAGGTCGAGCCGCGCGATGTTTTCGAAGATGCGAATGCGGCCATAGGCGCCGAGCCAATGTTGAACGGTCTGCAGCAGGCGCTGCGCCGCAGATGAACCGCCGAGGCCGCGCTCCAGGCCGGCCAGGATGGCGGCGGGGTCGGCGCCCTGGTCCAGGCTGATTGCCAGCAAGTCGGGCTGCACCCTGAACAGGAGGCTGCCATCCGCCGCCGGCTGCGGCTGATCCAGCGCCAGGGCCGCGCTGTGGAACACGGTGCCCCACGCTTCCTGGTCGGTGCTGGCAACAGCGATCTTGAGTTTGCCATCGTCCATGACCTGCAGGCCGGTGTGCGGCGCCGCGAGAGAGGGCGGAGCGGTTTCGAGATCGAGCAGCCAGGCGCCCAGCGGGGTCAGGCTGAAGAAATCGCCGCGCCAGGCCAGCCCACCCAACCAGGTCAGGGGGCCATGCAGCCATTGTTCGATGAATGCGCCGAGGCCAATCTGCCAGGCGTCGCTGTCACGCTTCAGGGCGGTGGTGTGACCCGCCAGGGCCAGTCCCCACGCTGGGTCTTGGGAGAACTTGGGAAAGTTGGGACTCAGTTGGGACATGGCGTGCGTCAGGTCCCGGCTGAGATACCACTGACCAGGAGTCAGGCGTTCGAGCAGGCGCAGCAGGGTGGCGCGGTCCGCCAGGCAGGTGTTGTCCAGTCCGGCTGGCGTTGCTATCTGCCGGTTCTGCACGAAACTCGGCTGCACGACCATCTCGACCCGTTTCTGCTGTTCCAGCAGACGCCATTCACCCCAGGAACCGAGCGCTTGCCAGGCTGCAAAAAGGCGATTGAGGCGGACAGCAGGCGCCTGGCCGGCCAATTCCAGAAGGCTTTGGCGATTGACGGACGAAGTAGTCGTCGTGGTCATGATCTGGGTGTGTAGCAGCAGGGCCAGGGCTAGTTCCCAGGTGACGGGAGGCACGTCGGGAAAGGCGCTGAGCAGGTCGCCCGGCAGATCGAGCCTGGTGCGAACGGCCGCGATCGCTGCGCCCGACTGTGGCAAAGGCTGATCCCACCGTGAGGAAACCGTCAGGCGGACGGGGTGCGTCATCACGTAGCTGGCCAGGGCGATGACCAGGGCGTCAAGGGTGTGAGGTGCAACGGCGTCAGGGGAAGAGAAAGACGTCTTGGGCTGAACGGGCGCCGGCAAGGCGACCGGCGTCAGATTGACGACCGCAGGCGAAATGATGTAGCCGGTCCCAGACGGCATGAAAGCCAGGCCGTAGCCACCCAGTTGGTGCAGATCGGCCGCCACTTCTTCGGACGTGCGTTCGATCTTCCACGGCTGCACCAGCGCTGTCAGATCTGGGAATCTCATAAAGCCATTCCAGGCCAGCAGGTCGAGCGTTTGGCGAAGTTCGGGAGTGAGGCTGTTGATGACGGCGTGGTTGGCCGCAGGATCGCTGAGGTTGGCCGCCATGATCTCGACGATGGCATCTCGTGGCCCAGTGGGCAGTTTGACCCCGCGTTTGCGGGCCATGTCGCGCATTTCCGCAACGACCTTGCTCTGCAGATGGGCTTTGATGGCGTCTTGTTGTGGTTTTGTGCTCAAGCGACTGATCCTTTGCGCCTGGGAGGGTCATCCGGCCAGCGCAGCTCTTCGATCGGAACGAACACCCGTATCATGCCTGGCCTTTCACTTCGATTCGGTAGGGTTGGAGGAGCCTCTGCAATTCGGCCAGGTTTTTGGCTGAAACCTGCTGCAGGTGCTTACCCGTTAGCTCGATTTCCCAGGTGTGGCCGACTGCCAGGATGTTGCCGGTGCGTGCGGCGCGATAGATCAATTCTACCACGGCGGGATGATTTTCGATGCTGAGAATGCCTGGTTGGCGCAGTTTTACCTGCGGGGAGACGGGGCTTGTGCCCCCAGGGTTGGCCGCGCTCTTCTCGAATGGCATGGGCAACAGTTCACGCCCCAAGGGGGTCAGGCGGACAGCGACAAGTCCGCTCTCTTGGGCTGCCAGTTCGAGCAGCCCGAGCCAGAGCAGCGGGTTGATCAACCGGGTGTTGACGTTGTTCGTGACTCCTTCCGGGGTCGGCCTGTTCCAGGAGCTGCCGTAACCGGCCAGGGCGGGGTTGTCCAACATGAACTCGTAGAGCCAACTGAGACGCGTCCAGGCGCCATCCGGGCGGCTGAGTAGGGCATTGGCCAGGCCGCGCAGGCTGCACTGATTCTGAGTCGCGACCGTGTGGGCTGTTCGCAGCAGTTCGTAATGACGCTGCTTCCAGGGCATGCGAAGAAAGGTAAAGACCGTCTTGTTCTTGAGTGCAGCGGGGCTGGATGAAGATAGCACCCAATCACGCTGGTTCGCTAGTCCTGTCAACCAGCTGTAGCGAGATTCGTAGTAGTAAGTTTCCTGATCATTGCGGCGCAGCAACCAGGGAGTGGAAGTGGGTCGGCCATAGGAGTCGAAGGTGCGGTTGGTGGGGGTGGACACATCGTATTCGAGATCCGTCAGGCTCAGCCAGAAGGCCAGCAGGTCGCTATGCACAGACAGGCCATCGTTGCGCATCCAGGGCGCCTCGCCCAGCCAGGTGCTCTGCTGATCAGACTGATCCCTGCCTTCGAAGTAGGCCAGGAGCGGTGCAGCAAGTTCCACCGGTAGACCCCACTCTGCGCCGGCCGGCAGGGCGAATACCAGGCCGGTAGTTTGCAGGGACTTCAGGTGGGTCAGTTCGCCTGATCCGGCTCCCTGAAGGGTGTAATTCCTGGTCGCCAGCATACGCCGCAAGATCTGTTGGGTACCGGGAGGCTGCTGATGGATCTGGGCCTTGATATGTGACGCCGTGGTCATGGCGGTCAGCAGGCTGGTGACCCGCTCGGGGACGGTTCCCTTGGCTGGAACTGATCCCAGCCAGGTGCGCTCCAGCGTTTGCAGCCGCCCGGTGTCGTGCAGCAGCAGCGTCAGGAAGCGATTTGCGTCGCGATGGGCGGCCGGCGGCTGTGCATGGGCGCCGGCTTTGCACCAATCGCCCAGCAGTTGGCTCACCTGGAACACGTGCCCGCCGTCGCTCGACAGAGCCAGTGAGATCAATCCAACGCTGAGCGGCCAGGCCAAATGACTCCTGAGGAGATCCGTGTGGTCGGATGCCCATTCGGACAGTTGCGAGATGGTGGAGCGTCGCAGGTGCCTGATGTCTGCCAGGTAATACCATTGCTGCGGTTGCCCCAAGCGGCAGATCCGGAGCAGGAGTTCCGCGAGTGCGGGGTCAGCGCGCTGGAGAGTCCAGAGAATTTGGGCCACCTGGCTGTCGGGAGGGAGAGCCAGGAAATGGTGCAATTCAGGGCTGGGATAGGCCCGTCCATTTTTCGAGACCAACAATCCCATCCAGAACGGCGCCAGCAAACCGGCTTCATGGAGGGCGACGTCCGCCGCTTCCAGCCGGCTTGAAATAGCGGCGGAGGGAGACCAGGGGCGAGGATCGTGCTGCAGATGGTGCAAATCGGCCAGCCATTCATCGAACGATGGCGTGGCGGGTTTTCGGACGTTGGCCCCTCTGACCGGTGTGAGGGTGACATGCTCGACCAGCGCCTGTGCCGCAGCCTGGTAGAGCGGCGCAATCGTATAGTGGCTGTTAATGGCCTTTCCCTGCGATGCGTTCAGGATGCCCATCGCTACCAGCCGGTCCAGGACGCCGCGCGCGACCGTGGCATCGAGACCGACAAGCCGCACGGCGGACTGGCGGTTGACGCTCTGTTTGATCCTGTCCGCAGTGACGAGCAGGGCCAGGACCTCGCGTTCATTCGGATTGAGATTCTTGAGCTGTTGTGCTGGATCTGACACGTGGACTCCACCTGTATGACTTACCAGGTTGTTTTTCGGCGCCCTGATTGATTCTACCACTCGGACAGGGGGCCTAACTAAAGTTGGTTTCCGGGTATCTCGTTGCGCCGTAACACCGCTAGAAATCCGCCCAAGCGTAGCAAGAGCAATTGTCTTGAATTATAACACAGCGCTTGCAGCAGGACAAGCAGTAAATCCGAGATTGCCGCCAGTCATTACGTGGGGGTTGCGCGGGGGTTGCGTGGGGAGCGGGTTGACAAACTACAGACGGAAGTGTATAGTGCCTTTGTCGCTGAGCCGATTTTTGCCGGCGCCATAGGTAAAAAGAGATTCAACAGGAGGTGTGCTGTGAAGGTGTTCATTTCCGCCGATATCGAAGGCGTGACGGGAGCTACCAACTGGAACGAGACGGACAAGGCGCATGCCGATTATACGGAGTATCGCGAGCAAATGACAGCCGAAGTTGCCGCGGCGTGCGAAGGTGCGCTCAGCGCGGGCGCGACGGAGATCGTGGTCAAAGATGCGCATTGGACCGGGCGCAACCTGATTGCATCGAAACTGCCGCGTGCGGTCCGGCTGATTCGGAGCTGGACGCTCGACCCCTATTCGATGATGGCCGGCCTGGATGAGACCTTTCAGGCGGCGCTCATGATTGGCTACCACTCACGCTCCGGTTCCGACGCCTCGCCGCTGGCGCATACTCTGACCGACCGCGTCGTCTACGTCAAGATCAACGACCGCGACGCGTCCGAGTTCCTGATCAATGCCTACACCGCGGGCTGGTTGGCCGTGCCGGTGGTTTTTCTCTCCGGCGACGCCGGCATTTGCCGGGATGCCCAGGATTTTCTGCCGGCCCTGTCCACCGTTGCGGTCATGGAAGGGGTGGGGGACGCCACCAGCAGCATTCATCCCGGTCTGGCTGTTGAACGCATCCGCAGCAGCGTCGAAGCGGCGCTGCGCGGCGATGCCAGCCGCTGTCGCGTGACCATGCCGCCGCATTTCACAAGCGAAGTGTATTTCAGGCTGCACACGAACGCGCGGCAGGCCAGCTTCTTCCCCGGCGCCCGCCTTGCCCGGCCCCACGTCGTGCAATTCGAGGCGGACGACTACTTCGAGGTGCTGCGCTTCTTCATGTTCGGCATTTCGATGACGGCCGGGTGACAGGAATGAAAGTGGACCCTGACTGAGACCGCGGAGGCGTGTTTGGCAGTCATGTTGCTTTCATGTACAATGACGTAGATGTGTATGCCAGTACCAATCTAGGTGAATGGGTGGTGTAGAAGGGAGTCTGGTAACGTGGTCACTGTCTATCGTCTGAATGTCAATGAATTGAATGAGCAGTTCATCCAAGCTCTACAAACGCTCTTTAGGGACAGGGAAGTGGAGATCACGGTCACTGAAGTAGACGAGACTGACTATCTGCTGCGGTCGGAGCCGAACCGGAGGCGGCTGTTGCAGGCAATCAAGAACATTGACAATAACGAGGACATGTGAGACGAAAATACTATGCCCACTGTACTTGAAGATGGTCCCTATAGCTTCATTTTCTTTAGTTCCGATAAGGGCGAGCCGCCTCACATACACGTGAAACGCGAGCGGCGAATCGCCAAGTTCTGGCTTGACCCAGTTGTGCTTGCCAAGAATCGCGATTTTCCCGGGCACGAACTGAACCGCATCGCGCGTCTCGTGGTAAGGCATGAGCAATATCTCTTGGAGGCGTGGCATGAGTACTTTGGTGCTTGAGATCGACCCTGTCGCCGTGGAAGTTGCTGTGACAGATGATGACCTGACCGTGGATCTGGCCGATGGTCGTCGAATGCATGTGCCCCTGTCCTGGTACCCTCGTTTGTTCAATGCTTCTGACGTGGAACGACAGAATTGGCAACTCTTGGGAGACGGCTATGCGATCGAATGGCCTGATCTGGATGAGCATATCGGCGTCGAAGGGTTATTGGCGGGACGACAAAGTGGTGAAAACCCCCAGTCACTCAAGCGCTGGTTAAATGCACGCCAAATGCATAGGTGAGCAGGTTCTGAGCATTAAGCACATCAGGTGCTTGTCACCTGGTTTAATGACTTGATCGAGCGTTTGTGGGCTGGCGCCCGCGTCGAGGGCTGGATCTCCAGCGAGGAAATGCGCCGCCGATTTGAGCGAATGCTTGAGAGTTGTCGCCATTACACGGATTGATATATAATTGTGAGCAGGAGACTGAACCGATGCCCAGCATTTCAGCTTTCTTCGGCGTCGTCATTTACATGTACTTCAACGACCATTCGCCGCCTCACTTTCATGCCGAGTATGGCGAGTTCGAGGCAGTCTATACCATCGAGACACTGGACATTCTGCGCGGTCATCTACCGAGGCGCGCTCATAGCATGGTTGTGGAGTGGGCATTGGATCACCGCCCTGAGCTCCGGACGAACTGGGATAGAGC
Source organism: Candidatus Amarolinea dominans (assembly GCA_016719785.1). Classification (NCBI taxonomy): domain Bacteria; kingdom Bacillati; phylum Chloroflexota; class Caldilineae; order Caldilineales; family Candidatus Amarolineaceae; genus Candidatus Amarolinea; species Candidatus Amarolinea dominans. The sequence goes on from JADJYJ010000003.1 coordinate 494,521, forward strand.
GCGAGAACAGGTGCCATTGACAGAGATTGAGCCGTTGGATTGAGGAGGCAAGACATGGGGAAATTTGGCCCCCGCGTGCGTGTTTGCGCCATCGAACCCCTACAAGAGTTCAAGGTGCTGGTGACTTTCGACAATGGCACGCGCCGAGAAATTGATCTTGCGATCTACCTGCACGGCCCCATCTTCGAGCCGCTGCGGAGCAACCCTGCTCGGTTCCGAGCCATGAAGATCGCGGGCGGCGCCATCGCCTGGGATAATGGCGCGGATATTGATCCGGATGTTCTCTACTACGACCTCAAGCCCGCGTGGATGGAAGAATCGGCGGCCGTCTTGGCTTGAGCAATAGTCGCATCAGGCGCTCATCGTCAGCTCGACTGCTGTACATTGTGAAAGGACTATCGAATGTACCAACGCGACCAGGATTGGGGCAACTACCTCGCCCTACGAGAATCAACCGATCACATCGTTGCCGCGCTCGAAAGAGGAATTATTCTATGCAGAAGCAGAATGACCCCAGTGACTATGAATTGCGTGGTGAGTACGATCTGAGTAGAATGACAATCGTCCCAAAGGGAAGGTTCGCGCCTGGGCGGCGCACTGGCAAGAACGTAGTCCTGCTTGCGCCTGATGTAGTCGAGGCGTTTCCAACGGATGAAGCAGTCAACGAGGCTTTGCGATTGGTGCTGCAAATGATAAAGCTTCCCAGCGTGCAGCATGTGGAGATGGCAGCAGCGCAGCGATCTGGCGTTTGAGATCGCTGAATAAGTTTGTAACTTTTGGCGCAAGAACCGCATGACACGAATTGATGTATGATGTGAGATCGAGCTGTTGGATTTTTGACAGCCTCCCTCTGACCTGGTATACTAACCCATAGATGAACATCTATGCGATATGCAAACCATGACCGACTTACTCGCGTTCGCGAAAACGATAGCGGATGAAACCCGCCAGCAGATCATGCAGATTCTGTGCTGTAGTGAGCTGTGCGTCACGGACGTGGTGGAGCGGCTGGCGCACGACGGCAATGAGGTCAGCCAACCCACGGTTTCCCATCATTTGAACCTGCTGCGTGAAACCGGGCTGGTCACGATGCGCCGCGAGGGTCGTCAGGTCTATTACAGCCTGAACCAGGACGCGGTGGCGATTTGCTGCGGGGTGTTCCTGCAGAGGTTCGCGCCCGAACAGGAAATCTGGTCGCTGCAGCCCCATCAGCCTCCTGCCTGAGCCAGGCTGTTTTTTTGATCTTATCCATAGATGTTCGTCTATGCAAGTTGAGGATCGCCAGCCGATCAACCGCCGGTGAATGGCGAACGAATCACATCAATCGCAAGGAGTCTGAAGTATGTCAACGATGAACACCCCTACCGCCCCGCTCGATGCCGACCGCGTGCGCGGTCGCGTGCAGGATCGTTACGGCGCCCTCGCGCGCCAGGTCAACTCGGCCGACCTCGAAGCCCGGCCCGCGCCCGTGAGCTGCTGTGAGCCAACCACAGCCGCCGCGGCCGGCGGCTGCTGCGGCCCTGCCAGCTCAGTGACGCTGGACCTGAGCAGCCTGGAACTGGTCAACGTCGCGGGTGAGCCGACCTCCAGCGTGGCCGGCGCCCTCTACTCGTCTGACCAACTTTCCGATCTACCGGATTCGGTGACGGCCATTTCGTTGGGATGCGGCAACCCAACGGCCATTGCCGGTCTGCACCCCGGCCAGACCGTGCTCGACCTGGGCAGCGGCGGCGGCATTGACTGTTTCCTGGCCGCGCGCCAGGTTGGCCCGACCGGCCGCGTCATCGGCCTGGACATGACCACCGATATGATCCGGCTGGCGCGGCGCAACGCCAAAAAACTGGGCCTGACAAACGTGGAGTTTCGCTGGGGCGAGATCGAAGAGATGCCGGTGGAGGACGACTCGGTGGATGTCATCATCTCCAACTGCGTCATCAACCTGTCGCCGGACAAACCCCAAGTCTTTCGGGAAGCCCTGCGTGTGCTCAAACCGGGCGGCGAGCTGGCTGTGTCAGACATGGTCTTCGAGGTGCCGATCCCTGAAGCGCTGCGCGGCGACCTGGACTCCTGGGCCGGCTGCGTGGCCGGCGCCTGGCTGGAGAGCGATTATGTGGAGGCGATCCGTCAGGCCGGTTTTCGGGAGGTCGAGGTGGCGGCGCGGGACTATCTGCCCATCACCGAGGTGCTGAGCGCCAGCGACATCGCCGCGCTGCAGGCGCAGGCCAACGGCCACCTGCACGGCGTCTCCCTTGACCGCGTCATGGCGAGCATCAAAATTCGGGCGCGTAAATAACACGAGGTATTGGTGATCTTGGTCCTGAAGATAGCCCCACGCGGAGGGATAGTCCGATGAGCGCATCTGTACAGGTGATTGCACGCGAGGGTAAGCCGGAATGGGCCGTATTACCATGAGGGCGGGCGTCAGCGCTTTGTCCACACAAACGGCGTCGTGTAGACCAGGTGGCGGAAGCCCAGTTTTTGCAGGATAGGGCGGCTCATCGGACTGGCATCCACGGTGAGAAAACGCACACCGCGGGTGCGGGCCTCTTGTGCCCGCACGGCCACCAGCGCGGTGTAGATGCCGCGGCCGCGATAGGCCGGCAGCGTGGAGCCGCCCCACAGATCGGCAAACCGGCGGCCGGGATGGTAACAGATGCGGGCATTGGCCACCGGTTTGTCGTCTGCATAGGCCTGAAAGATGCTCATCAGGTCGGGATGGGTGCGCAGCGTCTGCGCCAACTCATCCTCCAACCCTGGCGTCGGCTTTTCCCACACCTGCGCCTGCACCGCGGCGACCAGGCTCAACTGCGCCGGGTCAGTGATACGCAGGATGTCGGCGCTCACGGGCTGGAGGAGCCGCGCCGGCGCCTCCTCCAGATCGAGCGCCATCAGCGCCTCTGGCTCGTCCGGCTCGAAGCCGTGGGCGATGAGCCGCTGCTTGAGATCGGCCGGCGTATCGTGATCGAAGACCTTCCATTCGAAGCTGCTCTCGAAGCTGCTCTCGAAGCTGCTCTCGAAGCTGCTCTCGAAGCTGCTTTCTATGCCTCTCTCGATACCTCCCTGAGTATTTCCGTCTCTGTCCTCGAGACCCCGGCCGGCTGTCTCCATGTGCCTGCTCATGTCTGCGATCTGCGTCGCAATGGCCTCGTCAGCCGTTTCAGGGCTGAGCCGCGTGTAAAGAATCCAGCCGCCGTGACGGCCGGGCGGTTCCATCATCACCCGCGTCAGATCCGGCAGCTTTTCCACGCGGCCAAACGGGTCGAAGGGGTCGCGGCGCATCTCTGCGTCGTACAGGGCCAGGATTTCACCTGTGGTCATTTTGTCACATGTCCTCGCGTGTCATCACGTGCAACCCGCCGGAGGGACCAGCGGGTTGATGCGATCAAGCGTTCGGGTTTAACCTGCGCAGGCGTCTTCGCCGCCATCCACGAAGATAATCGAGCCACTGACCCACCGAATGTCCGGGTGTGACAACTGGCGGATGGTGATCGCCACGTCCTGCGTGGTGGTCAGGCGACCAACCGGGTTGCGGCGCAGCGCGCCTTCGACGATCTTTTCGTTGCCGGGAATCTTGCGCAGCGCCGGCGTGTCGGTGACGCCAGCCTGAATGCAGTTGACCAGAATGCCTTGCTTGCCCAACTCCTGCGCCAGCACGCGCGTGTGCGATTCCAGCGCGGCCTTGGCCGCGGACACCGCGCCGTAATTCGTCACCACGCGATGCGACCCTTCGCTGGTCATGGCAAAGATGCGACTGCCGCGCCCTAGCAGATGGCGATCCATCAAATCCTGCGTCCAGTAGACCAGGCTGTGCGCCATCACATCCAGCGTCATGTCCATCTGCGCCTTGCTGATGCGCTGCGCCGGGTCTTCATGCACGAAGGGCAGCAGGGTGCCGAACGCCAGCGAGTGCATCATGACATGCACGGTGCTCTCGGCGCCCGCGGCGGCCAGCGTCTCCTGCACCTTGTCCAGCACACGCCCGCGCTTGGTCTCGTCTGCCGCGTTGACATTGAAAAACATCGCCTGGCTACCATAGCCTTCGATGTCTTCGATCAGGGTCTTGACCAGGGGCAGGGTCGTCTTCATGTCCAGGTGTACGCCGAAAATGTTCATGCCCGCCTTCGCCAGCTCGCGCGAGACGGCTGCGCCCATGCCACTGGAAGCGCCCAAAATGAGCGCCCACTTGCCTTTGAATGATTGGTCACTCATCGGTTGTCTTTCCTCCGGATTTGTGATGATGCTTGAGAAGATACCTCGGCGCTGTCCCAGCGGTGTGGGAGCGCCAGACAGAAATTGTCACCTGGTGTAACCCCACTCAGGCTCATTCGTCACGCGCAAACGGCCTGTGGATGTGGGGTCGGCCGCGGGCACGAAAAAGCCTGGGCAGCAAGGGTTGCGACGCCTTTAGCCCAGGCTTTTGGAACGATTTGCAGTATACTTGTCGGTTCAGCGCGCTAACGCGCGATGGCGTTGCCAAAACCAGGCGATCATATAGCCGGTGATGCTCAGGCCGGCCAGATTGAATATGGCCTCCGGATTGTAACCATGCGCATGACCGATGGCGGCCAGAAACGCAGAGAGTGCAATGCCGGTGACCAGGGCTATAATGAGCGAAGCCACAAGCCTGGTAGCGGAGACTGTGATCTCCCAACCCATCATCATGATGCGATACTCCTTCTTGAGATGTTAAATTTGTTGAACGACGGGAGGTTATCGAGGCGGCATAACTGACTCTGTTACAGATGTGTGCGTTGACCTCAACTGCTCACATGGCACACACGGGATTAAATATATACTGCAAGCGTACAGCATGGGTATAGCATAGCGCGTTCTGGCGTCTGGAACAAGCCCCCATGCTTACGATTACCTTACAGATGCGAAAAAATGGGTCATCGGTACTATGGACGAGCACGCGCGGGCAGTTTGACCATTTCGCACGCCCTCGCTATAATGCGCCCATGTTCTCAACCACCCATCGTCCGTCGGTGGGCCATCTGTTCCTGGGCATCTGGTGCCTTCTCATCGGCATCGGATTGGTTCCCTTGCCAGCAGCCGCACAGGAAGCCCCTGTTTCACCCGCACCTTCTCCCTTGATCGAACAGATGGTTCGCCTCACCAATCGTGCGCGCAGTCAGCGCGGTCTCAACCCCTACTGGCTCAATCCACTGCTGAGCCAGGTCGCGCAGGCTCATGTCAATGACATCATCGCCAGCGGCCACCTGGGCCATGTGGGTTCGGATGGCAGCCGTGCGCCCGAACGCGTGCGCCGCGCCGGCTACAATGCGTCGCTCGTCAGCGAGAATTGGGTCTACAGCCGCGCCCTGGAAAAGGGCTTTGCCTGGTGGCTGGCAGATCCCCCGCATTATGAGAACCTCATGCACCGCCATTACAGGGAAATCGGTGTGGGCATGGCCGTCCCCCCCAACGGCTGGGGCCAGGTGTGGGTCATGCTCTTCGCCGCCAGCGCCGATGGCGGCACCGCGGCGGATGCCGTGTTGATTGCAGACGCAGGCGAGCCGGCGCCGGCCGTGGATTCTGCCGGCGGTGAGGCGCTCGTCACTGGCTCCACCTACATTGTGGAGCCGGGCGACACCCTGGAAGCCATCGGCCGCCGCCTGGGCATTCCCTGGTTGCGCATTGCCCAACTCAACGACATCAAGGATCCCACCAGGCTGCAGGCAGGCCAGGTGCTCGACATCCCTGACGCCGCGCCGCCCGCCGTCACACCGCCCGCGGACGCGCCCGCACCGGAGCAAGCCGCACCGCCGCCGCTTGAACCACCCGCGGCCGTGCAGCCCGCAGATGCAGCGCCGCAGGTTGCGCCACAGCCTCCCACAACATACACCGTGCAGGCAGGCGACGCGCTGGCTTCCATTGCCGGCCGCTTTGGGTTGACCTGGCAGACGCTGGCGCAATGGAACGGGCTGAACGCGAAATCTATCCTGCGCATCGGCCAGGTGCTGCGCCTGACCGCGCCGGCGCAGGCCAGCGCCGCGCCGCCCGCGCCGGCGCCGACCGTCTATCGTGTACGCGCCGGCGACTCGTTGTCAGCCATCGCCGCCCGCTTCGGCTCTTCCTGGCAAACTCTGGCGCGGCTCAACGGGTTGAACTCCGCCTCTATCCTGCGCATCGGGCAAACGCTGCGCCTGCGCTGATATGCAATGCGCTGATAGGTGCCGCTCGTGGCTCTGACACCAACGCTTCGCCAACTGCTGCACGCACACATTCACCTGGCGCCCACAGCCTGGACGCAGGCGCCCGCGTCGGTGCGCGCCAGTTTTCGCAGCCCGTTCGAACCAGCGCAGCACCTGGCCCAAGCATTGGGACGCCTGCCGCCGTCGCTGCTGGCCTGGTGGGCCGAACTACCCAGCGGGCATATCCTGATCGGCGATCAGCGCGGCTATGCGCCCGGTCGCCTGTCCGATGATTCCCCTGGCCGGGTCAACGTCGCGCAGATTGCCCTGGCCGATCTGGCCGCTCCTGCGGAGGGTCTGGGCGACGCCTGGTTCTGGATCGCCCACCTGCTCGACCATCACCTGGGCTGCCTGGGTGCAGCCGATGGCGCCTGGCTGTCCGATGGCGCCGGCAGCACACCGCGCTGGCAGGCGGTGGGGCAGCGCATCGCATCCCTGGCGCGGCTGGGCTATGACCCGCAGCCCGCCGCCAGCGGTGATCCTCATGCCTACCTGGCGGCCGGCCTGGCCCTTTTCATCGCTGACCGCGCCGCGCTGAACGTTCAGGATCCCAAGCTGGAGCGCCTGCTGGCAACCACGCTCTTGCACGAAGGTTTCTGCCGTCGTGCGTTGACTGCGACGACGTAGGAATGGGAAGGCGGCGCGGGGATCAAGATCGGGCATGTCAACCCGACATCTCCTGGCCTTTAGGTGGCGCGGTGCATTTGACAGAGAGAATGAACCGTTGTACAGTATTGCAGTACAGAACGATAACGAGAGGCTTATATGACAATCCAAACTACGTATACTCAAGCACGCGCTAACTTTGCCAAGCTCTGCAGCAGCGTTACCGCGAATCGTGACATCGTTATTATCCAGCGGCGTGGGGTCGAAGATGTGGCTTTGATTTCAGCCGCAGAGCTGACCAGCTTGATGGAGACGGCCTACTTGTTACGTTCACCCAAGAATGCAGAACGCTTACTCGCTGCGCTAAACCGCGCTCTGCACCGCGATATTGAACCACAATCTATCGAAGATCTGCGCCGTGAGGTGAGCCTTGAGGCAGCGACGAGAGAAGCCAGCGGCTGAGCATTTTCAGCGCGTAGCCGTATTTCAGCCAGAGTTCCGTGACGATTTGCGTTACTGGGTGGAGACAGATCGTAAGATCGCTTTACGAACATTCGATTTAGTCGAAGCTGTCATGCGCGATCCGTTTAGCGGTATGGGCAAACCGGAGCCTTTGAAGTACTTTGCCCCTGGTGCATGGTCCCGGCGACTGACGGATGAACATCGTATTGTATACCTGGTAAGTCACGACCGCATAGATTTTCTTCAGGCCCGTTATCATTACTGAGGACGTGTCGTTATTTCATCAATTCGCGCGGATTGAATCGTGAAGAAAGGGAAGTCCATGCTCTTTTCGCTGCTTCTGGTTCTCGGAGCTGTGGGTACAGCCACCCTCGGTCAACTCCTGCTCAAGAGCGGAATGACCGCCGTGGGACGGCTGGGTGCAAGCGCCCTACAGCAGCCATTGCAAACGGCGTTGGCAGTGGCAAGCGTGCCTACGATCTGGTTCGGGCTGGCCGCCTATGGCCTGGGCGCCGTGCTCTGGCTCGTCGTCTTGTCGCGGCTCGACCTGAGCTTCGCATATCCCCTGCTGGCTCTCTCCTATATCTTAATTCCGCTGCTCTCCTACCTGGTGTTGGGTGAAAATGTGCCCGCGCTGCGCTGGGTGGGCATTGCCGTCATTTTTATGGGCGTCGTCATCGTTGCGCGCACCTGATAAGGTCAAGCCATGTCACTACAAGTCATCCATCACAACCTCGGCAACGCCGGCGTACTGTTCCTGGCGATTGCCGGCATCTGGGCGCTGGCCATCTACTTCCGACGCCGGGACATTGACGGTAATCTCTGGGGCATCCTGGCGATTGGCGAGCTGCTCTTTCTGGCCCAGGCCATCCTGGGGATGGTGATGTATGTCAACGGCGGCCGGCCGGCCCGTTTGATCCACTATCTCTACGGCATCCTGATGATGATCCTCATCCCTGCCACCTTCGCCTTCACCGGCGGCAAGACGACCCGCAGCGAAGCCCTGATCTACGGCCTCATGGCGCTCTTCATGGCCGCCATGGCCGCCACCCGCGCCATGACCACCGGTTAGCCTTCCTGCAGATCGGCCAGTGCTGCGCGCACGGTTGCGATGATGTCGGCCAGCGGCGCCAGGCGTGTCTCGTCCCCGCGACGCGGCTTCAACTCGATCCCGCCTGCCTTCAAGCTGCGGTCGCCCACCGTGATACGCAGCGGCAAGCCAATCAAGTCCGCGTCGTTGAATTTGACGCCGGGACTTTCGTCGCGATCATCCATCAGCACCTCGATGCCCGCAGCCCACAGGTCGCGATAGAGTTGTTCGGCCGCTGCCACCGCGGCCGGCGCTTTGCGGCCCAAAACCACCAGGTGTACCTGGTACGGCGCCACAGCCAGCGGCCAGACGATGCCCGCCCGGTCGTGATGCTCCTCCACCACGCAAGCCAGCAGGCGCCCCACCCCGATTCCGTACGATCCCATGACTACCGGTTTTTCGCGGCCAGTCGCGTCCAGAAACATCGCGCCCAACGCCTCGCTGAAGTGCGTGCCCAGCTTGAAGATGTTGCCCACCTCGACGCCGCGCACACTGCGCAGTGTCGCCGCGCACGTGGCACAGGCATCTCCAGCGGCCGCAGCCACGATATCAGCCACCACATCAGCCTGGTAATCACGACCATGATTGGTGTGCAACAGGTGCCAGCCCACCCGGTTGGCGCCGGCTACCAGGTTGGGCGACTGCGCCACCAGGTCATCCACCACGAGTGTGTAGGCGTCACGGCGGGCGCCGATGGGCGAGCCGTAGCCGGGCTGAGCGCCGATAGCCAGAATCTCTGCCTCGGTTGCCAGGCGCAGGTTGGTTGCTCCCACCACGTTGGCCAGCTTGGTCTCATTGACGTCCATGTCCCCGCGCACCACGGCAAAAACGAAACGCTCGACGCCCGGCCCCGCGCGGTCGAGCGTCGCCACCGTGAAGTAGGCTTTGGCGGTACGGCTGGCGGGCACCTGTAACAGATCTGCCAGGGCCGCAATCGTGGTGGTATCCGGCGTGGCAACTTGCGTCAGCGGAAGCAACGGCTCTGGCTGCGGCTGTGGTTTGCGCACAGTTGCCACCTGCCGATTGGCCGCGTAGCCGCACGCGTCGCACAACAGCAGCGTATCTTCGCCGATGGGGGTCAGGTACATGTACTCGTGCGCACTCTGCCCGCCCATCATGCCCACATCCGATTGCACCGCAACCACCGGCAGGCCACAGCGCCGGAAGATCTCGAAGTAGGCGTGGTAGTGCGCCTGATACTGCCGATCCAGCCCGTCTGCGTCCGCGTCCAGGCTGTAGGAATCCTTCATGGTAAACTCACGCACGCGGATCAGGCCGCCGCGTGCGCGCGGCTCATCGCGGAACTTGGTCTGCAGGTGATAAACCAGCCGCGGCAGTTGGCGATACGAGCGCACCTCGCGCCGCACCAGGTCGGCCACCACCTCTTCGTGCGTCATGGCCAGCACCAGGTCGCGGCCGCCGCGGTCCTTGAAGCGCGCCAGTTCGGGGCCGATGCGGTCCCAGCGCCCGCTTTGCTGCCACAGCTCAGCCGGCTGCACCACCGGCATGGTCATCTCCTGCCCGCCGATCGCGTCTATCTCCTGGCGGATGATGGCTTCGATCTTGTTCAGGGCGCGGCGCGCCAGGGGTAGATAGGCAAAGATGCCCGCGGCCAGGGGACGAATCAATGCCGCGCGCACCATGAGCTGGTGGCTGGCAATCTCGGCCTCGGCCGGCGCTTCGCGCACAGCGATTGTCGAGCAGGCCGTGGTTACTTGCGCAGGGTGGGCAGCCACATGCGAGGGCCGGAGCCAGAGCCGACGACGACGGAGCCATTGGTGGCCGCGGCGCCAGCGTCAATCACCGCACTGCGGTCGGTGATGCGCACCTTGGTGAAAGTCAACCCGCTGGTACCGGCGCTCATTCCCTGGAACTGCATCGTAGCCAGCACGCCGCTGCCGTTCGGCCCCGCGCCTGTGCCCAAGGTGTAGGCGGCGAAGCGCACCGTACCGACTGTGTTGTCAATCAGGGGGCCGAGCAAATAGGCCGTGTAGGTGCCGCTGCCGGTCAGCATCGGGCCAAGCGTCACCCCCGACGCGTGAACCACCGCCGGATCGAACGCAATGATGAACTCGAACGCGCCCAGGTTCTGCGCGTTGCTGATCTGCACATTGATGCTGCCGGTGTCATTGACACTGAGCGTCAACGGATTCGGCGCGAGGGCGATACTCGCTGCATTGGGTCCGCTGCCAGATATGCCGGCCGCGGTCAACGCGGCGACCGCCAGGCAAAACACCAGGGCCACCATTCCATGTCGTCGCATTTTGTCCTCCTGAAGTATCAGATCTCAGTGCCATGCGGGATAGAGCGTCCACGTGACCATCGTCATGACGCCATTGATTCCTGCCTTGTTACCGGGGTGGACGGCAATACCCGTTGGCAACTCACCGACCGGGAGGCCACACGGAATTTCCGCTATGAACCATACTGATAGAAACCGCGACCGCTCTTGCGGCCCAGGTGCCCGGCGCTGACCAGGCGGCGCAGCAGAGTCGGCGCCTTGAAGCGCGTCTCCCCCAGTTCCGCAAACAGCACATCGGCCACAAACAGAGTCGTATCGAGACCGACAAAATCGGTCAGGGTCAACGGCCCCATCGGGTGATTGGCGCCCAACATCATGCCATTGTCAATGTCCTCACGGCTGGCCAGGCCCTGCTCATAGACGCGGATGCCATCCAGCAGGTAGGGAATCAACAGGCGGTTGACCACGAAGCCCGGCGCGTCCTTGGCCACGATCATCTTCTTGCCCATGCGCTCGCCCACGGCGCGCGCGGTATCGAGGGTGGCGTCGTCGGTTTGCACGGTGCGCACCAGCTCAAGCAGCGGCATCACCGGCACCGGGTTGAAGAAGTGCATCCCCAACACTTGGTTGGGGCGGCGCGTGACGGCGGCCAGATCAATCACAGAAATGGATGAGGTGTTGCTTGCCAGAATGGTGTTCGCCGGGCAGATCGCGTCCAGCGCCCGGAAGATCCCCTGCTTCAGTCCCGTGTCCTCCGTCACCGCTTCGACGATCAGATCGCACGTCGCCAGGGCGTCATCCAGGCCAACGGCGCCGGACAGGCGGGTCTGCGCGGCTGCCTTGTCCTCTGCGCTCAGCTTGCCTTTGGCGACCGCCCGTCCCAGGGAGGACTCAATTCGTCCCAGGCCCTTCTTCAACAACTGCTCATTTTGCTCACGAATCAATACCTGAAAACCACTCTTGGCTGCCACTTCTGCAATCCCTGACCCCATGAGGCCACAGCCAATGATACCGATGGTTTTAACATCCATGATGGGTTGAACTTGCTCCTTTGTCTTGCTTCTACGGGAGGGGCGCACGGGCTGATTATAGCAAACGTGCCCATGCTTGGCAATTGCACCGTAGGCCCGGCGTCTGGTAAAGTCCTCACTCTCATGTTAAAATGTGCTGCAAGCGGGCACGAATTGCGCCTGACCCCTTAGGCGGAAAAGTGAAGTCTATTCCCGCTTGCAGCATAAGATCAGGAATCCATTGCAAATCCATCGTTGGGGAGATGTCCATGACCCGCTCGGTTGCACACATAGCCCAGGCCGATTTGGCCGACAGCCTCCGCCAGGCCGTGTCAGGCGCGGTGCGCTTCGATGCGACCAGCCGCCTGCTCTATAGCACCGATGCCAGCAACTACCAGATCGAGCCGCTCGGTGTGGTGATTCCGCGCGACGCGGCCGATGTCGCGGCCGCGGTCAGCGTCTGCGCGCGGGCCGGCGTGCCGGTCCTGGCCCGCGGCGCGGGCAGCTCCCTCTCCGGCCAGGCCATCGGCCGCGCCGTCATCCTTGATTGCTCGACCCACCTGAACCAGATCGAAGCCGTGGACGTGGAGGCGCGCTGGGTGCGGGTGCAGCCTGGGGTTGTCATCAACACCCTCAACGCCTATCTGCGACCGTTTGGCCTGATGCTCGGCCCTGACCCCGCCAGCGCCGAACGCGCCACAGTGGGCGGTAGCCTGGCCAACAACGCCACCGGCGCGCACTCCATCCTCTACGGCATGTTTGCCGACCAGGTGCTTGGCGCAGACGTGGTCCTGGCCGATGGCAGTTGCGCCCGCTTCGACACCCTGGCGCCAACCGATCCAGCCTGGGCCGGCCGGACCACAGGCGACACGCCCGCCGCCCGCATCTATGCCGGAGTGACCCGCCTCCTGGATACCTACGGGCAAGACATCCAGGAACGCTTCCCCGCCCACTGGCGCCGCTCCAGCGGCTATGGCCTGACCTACCTTCTGCCCGACGCGCCTGGCCGCCATCCCACTTTTTCGGTGCGACCGCAAGGCCTGGCCCCGCTGCTGGCCGGCTCTGAAGGCACCCTGGCCGTCCTGACCAGCGCCACGCTGGCGGTGGTGCCGCGCCCCAGCCGCACTGCGCTGGCGATCTGCCAGTTCGACGACCTGCTGGCGGCCATGGAGGCAACCAATGCCATCCTGGCGTGCCAGCCCTCAGCCGTGGAGTTGATGGATGACATGCTGATTGGCCTGGCGCGCCAGCAGCCCGGCACGGCCGGCAAGATGTTCTTCGTGGATGGCACGCCGGCCGCGCTCCTGGCCGTGGAGTTTACCGGCGCCAGCGAGGCTGAGCTAAACGCACACCTCGACCACCTGGCGTTGACCCTACGCCAGGCCGGCTGGCCGCGTCCGCCCCTGCGCCTGCTCGACCCGGCCAGCCAGGCCACGGTTTGGAGCGTGCGCAAGGTGGGCCTGGGCATCCTGATGAGCATCCGTGGCGACGCCAAGCCGATCCCGTGCATCGAAGATGTGTCGGTGCCGGTCGCCAACCTGCCGCGCTACGTGGCCGACGTGCTCGACCTGCTCAAACGTCATGGCACGCACGGCAGCTTCTACGCCCACGCCAGCGCCGGCTGCCTGCACGTTCGCCCCCTGGTCAACCTGAAGACCGCCGCGGGCGTGGAGTTGATGGTGGACCTGGCGGAGGGCGCCTGCGAACTGGCCCTGCGTCATGGCGGCGTCATGACCGGCGAGCATGGCGATGGCGTGGCGCACTCGCACCTCAATGCCCGTCTCTTTGGCCCGCGGCTGTACGCGGCCATGTGCGAGCTCAAGGCGATCTTCGATCCGGCCAACAGCCTCAATCCGGGCAAGAAGGTGCATGGGCCTGACCCGCGGGCCGATCTGCGCTACGGCCCGGCCTATCGCACGGTAGAACTGCACACCCATTACGACTTTGGCGCGGACGGCGGCTTTGCCGGCGCGGTCGAGATGTGCAACGGCGCCGGCGTCTGTCGCAAAGAGAGCGGCACGATGTGCCCTTCCTTCCAGGCCACCCGTGAAGAAAAGGACTCGACGCGCGGCCGCGCCAACGCCCTGCGCGCGGCGCTCAGCGGCCGCCCCTCTGCGCTGGCCCTGACCGGCCCGGAATTGCACGATGTCATGGACCTCTGCCTGGGTTGCAAAGCGTGCAAGACCGAATGTCCAAGCAGCGTGGACATGACGCGGCTCAAGGGTGAATACCTGGCCCAGGTGCAGGAGGCGCAGGGAGTGCCGCTGCGCAGTCGGATTTTTGGTCACATCGCCCGACTCAGCAGCCTGGCCGCGCCGGTTGCCCCGCTGGCAAATTGGATGCTGCGCACGTCTGCGGCCCGGCTGGCGCTCAACGCGCTGGGCGTCCATCCCAACCGCGCGTTGCCGCTGTTCAGCCGCCAGACCTTCAGCGCCTGGTTCAAGCGTCGCCGGCCGGGGTTGCCCGCGGGGCCGGCGCAAGGGCCGGTGCTGCTCTTTCATGACACCTGGATCGAATACAACTACCCCGCGGTGGGTCAGGCCGCGGTCAAGCTGCTGGAAGCGGCCGGCTACCAGGTGTTGATTGCACCGCGGCGGCAGTGCTGCGGCCGCCCGCTGCTTTCCAAAGGGATGCTGGCGGAGGCAAAGCGCCTGGCGCAGCACAACGTCGGCGTGCTGGCGCCCTACGTGGCCCAGGGGATGCCGGTTCTGGGACTGGAGCCAAGCTGCATTCTGAGCTTCCGCGACGAGTATCTGGCGCTCTTGCCCGGAGATGAGCAGGCGCAGGCGCTCGCCGCGGCCAGTTTCACGATCGAGGAGTTCCTGGATCAGGAGCGCCGCGCGGGCCGCCTGCATCTCACCTTCAGACCGGGCCAGGAACAGATCCTGCTGCACGGGCATTGCCATCAGAAGGCGCTGGTAAGCACCGGCCCGGCATTGGCCGCTCTGCGCCTGTTGCCAGGACGCCAGATCAGCGAAATCGAGGCCGGCTGCTGCGGCATGGCCGGCGCGTTTGGCTATGAAACGGAGCATTACGCGATCAGCCGCAAGATCGCGGAGGATCGCCTGCTGCCGGCCCTCGCCGCGGCCCCCCAGGCGCAGATCGCGGCCGACGGCGTTTCCTGCCGCCAGCAGATCGCCCATTTCAGCGGCCGCCGCGCCCGCCATGTGGTGGAGGTGCTGGCGGAGGCGTTGGAGTGAGGGCGGAGATCGGCAATCGAAAATCGAAAAGGAGAAGGTAGAATGGGAACAGAGTTTGTGCGGGCCGGGCAGCCGGCGCCGAAGTTCAAGGTGAAGGCGGTGGGTTCGGGGCGTGAGATCAGCCCGGAAGCGCTGGCCGGCCAGGTGGCAGTGCTGGTGTTCGTCAATCAGGACACGCAGCGCGACGGTCGTGGCATCATCAAGGCCATCCGCGAGCAGTATCCGAGCGCAAGTCAGGTGACGATTGCCACGGCCGTGGATTTGTCGGCAGTACCGATCATCCTGAAAGGCATGGCGGAGAACGCGCTCAAGGAGTCGTACCAGAAGTCGGTGGCCCGGCTCGCGGCGGGCGAGGAGCCGGCCGCGTACGTCATCATCCTGCCAGACTGGAAAGGCGAGCTGCTGAAAGCCTTTGGCATCAAAGCCGTCAACAAGCAGCCCGCCTTTGTCGTCATTGACCGTCAGGGTTTGATCGGCGGCGGTTACCAGGGAGCCGATGGCGCCGCCGCGGCCACGGCATTATTGGCCGGTCTCGTCGCGTAGGTCATCGCCTCCGGCGTGACAACATGCGCCTCGCGGCCAACCCCCGTCACACCGTAGGTCATCGCCTCCGGCGTGACAACATTCGCATCGCGGCCAACCCCCGTCACACCGTAGGTCATCGCCTCCGGCGTGTCCCGGTTACTCTTCCAATGTGCTGATGTCGCCTTCGGGCAGGCCCTGGGCACGCGCTTTGAGGACGCGGCGCATGATTTTGCCGGAACGGGTCTTGGGCAGCTTGTCTACGAAGTTGACGGCTTCGGGTTTGGCGATGGGGCCTAAGTGCTGGCCGACATGAGCACGCAGTTCGTCGGCCAGGCCAGGGCTGGGTTGAAAGCCCTGGCGCAGGATGCAGAAGGCGTGAATGGCCTGGCCTTTGATCTCATGCGCCAGGCCGATGGCCGCGGCTTCGGCCACGGCCGGATGCGATACCAGCGCGCTTTCGATCTCGGCCGTGCCCAGGCGATAGCCGGAGACCTTGATGACATCGTCCACGCGGCCGATGATCCAGAAATAGCCATCCTTGTCACGGCGCGCCGAATCCCCGGCCAGGTATTTGCCCGGATATTTCGACCAGTACTGGCTCACATAGCGGTCTGGGTCTTTGTAGATGGTGCGCATCATCGCCGGCCACGGTTTCGTGAGCACCAGGTAGCCCTCTTCGTCATCGCGTACCGGATTGCCGGCCTCGTCCAGGATTTCGACCTCTTGTCCGAAAAAGGGCCGTGTGCCGCTGCCCGGCTTGAGCGGCATCACCGGTGTCGGCGTAATCATGAACATGCCGGTCTCCGTCTGCCACCAGGTGTCCATGATGGGGCAGCGCTCCGCGCCGATGACCCGGTGATACCAGCGCCAGGCCTCCGGGTTGATCGGTTCGCCCACGCTGCCGAGCAGGCGCAGCGATGACAGGTCGTGCCGGTGCGGCCACGACTCACCAAAGCGCATCAGGCCGCGGATCGCGGTCGGCGCGGTGTAGAGCACATTGATCCCGTACTTCTCGATGAGAGACCACCAGCGGTTGGGATAGGGATAGGTCGGCGCGCCTTCGTACATGAACGAGGTCGCGCCCATGATGAGCGGTGCGTAGACGATGTACGAATGACCGGTGACCCAGCCCGGATCGGCCGCGCACCACCAGCGGTCGTCATCGCGCAGGTCGAAGACATACTTGAGGGTCGAATAGATGCCCACCATGTAACCGCCATGCACGTGCAAGATGGCCTTCGGCTTGCCGGTGGTGCCGGAGGTGTAGAGCATGTAGAGCGGATCATCCGCGTCCATGACTTCGGTGGCGCATTTGGAGCCGGCGATCGGTAGCTTCATCAGGTCATGATACCAATAATCACGGCCGGTTTCCATGTTGACCTGGTGACCGGTGCGCTGCACGACCAGCACCGTTTCGATGGTCGGGCAGCGCTTGAGCGCCTCATCCATCGTCTTCTTGAGTTCGACGACCTTCCCGTTCATCCAGCCGCCGTCCGCGGTGATCGCGACCTTCGATTCAGAGTCCTCGATGCGTCCTTGCAGGGCATCCACGCTGAAACCGCCGTACACCACCGAATGAATGGCGCCAATTTTTGCGCAGGCCAGCATGGCAATGGTAATTTCGGGGATGCGCGGCATGTAGATCGTCACGCGATCGCCCTTCTTCACGCCCATGGCCTTGAGCACGTTGGCGAACTGGCAGACCTCACGGTTGAGGGCAAAGTAGGAGTAGGTGCGCACGCTGCCGTTTTCACCCACCCAGATCAGGGCCAGCTTATTGCGGCGTTCCGTCGCCTGGTGGCGGTCGAGCGCGTTGTGAACGATGTTGCACTTGGCGCCGACAAACCAGCGAAAGAACGGTGGGTTACTGTCATCCAGGACTTGGTCCCAGGGCTGGTACCAATCCAGTTCTGACGCCTCGTCGGCCCAGAAGCCTTGCAGATCCTCTGCGGCGTAGCGTGCCAGCGCATCCCAGTCCTTCAGGCGGGCACGTTCGATCACCGCAGCAGATGGATAATAGAACTCGCTCGTTGTGACCGCGGGGGTTTCGACATCCGATTCGCTCATATGGTCGCTCCTGTAAGAAAATGATGGCTGCGAAAGAAAAAGCAAGCGGCACGCGACAGCGCGCGCGAGGTCACATGGGTTGTCGTGAAAAGTCAGGGCGCATTATTGTACCAGATTCGTGCCAGATTCGGTAAATTTGCACCGGGCAGCGGGATTGGGCCTACCCTTTGACGTAGGATAGCTTCTCGCGGATGAGGCCGTTTGTCACCCGGAAGAGATCAACGCCACGGACGTGCCCCTTTCGCCCTTCGGTGTCCACCCAACTGTATTTCCAACGCATGATGCAGCGCTCGCCAAGACCGAAGATCTCCTCGATCTCGATGTGGGCGCGAGGCGATTCGCGGAAGAAGTCCTCCCAAAAGCGCGTGACGACTTCTTTGCCCGCATAAACTGTGCCGTCGGGGGCCGGGTTCGTATTTTCGAAGACACAATCGTCGCTCATGAGCTGCATCATGCCTGCGACATCCTGACGATTGAAGGCTTTGTTGAAATCGAGCACGATGCGCATCGCATACTCTAATTTCGACATCCGGATTGGGCTCATATGAAAGATCCTCCTATTGAAAATCCTACCGAAAATCCTACCGAAACTGACTCGACAGATAGTGTGTTTGCTGCGGGCGGCTGCTATGGATTGAACCAGTCATGCAAATAGGCATAGGCTGATTCCAACCCGGCATGATCTATGATCGCCTGCGCCGCGGGCGGCCATGCTTGCCCGTCAACATAGACCGTGTTTTCGATCTGGATGTTGACGCCGTTGTTTCTCATTGCTTGAACGTTGGTATATGAATTGAGAACATGATTGTCATGGACGGTATCTATCCACATATCCAGCCACCCTGGCGCGGTGTCACAAACATTATTCTGAAACGTGATGGGCGATGAACCTTCATCAGCGTAATAGCATCCGAAATCACCCTGCATCCTGCGCACGACGTTACCTTCGATCATCATTCCAGGCTGCTGCCCAAGTGTATAAACGCCGCCGCCATCTCGGGCGCGTTGCATCAGGTCGGTGATAACATTGTTGGTGACATGGTTATCATGCGACGTGGTCGAATCTGGGGCCGATTTTGCAGTATTGTTTGTCAACCGGGCAGAAAAAGCGGACAGGAGGGTGAGGAGCGGATACAGTCTGCTTGCCGGGCCGGCGGGTCGCAAAGCGACCGCCAACTAAAACGAGGATAACGACAAACAGAACCAGAAAAAGTGGCTGAACGCGGCGTATTCGATGCGCCCCCCGTGGCGGTGATCTCAGTCACGCGGCCGGCGATGGGCGTCGGTCCGCGGCAGGCGCTCAGCAGGAGCAGCGCGCAGGCAGCAAGCCAGGCTAACAAGAAATAATGCCGAGGTCTCATTGCGTGCCTTCACCAAGAGATTCAAGCGTGCGATGGGCTTCTATTCCGGCCATGTCTCGAATGGCAACATAGAAAGCACAAATCCGTATAGGCCTTCTGCTTCTGTCACCGCACGATCGAATTGCTCTTGGCCGGGTTCCGTGGCATAGCCTGGGTAGCGATAAACGCGCGCATAGGGTGTCAATTCGATTCCCACATCAATCCAATCCACGAACGTTTCCACGCGCAACATCGCAAGACGTATCAAGACTTCGATGTCATGCACTCGCTCGAACGCTTGGTCGCAGTAAACCAGGTAGCCTTTGAGGGATTTCTCGGCTGCTTGCTGGCAGTGATAAATGGCCGTGTCCAGCAGCGGCGGGTTGCTTGCAGCCAGGACACGCGCAGAAGCCAGGTCATGCTGTGCTTTGATGAGCCAATTCCGCGTGAGCTGAGATTTGGCGTCGGTCATACAGAATTTCTCCTTGATGAGTGATCTTGAATTCCAGCGAGGCGCGTACGTCGCGGAAAAAATCGAACTCCGCGCGAGTTTTCACGACGACGTCCTTGGCAATGTCAAGGCCCTTCAAACAGCGATGTCCAAGCAGCGAGCGTTCATAGTCCGTGAGGTCACTGTGCGCAACAACGACCATCAGATCAATGTCGCTGTCTGCGGTTGGCTTACCCCAGGCTTGTGAGCCAAACAGAATGACTTGCTCTGGTTGAAATTGCTCAACCAGTCGTCGTGTCACTTCCTGCAGTAAATCGCGGTCAATCGTTCTCATAGTCTTCATCCATCCTGACGCAATAACAACCATACCAGCTAGATTATAGACCCAAACGAGCGCCGAGTCAATCGAATCGTGTGTGCCGGGCCATCATCCAACCCGGGCGCAGGCCCACCGGATAAGGATCGCTCGTGGGTGAGGCCGTTGCCGGCTTGCCCGGCGATGCGTGGAGCAGCCAGCCTGCCGAGGGGGAAGTGGGGTCAGGCTGGTACGGCGGACGTTTCGGGTTGGGGAATGGCTGTGGCGCGGCGGAGGAACAGCGTGAGCAGGGGAGGTGTGAGCAGGGTGCTCAGGATGACTACGATCACCATGATGGAGAAGACCTGATCAGAAATAACGCCCAGGGCGCGGCCGGACGCGGCGAAGATCAAACCGACCTCGCCGCGCGGGATCATGCCCAGGCCGACGATCACCCGATTGACGGGGCCGGCGACCAGGCCGGAGACCATCTTGCCCGCGAAGGCGACGATCGTGATGCCAAGCGCGATCATCAGCGTGCCTGGATCGAGCAGAGTTTCCAGGCGCACGCTCATGCCGGTCAGGACAAAGAAGATCGGCACCAGGAAATGTCCCAGCGGCTCCAGCAGGTCCTCGATGTGGCGATCCAGGTGATGGGTGATGACTGTCTGCACTCGTGCCTTGACCTCGGCCGGCGCGCCGACCATGGCCTGACGCAAATCGGCCATGATCTTGGGGTCCTCGAAATGCTGGAAATGGACGGGGTCGAGCACCAGGCCGGCGGCAAAGGCGCCGACGATGGGCGCCAGGCCGATGGCTTCGGCGAAGTGCGCGGTGAGCAGGGCGAAGGCGATCGCCAGGGTGAACTTCATGCCCAGGCCGGTGTGGATTTTGGAAAAAACGCGGCCCAGGCGTGCGGCCAAAACCTGGCCCAGGACGATGGCGCCGACCAGGAAGGCGATGGCCTTGCCGGTGATGCCAACGATGGCGCCCAGGTCAACCGCGCCCGCGCTGACGATGGCCGACACCACGGCCAGGATGATCAAGCCGATGACGTCATCAATCACCGCGGCCCCCAGCACCACCTGGGCCTCAGGCGTCTGCAGTTGGCCCAGGTCGCGGAAAACCCGCGCCGTAATGCCGACCGAGGTGGCGGTGAGGATGGCGCCAATGAAGAGATAGGCCACCGATGGCAAACCGGGCAGCAAGAGAGGGCCAACCAGGTAGGCGCCGAGCAGGAAGGGCGCCATGACGCCGACCAGCGCGACCGAGAGAGCGCGCATGCCGACGCGACGCATCTGCTGCACGTTCGATTCCAGGCCCACCTGGAAGAGCAAGATGACGACGCCCAACTCGGCCAGGAACTTGATGATCTCGTTGGTCTTGATCGGCTCCAAGCCATTCAGGCCCACCAGCGCGAGATTGCCCAGAAGGACGCCCACCAACAGCTCGCCCAGGACGGCCGGCTGCCCGATGCGCTCGACCAGGCTGGCGGTCCTGGCGGCCAGCAAAATGAGAACGATCCACACAAACGTGGAGGGTACACTGAGGCTTTGCGCCGGTTCGGCCAGGGCCTGCACAAACGGCAGCACCATGGCCAAGAGAGCTACGGGCGTCATCAAACGATTCAAGGTGATTTTCATGCAGTTCTCCGAAACTTCTGCGTGCGTTTGTGTCTGCGTGCGCTGGTCGTGGATGTGTGGCTGATGTGTTACTATTGTAATGCTGCGGCTGAGCCAAAACCACGTTATTTTGCACGCAAAGACCGCGCTCTGTCTTGGCACATTGCACAAAATGGCGCCCGGAACCGGTTGCACGCCGCGGGTCGGAGATTCTGGCGCGGGTTGCAGCGGCCCGTTTGGGGCCAGCGCGGCCGTTGCGCCCTGGCGCGGTGGACACCGTCAGGCGGTCATTTCGATTGTTCAGCCAGGGGCTTTACAGATAGCGACAAATGGAATAAAATAAGGTAAACCCGATCCTGTTTCGCTTCTTCTTCGTTGATGAACTTTTTCTTCCGAATATCTATTGACTTTGGAGGTCAATTGTGTTAAATAGTTCGCAAGACATGGGACTGGATGAGATAGATTTACAGGTGTTGCGTGAGTTGCAGACCGACGGGCGAATCAGCAACGTGGAACTGGCCCGCCGCGTCAATTTGTCGCCGCCGGCCACGCATGCGCGTATCAGGCGCTTGCAACAGCAGGGCTACATCAAGGCGGCGGTAGCCATTGTGGATCGTGAGAAGCTCGGTTTCGATCTGCTCTGCTTCATCCAGATCAGCCTGCAGATGCATCAGTTGGAGCAGGTGGAGCGCTTCCGCCAGGCGGTACGCCAGATGCCGGAAGTGCTCGAATGTTATCACCTGACGGGTGAGTACGATTACCTCCTCAAGGTGGTCATTCGCAACCGCCAGGACCTGGAGCGCTTTGTGGTGGGCAACCTGACCCCGCTGCCCGGCGTGGCCCGCATTCACACCAGCGTGGTGTTCAGTGAAATCAAGTCGGCGACGGCGTTGCCGATTGGGTGAATTCAGCATTCAGCGTTCGACTTACAAGGGAGGCGTCAACGATGACACAATCAACCCCACAAACGATGGGCCAGCAGTTTGGCCGCCGCTCCTGGGCGGAGCCCTGGAAGATCAAGATGGTGGAGCCATTGCGCATGGTGAGCCGGGCCGAGCGGGAGAAGGCACTGGTCGAGGCCGGCTATAACACTTTTCTCCTGCGCTCGGACGATGTCTATATTGACCTGCTGACCGACAGCGGCACCAGCGCGATGAGCGATCGTCAATGGGCCGGCATGATGCTGGGCGATGAAGCCTATGCCGGCAGCCGCAATTTCTACCACCTGGAAAACGCGATTCAGACCTACTACGGCTATCGCTACATGGTGCCCACTCACCAGGGGCGCGGCGCGGAACACCTGTTGAGCCAGACCAGCATCAAGCCGGGGCAGTACGTGCCGGGCAATATGTACTTCACCACCACGCGCCTGCACCAAGAGATGGCGGGCGGCATCTTCGTGGATGTGATCATTGACGAAGCCCATGACCCCGCCGACATGCACCCGTTCAAGGGCAATGTGGACCTGGCGAAGGTGGAAGCGCTCATCCAGGAGAAGGGCGCGGAGAACATCGCCTATGTCAGCCTGGCCGGCACAGTCAACATGGCGGGCGGGCAGCCGGTCAGCATGGAGAATGCGCGCCAGTTGCGCGCCTTGTGCGACCGCTATGGCGTCAAAATCTATCTCGACGCCACGCGCATGGCCGAGAACGCCTACTTCATCCAGGAACGCGAGCCGGGCTATGCCGACAAGCCGATTGCGGCCATTGTCCTGGAGTTTTGCTCGTACACCGATGGCGCGTGGATGAGCGCGAAGAAGGACAGCCTGGTCAACATTGGCGGCTGGCTGGCCGTCAACGACTGGGACCTGTTCGAGGAACTGCGCAACCTGGTCGTGGTTTTCGAGGGCCTGCACACCTACGGCGGCCTGGCTGGCCGCGATATGGAAGCGATGGCGATCGGCACGGCCGAGTCTATGCAGGACGATCATATCCGCGCCCGCATCGGTCAGGTGCGCTACCTGGGCCAACTGCTCACCGACTGGGGCATTCCGATTGTGCAACCGGTGGGCGGCCATGCCATCTTCGTGGACGCACGCCGTTTCTACCCGCACATCCCGCAAAGCGAATTTCCCGCGCAGACCCTGGCGGCCGAGCTGTATCTCGATTCGGGCATCCGTTCGATGGAGCGCGGCGTCGTCAGCGCCGGGCGCAATGCCAAGACCGGGGATCACAACTACCCCAAGCTGGAACTGACCCGCTTGACCATTCCGCGCCGCGTCTACACGCAGGCGCACATGGACGTGGTCGCGGAGTCGCTTAAAATTGTCTACGACAACCGTGACCAGACCCACGGTCTGCGCATGGTCTACGAGCCGAAGTATCTGCGCTTCTTCCAGGCCCGCTTCGAGCCGCTGGCGTGAGGACGCAGAGGAAATAGATCATGAAAATGTTGTTGAATGGTGAGTGGGTCGAGCGGGCGGCGCGCATGGAAGTGCGTGACCCGCAGGATGACAGCCTGGTTGATACGGTGCCGCAGGCCAACGCAGCCGATATGAACGCGGCCATCGCAGCGGCGGTCTGCGGCTTCGAGCGGACGCGGCGTCTGTCGGTGCATGAGCGCCACGCGATCCTGACGCGGGCCGCGGACCTGGTCGCGGCGCGGCGTGAAGAATTCGCCTACACCATTGCCCGCGAGGGCATCAAGACGATTCGCGAGGCGCGCAAGGAGGCGTCACGCTGCGTGGACACCCTGCGCATCAGCGCGGAGGAGACGCGTCACCTGACCGGGGAAACCATCCCCTTCGATCAACGTCAGGGCAGCGAAAATCGTTTTGGCTTCTACATCCGTGAACCGATCGGCGTCATCGGCGCGATTGCGCCTTTCAACGACCCGCTGAACCTGGTGGCGCACAAGATTGGCCCGGCCCTGGCCTCCGGCAACACCATCATCGTCAAGCCTCATTCGGAGACGCCGCTCAGCGCCCTGCGCCTGGCCGAGGCCATTCAAGAGGCCGGCGCGCCGGCCGGCATGTTGCAGGTGATTACCGGCCGCGGCAGCGAAGTGGGCGATCTTCTGGTGAGCGATCCGCGCGTGCGCATGATCTCCTTCACCGGCAGTCGCGCGACCGGTGAAACGATCATGCGCAAGATCGGGCTGAAGAAGGTGGGCATGGAGTTGGGCAGCAATGCGCCGGTCATCGTGATGGCCGATGCGGATCTCGAACTTGCGGTCAGCGCCAACGTCAGCGGCGCGTTTTGGGCGGCCGGACAGAACTGCCTGCACGTGCAGCGCCTGTTGGTGCATGAAGCCATCTACGACGCGTTTGTGCCGCGCTTCGTCGCGGGGGCGCGCGCCTACCGCGTGGGCGACAAGCTGGACGAAGCCACCGACATGGGCCCCATCATCAATCGCGCCGAAGCGCTGCGCATCGAGCGCACAGTCAACGAGGCCATCGCGGCCGGCGCCACCGTGCTGTGCGGCGGCGAGCGCCACGGTAATTTCTATGCGCCCACTGTCATGACCGATGTGCCGGACAGCTGCGCGCTGGCGCAGGAGGAAATCTACGGTCCGGTGACGATCGTCTCCCGTATCCGCGACCTGGAAGATGCCATCCAGCGCGCCAATGCCGTGGACTATGGCTTGCAGGCAGGCATCTTCACCCGCGATCTGCAAAGCGCGTTCCAGGCCATGCGCGAACTGCGCGTGGGTGGGGTGATGATCAACGACAGCACCGATTACCGGATTGATGCCATGCCGTTTGGCGGCGTCAAAGGGTCCGGCCTGGGTCGCGAAGGAATTCGATTTGCGGTCCATGAGATGACAGAGCCAAAAGTGGTTTGCTTCAATCTGTAAAACCTGTGAGACGGGCGCGGATGAGCCGCCAAGAGGAGATGTAATTCATGTCAACGACCATGTCAGTCAGCATGACAACCGTCGCGGAATCGGCCAGCGTGCAGGATTACCTGGCGCGCGGGCAGGAGATGAGCCAGGCCGCCGCGGCCCGCCGCGCCATCATGCGCGCCAAGAAGTTCGACACCATCGCCGTGCATGGCATGTATGACATGCGGGAGGCGTTGGCCAATCAAGGCAGCATCCTGGAGCCGGCCTTTCTCAGCCCGGCGCAGCATTTCGAGAACAGCAATCACATGGAAGTTGCGCTGGCCTACCAGATGCCATCGTGGACCTACTCGCGCATTGCCAACCCCACCCTGCACTACCTGGAAGAAACGCTGGCCCTGCTCGAAGGCTATGGCTACGCCGGTGAGGTTAGCGCCTGTGTCACCGGGTCGGGGATGAGCGCCATCTTCATGGCGACCAATCCCTTCCTGGTCGTGACGCCGGCCTCCAGCCGCAGCAACGGGCACGGCAGCTACCCCATGAATTTTGTCACCAGCGCCAAATGCTACGGCGGCACCTTCATGCTCTTCAGCCGCTACGCAGCCGAGCGGGGCGTCGAGGTGCGCTGGGTGCGCGATCCGCTCGATGTCAATGAATGGGCCAGTAAGATGGACGCCAACACGCGCTTCGTCTTTGGCGAAATGCCCTCGAACCCTGGTTTGGGCATGTTCGACCTGGCCGCGGTGGCCGACCTGGCCCATGCGCACGGCGTGCCGTTGATCGTGGATGCTACCGTGGCCACGCCGGCGCTCATGCGCCCCTTGCAGCACGGCGCGGACATCGTCGTGCATTCGGTCAGCAAGGCCATGGCCTCCAGCGGTTTTGCCATTGCCGGCGCGCTGGTTGCCCGCCACGATCTTCCCAGCCGGGTTGGCTCGGACGAGATGCGCGCCAACTTCGCCATCTACACCAAGCTGCTGCCCTTCCGCGATCATGGCCCGGCGCTCAGCCCCTTCAACGCGCTGATGACGCTGAATGACCTGCGCACCCTGCGCCCCAAGCTCGATCAGATGAGCCGCGGCGCCATGCAGGTCGCTAACTTCCTGGCGGATCACCCGGCCGTGGCCGAGGTGAGCTATCCCGGTCTGGCAAGCACCCCCGGCCATGATGTGGCCGCCCGTTACATGTGGCTGGCTGACGGCGCCGATGATTACGGCCAGGAGGTCAACCGCTACGGCTACCTGCTGAGCTTCGCCGTCAAGGATGATGCGCAGGCCGCGCGCCGGGTCTTCGACAACCTGCAGATGGTCTGGCGCGCCACCGACCTGGGCCGCATCAAGAGTGTTGCCACCATCCCGGCCATCTCCACCCATCAACAGCAGGGCGAGGCTGGCCGCAACCTGGGCGGCGTGTCATCCAACCTGATCCGCCTCAGCATCGGCGCCGAACACCCCGCCGACATCATCGCCGACCTCGATCAGGCGCTGTGGGCCGGCAGGCGTTGAAAAAGGAATCTGCCCCCAGCACCACGCTGGGGGCAGATTTTCACACTGCAAACTCAATTTGCAATTGGTGTAGGAATGCCCATCCAGCGGTGTTCTCGGAATTGCAGTTTGCTGCGGCTTGTATGGAGAAAGAGAAACTCGCGCAGCGGGTATTGCTGATGGAAGTGCCGGTAACAGTTCATCGCCGCCATCCCATCCGCGCAGCTTTCGAGCACCGCCACAGAATCCACCTTCCACTGCTCATCGTCGCTCTGTGATTCCAACGCCTCCATGACCACCCACTGCTCAGGATACGCGTGCTGAACCTCTGTCCAAGTCATACAATCACCTCCTCACCCACATCACAATCACCATACCCCCATTATACAACCCTCTCACCTCCCAAACAAGCTCCCCAATCTCCGGTCTCTAGAGATCAGGAAGGCGATGCGGAAGGCGGGGGTTCTCCGGTCCGAAAAAAGGGGAGAGAAACCAGAAAGCGGGGGCGGGGGGAGGGGGGGGCCCGGCCGGAGGGGGGGGGGGGGGCGGGGTTCCGTTCTCAATCTCCGGTCTCCGGTCTCCATTCCTCATTCTCCCCCCAGATTGCACGTTCCGCCGACTTGATGTAAAGTACAATAAAAGGAGTTCCTCGCCATTGGGGGAGAAGACAGCATCCGTGTCCGTACCACAGGTCCCACCCTCCGCAACCACGCCCACTGCTCCGCTGCAACTGCGCGTCTTAGGCTCAAGCGAGATTTCCTGGCAGGGACGCCCACTTGCCATTACACGCCGGCAGGCACGCGCGCTGCTCTGGCGCCTGGCCGTTCGTCTGCGCCCGGTCGCACGTGACGATCTGGTGTTCCTCTTCTGGCCGGACGCACACCAGACCGCCGCACGCCGCAACCTGACGCACCTGCTGACCCATCTGCGCCGCGCCTTGCCCCAGCCGGACCTCCTGCAACTGAGCGATGATCACGTCAGCCTGGACCCGGCGCTGGTCTGGTCTGATGTGGACGCGTTTGCGAGCCTGTGTGCCACGCCAACCGGCGCCGGGCGGCGCGCGGCGTTGCGCCGCGCCCTCGACCTGTATCGCGGGCCTTTCCTGCCAGGACTGACGATCCCTGAAAGCACCGAGTACGAGCAATGGCTGGGGTACGAACGGGAAACGTTGCACAACACCTACGACGCCGCGGTCAGTGCTGTGCTCGAGCACTGCCAGACTGAGGGCGATTATGAGACCGGCATTGCCCTGGCGCAGCATTACCTGGCGCAGGATGACGTGCGCGAGGAAATTCACCGCGCGCTCATGGTGCTCTACGCGCTCAGCGGCAACCGCGTCGCGGCTCTGCGCCAGTTCGACCGTTTGGTCGCCGTCCTGGAGCGCGAGTTGGGCACGCATCCCCTGGATACCACGCGCGCTGCTTACCAGGCCATTCTGTACGGACAACTGGAGCGCCTGGCGCAACCGCAGACGCGACCGGCGTGGGTAGCGCTGCCCGGCGCTGATGTGCCCTTGCTCGGGCGCGACGAGGCGCTGCGTCAGCTCCAGCAGCAGTTCGCACGCGCGCAGAGCCGCCAGGGCAACGTGGTCTGGATCAACGGGGAGCCGGGGATCGGCAAGACACGGCTGGTGCATGAGTTTGTCAACGCCGCGCGCGAACGGGCTGCGCTCTTCGTGGGCCTGGGCGACGCGCAGCGCACTGAACATGTCCTGCCCTACCAGGTGGTCGGCGAGGCCCTGCGTTCGCTCCCCGATCTGCCCACGCTCGTGTCACAGGCGGCCCCGGTGTGGCGACAACAGGCGGCGCGTCTGCTGCCGGAGCTTGCGTTCGGCCAGGCCGCGACGCCTTTGCCTGACAGCGCCGATCTGGCGGAGGCGCGTTTGCACCTGCTCAATGCCCTCAGCCAGATCGTCCTGCACCTGGCTGAAATTCAACCGCTGGTCCTGTGTCTGGATGATCTGCACTGGGCGGACGCGGCCACCCTTGACTGGCTGGCCTACCTGGGGCGCCGGCTGTATGGCAGCCGCATCCTGGTGCTGGCCACCGTGCGCAGCGAAGAGGCCGCGCCGCTGCACGAATTACGCCACAGCCTGGCACGCGCCGGCGTGTTGACCGAAATTGACCTGGGCGCGCTGGATGTGCCGATGGTGCGCCGCCTGGCGCAGTTCATGACCGGGGCGACAATCCTCGCTGAACCGACGGTTATGCAGTTGCACCGGGTCACGGGCGGCAACCCCTTCTTTCTCCTGGAGACCTTGCGCGCCCTCATGGAGGCCGGCAATTGGCCGCCGCAAGCGACAACGGCCGCCCAGGAAACTGATCTGCCGCTGCCGGACACCGTGCGCCAGGCAGTTGAGATACGCCTGCAACGGTTGACGCCCCTGGCGCGCCAAATCCTGGAAGCCGGCGCCATCCTCGGCAATGCCATGCGCCGCGATGTGCTGTACCTGACCGCCGGCCGTGATGAACTGGAGTCAATCAGCGCCAGCGAAGAACTGTTAGCCCGCCAGTTGCTTGGCGAACACGCGGCGGGCTACCATTTTCTGCATGAACTGGTGCGCTCGGTTGTCTATCAGCACCTGAGCGTGGGCCGGCGTCTGCTCCTGCATCACCGGGCGGCCGAAGCCCTGGAGAAGATTTTTGCGTTCGAGATCAGCGCGCTGACGCAACGCGATAAACCAGGCGCTGCACCGCGGCGACCGGCACGCGGGCAGGGTCTGTCCGATGATGAGCTGCTGGCGGCGCTGGCGCTGCATCACGCGGCCGCCCGCCACACCTATCACGGCCAGGAAACAGGCAAGGCCGTGACGTACCTGCTGCTGCTGGGCGACCGTGCGCGCGGCCTGTATGCGCACCAGGCGGCAGTGGAGGCTTACGAGCAAGCGCTGGCCTTGTTGGAGCAGATGGGCGAGTATGAGCAAAGCGCGCGTACGCTCATGAAGCTGGCTTTGACCTATCACACCGCGTTTCAATTCCCGCAGGCGCGCCAGGCCTACGAACGGGGATTTGCCCTCTGGCAGCGCAGCAGCAGCCAACCCCTGCCGCCGGCCGCGCGCCAGCCGCAGACCTTTCGCATCAACTGGACTGAACCAACGGCGCTGGACCCGGCGCAAACCTGGGAATTCTACACCAGCGGCACGGCCGATCTGCTCTTTCGCGGCCTACTCGAACGCACGCCTGACCTGGGCGTGGTGCCGGCGGTGGCGCGCGCGTGGGATGTGCGCGACGGCGGCCTGACCTACGTTTTCCATCTGCGCGAGGATGTGCGCTGGAGCGACGGCCAGCCGGTGACCGCGGGCGATTTCGAGTATGCCTGGAAGCGCATCCTGGGCGGCACGCCACGTTCGCCATTCTTGGGCCTGTCGTTCGACGACATCAAGGGCGCAGAGGCCTATCGCCAGGGCCAGTTGACCCACATTGACCAGGTGGGCGTGCATGCGCTGGACGATCTGACGCTACTGGTGGAACTGGAGCGGCCCACGGGTTACTTCCTGCAATTGATGGCCTGCAGCGCCTGGTACCCGGTGCCGCGGCATGTGGTGGAGAAACAGGGCGCAGCCTGGACACAGCCGGAGCATTTTGTGAGCAATGGCCCCTATCGCCTGGCTGCCTGGCAAGCGGGCCAGCGCCTCTCGTTGGTGCGCAACACGGCTTACTTTGGCCACTGTGCCGGCAACATCGAACGGGTGGAACTGTCCCTGGGCCTGAGCTACGACGACGGCCTGGCCGCGTATGAGGCCGATCAACTCGATGTGCTCAACCTGGAAGGCGCCTCACCCGGCATGCAAGATCGCGCCCGCCAGCGTTTTCCCGGTGACTATGTGTCGCTGCCCACCTTGCGCTCGTGGATTTTGCAGTTCGATGCCTCGCAGCCGCCATTCGACAATCCTCTCTTACGGCGCGCCCTGGCCCTGGCGCTTGATCGCACCTACCTGGCCGAGGTGGTGCAGCGCGGTTACGAATTTCCGGCCAGCGGCGGCTTCATTCCGCCCGGCATGCCCGCGCACAGCCCTGGCCTGGCCCTCCCCTTCGATCCGCAGGCCGCGCGCGCAACCCTGGCCGCGGCCGGCTATCCGGGTGGCCGCGGTTTGCCGCCCCTGACCGCGCTGAGCCACGCCGGCACCGACCCCATTTGCCATTACGCCCAGCAGCAGTGGCGCCAACACCTGGGCGTGCAGGTTGACTGGGACATTGTGCCGGTGGGGCAGCTGGTGGATCGTCTGCTGACCACGCGCCCCGCGCTGCGCATCACCGCCTGGGCCGCCGACTTCCCCGATCCCGACAATTTCCTGCGCGAGGTGATCTTCCGCCGCATCTATGGCGGCTGGCGTCATCCCCAGTACCAGGCCCTGGTCGAAGAAGCGCGCGTCACTCCGCACCAGGACAAGCGTGTGCGCCTCTATCAGGCGGCCGAGCAAATTCTGATCCGTGAGGCGGCGCTGGTGCCGCTTCTCTATGCCCGCTACTCCTTGCTCCTCAAACCCCGCATCAAACGCTTTCCCACCTCTGCACTCGAATGGTGGTTCTGGCAAGACGTCCTCATCGAGCCTTGACCTGGCGCCAAACTGCCTCGAAACTCGTTGATTTTTCCCCCTAAAAACACCCATTTGTAGCCAGTTTGTAGCCACTTGCGTGTTATACTTTATGATAGTTTGTGACGCCATCAAGCGTGAGTATTAGGCGGAGGTTTCAATGACAAAGTTGTATCTACGAGCAATTACCATTATTGGGCTTGCAGTTATCCTGGCACTTTCTTCGGCTGGTGAGACGCAGGCACAACCGAATGAAAAGGCGCCCCATGTGGGTTATTTTGACGAGGTTGACGATGCCCAAATGCGAAATGGACCAGACCCCAATTATGTTCCATCAGCAGAAGAACAACTGGAGATAGCCAACAAGAGCGAGACGGCCAAACAATTTGTGGAAAATCTCGAAACGGTGACTGAAGGTGTACTTGATTATCGGATAGTAATTGTGGGTACCTGGCTTGAACCTAACGATTCTGCTCACCGCAATTATTGCGGTCCCGGTGCGACCCAGGTTGTGCTTGATGCGCGCCTGGATGCTTCACAAATACCCCACATAGATGTGATTGGTGCAGAAGAATATATTGACCCAACCTGGGGCGTTTATACTCGATTCATTCGAGACGTTCTGAATAGACGCTTGGGTACCACCTGGTATATCTTGGATGCCGCCGGTAACGAGAATTATCTGAGATACTACATAAAAATGGATATTATTAATGGTTACGCGATGGTCACTGCTCTAAGAACAGGTGCGTCATCTGGACAGATAATGAGTGGTTGGGGAAATCGAGACGTTCGGCATGTGATAGCCATTTATGGCTACAATGCGCCTGGTGCGACTAACACGACCATTTACTATACGGAAACCTCTGGTACGGCGGCAGGCTATTATGGCTCTTATCGTCAGAGCATGCCTATGGAACAGTTGTGGCAGCACGTCAGCCGTAACAATTCACAGGTCTGGTAACACCGATGATCAGAGTATTGCCTGTAAGAGTCAGAGCGAGTGTCTGGCTTAACTTGGCGATTGGCCTATCAATGCTGACCGCCTGCCAAGCGACGCGAACACCCCTTATGTCTCCGTCAGATGAAACTTCTGGCGAGATCAGTCATGGCAGAGAACTGACTTTCACACCAACAGCAACGCCTACCCTGGTTCAAGCGATACCCTCGGTATCTGCCACTTCGTCGCGGACCAAGACTCCTACCATATCTGCATCGACGCCGTCGTTTACCCCCACATCACCTTCGAAGCCGACTCCTACACCTACTCCCACTACGGCTTGGGCTACTCTGACGCCGGCGCTATTACACCGGTTACCGGCACAAACCCAACGCGCAACCTGGCTTGTTCCCGATGAGACCCACCTGTACTTTGTCTTAGGTTCAGACGACCGGCGTCATATTTTCCGCTATCCCTTTGCTGGCGGACCTATCGAGATGGTAGCGACGACGAACTTCGATGATGGCGATATAGCAACCTATAAACCAATTCGCAGCGGTGACTGGTTGATCTTTGTTGATACTCATGAAGACGACTACGCGGCCTGGATCGTGCGGGCATTGAATCTCAGAGACGGGAATGAACGGGTTGTTGTTGAGGAAGCCGGAGACGCGGACTCGTGGCCCGGGCCAGATATAGAAGCCGACGGTGATTGGGTGGTGTGGACACAGCTAAAGCAATCCAAACAGGCTGCGTGTACGGAAACGATACTGGCACTGCGCAATCTTCGCACAGGTGAGCAACGCGAGTTGGACCGCATCTGTGCCGAGACTAACTATATGTGGGTGGCCCCCGCGCTCTCAGGCGGCAAGTTGGTTGTCGAACAAGATTTACCTGATAATCGGGGAAGAGGTAATAACATCTATCTGTTCGATTTGGATACCGGGCAACGTGTCGCGTTGACAACCGACGGAAAAAGTAGTATGCCTGCGTTCTCATACCCATGGGCAATATGGAAAGCTGGTCCACGATATAGCCAAGGGTTTGAGGCTGTAGTCTATGATCTACGAGATGGGCGCCGAGAAGTGATTGCCGCCCCAGGCGGAGAATCTGGAGATCCACGCTTGGATGGTCAGTGGCTGTATTGGATAGCTTCTCGCAGGAGGCCGTTGTATATCTACGATTTGGTGAACAAACGCATGTTCCTTGCCCTTACACCACCACCAGGTGAAAAAGCGGCTGTTCTGGGCGCAGTGATTTACGGCAACAGAATCGTTTGGGGATACACATCTGACTCTTCAGTTGTTGACCCTGAGATTGTGCTGGAATGGCGCACGTTGCCTTAGTCACGATCGGTTCTGCACAGTAGTTTGTGGCAACGTTGATTGCGGTTGTTGGCTGTTCCGGCTGGGCTTGCATATAAGGAGGAGACCATGTTTCCCGCGGCTAAATACGTCTCATTCGTGGTACGCCTGTGGTGTGATGACCAGGAACAGCCGTCGGATCACTGGTACAGTGAGGTCGAGCATGTCCAGAGCGGCGAACGCTGGCAGTTCGATAGCCCGACGCAGTCACTGCACTTCGTGGCGCAGATGGCCGCTCGTCTGGATGTCCCCGTCACGCCTGCCCCCATGACTGTCTGCCCCTGACATTGTTCTGGCTTTTGCCTACTGTCCCCCTGGGATCGTGCAGGGCCGCTCCCGGCCTCTGCTCCCAGACTCTCTCCCGTCTGGGCGGGCGATGATATTCGTGGCTGTTTTCCCCTGCCTGCCGCCCGGGAAACAGCCCACGAATGGCATCGAGCCTCTAGGAAATGGGCTGCAATCCTTCGTCTGCAGCCTGTGGGTTTGGTTTCCGATCTCGGGGTTTTTTCGCTGATCGAGAGGACGAGCTGCTCCCTGGCTCGCCCTCTCGATTCTTTTTTCGACCTGTCACGCGCCGCGCCCCTGGCCCGCTTTGTCACTCCGACCGCGGCGCGGTACAATGCGTCCCATGTTGGTTGACACTTCGCCTTCCAGGCGCTTGCTCTGGTCGCTGCGCGGCCTGGTTCTCGTCCTTCTCATCTTGCACCTGGCCGCGCCCCGCTTCGGCGAAGCCGCGGCCTGGGGCCTCTGGCCCATCACTTTCTTCGCTCCGGCCGTACGCTGGACGCTGGCGCTGCTGGTGGCGGCGCTCTGCATCCCCGCGCTGACCGACCGCCTGCTGAAGGCTGCGCGCAGCGTCGCCTCCACAGAAACTGCACCGCCGTCACAACCCCCCATGCGCTGGTTTGCAGCCCTGGCCTTGCTCTCCATACCGCTCTTCTGGGCCTTGCGCCTGGTACACACGCGCTGGGGCGACGCCTACATCCTCACCAACGCCATCCCCTATCCCGATCCGGCCCTGCGTCTGGTCTACACCTGGCAGGCGCCCCTGACCGTCCTCTGGCACGCGAAGCTGTGGGCGCTCGGCCAGCGCCTTTGGCAGTGGCCCGATGCCTTCCCCGCCTACGCCATCACCAGTGTTGCGGCCGGCGCGGTCTACGTCTTTGTGGTGCTGCAACTGGCCTGGGAAGCGGGCCGCAGCCGCGGCCAGCGCCTGCTCGTGGCCGGACTCTTGCTCAGCCTGGGCACGATGCAACTCTTCTTCGGCTATGTCGAAAACTACACCCTGCCCGCCGTCGCCATCATGATCTATCTCTGGCTGGCCGCACGCACGCTGGCGAACAAGACCCCGCTGTGGGTCACGGCCGCCGCCCTGGGCCTGGCTAACGCCCTGCATCCCTCCACACTCAACCTCGCGCCGTCGCTCCTCGTCCTGGCCGCGATCAGCGCCCGGCGCGTCGGCTGGCCGCGAACCCTGCTGCAGGCGGCCGCGCCCTTGCTGCTGATCGGCCTGGGTGTCATTGCCATGATGCAGGCCGGCGGTCACGGCCTGCAGGCGCTGCTCAGCAGCGATCGCCCCGGCGGCGGCGACGGCCGTTGGCTGGTGCCCCTGTGGACCACCGCCACGCGCTGGGAGCACTACACTATGTTTTCCTGGGGACACCTGCTCGACATCGTCAATCAGCAGTTACTCAGCGCGCCGGTCAGTCTGGCGGTTGTACTGCTCTGCCTGGCGAGACCCCTGACTGCCGCGGCGCCGTCACTTTCTGTCTACGTGCGCTTTCTCGCGGTCGCGGCTGCAGGCAGCCTGCTCTTCATTCTGCTCTGGAACCCGGACTACGGCGGCCAGCGTGACTGGGACCTGTTCAGCCTGAGCAGCCTGCCGCTGACGACGCTGGCGGCCGTGCTGTTGGGCCGCGCCCTGCCCGACGAACGCGCGCGCTGGGAGGCCGCTCTGGCGCTGGTGGGCCTTTCCGCGTTTCACACCGCCGCCTGGATCTTCCAGAACACACGGCCGTGGGAGTGGGGAAAGTAGGGGCGCTGCAATCCGGCGGATTGCGTTACAGGGGCGCGAGGCGTTGGAGGAGTTGCCAGGTGGCGGCGATTTCGCTGAGTGGGTCGTCGAATTCGATGGTGGTGAAGTGACCGGGCGGGCGGGTGCGCACCAGGTCGAGCGGGAGCAGACCATCCCAGGAGTAGGCCAGTTGCGGAAACGCGCCGCGGCCCACGGTGCGGATGGCGGTGACGCCGCGGGCGCCGCAGGCCTCGGCAAAATGCAGAAACGCGGGGTTATCCCGACCCCTGCCTGCCCAACGGCCACACTCAGCGACTGCAGGTTGCCAGGCGGCAGGAGCGCCAGGTAGCGCTCCGGGATTTCCAGTAAGTTTGCCACCGGCCGCACCACGATCACGCGGCCCTGACAACCGTTGACCTGGCTCAGCCACTGGCCGGCCGCCTGCCGCCGGTCCGCTGGCAAAGGGCGCTCGTCCACCACAACGACAAAGTCATCGTCATAGCCTGACCATACCCGCACCTGCCCCGTGGCCTCCAGCGCCTTGTAGCGATCGAAACGATCGTGCAGCGGCTGACGGGGCCAGGCGCCGCGCGGCAGGAGCGTCGCCAGGGTCTGGCAGTGCGCGGTCAGGCGTTCGGCGTAGCGCGCAAGGCTCGCCTGGCCGGTGACGCCCGCGTCTGCGACTTCCACGAAATGCACGCGCGCGGACAGGCAGCCGTTCTGATCCCAGAAGATGGAATCCAGGGCCGCCAGCAGCGCAACCACATCCAGCAGCGGCAGCGCGGGCGCGTCTGGCAGCCGGGCTTGCGGCGCCAGCATCTCGCGGCCGATGGCCGCAAAGCTGACCTTGTGTCCGTGCGCGTGCAGCCGCGGCGGCTGCGCGGGCGCGGCGTGTCGCGCGGCCCGACCAATCTCGCTAATCGTTTGATCGCCGGCCGCGGCTACAATCAGGTCTGCCTGGGCCAGCAGCAGCGCCTGGATGCGCTCATCCTCGAAGTCCCAAATCAGCAGAGCGACGTTCGCCACCAGGTCAGGATCAACCGCGGCCAGCGCACGCAGAACCAGCGGCCCGAACAGCGGTTCCTGGCGCGAATTGCGGATGACGATGGCCGGCGGCGCCGTGTCCGCAGCCAGGCTCGTGGCCTGCGCCAGGAAGGTGATCAGCAGCGCGGTGCCCGGCACGTTGCCCGCGCCGTAGCCCACCACCAGTTCAGGCGCAGTCACTTCGCCAGGGAGCGGACCATCCTGGCGGCGGCGCAGAAATCGCGCCAGGTTCCAGCCAGGCGTCGCGGCCGGATAGAAGCGCAACCGTCCGGGGAGGCCGGGGATAGGCTGCCACGCGGCGGCAGCCTGCCAGGTGGGCAAACTGGCATACGCGGCCGGCAGTTGGTCCAGCGCCATCATGTCCAGCGCGGCCAGCGTCATGCGGATCATCGCTTCTGAGTAGCCGGTGTAGATGGGGAGCGCGGTCAGAATCTCGCGGCGCAGAGGATCGGCCGGATCGGCCAGGCGGCGGCCGGCCACTTGCAAGGCTGTTTGCAGGCGCACCCAGTACGCGGCCCCAGTCGGGACACGCGTGCGCTGGCCGCGCAGCCCGGCCAGGAGCGCCTGCCAGTCAGAAGGCTGCAGATCGGGATAGCGGGCCGTCACCGCACGCGGATCGTCCGGCGCCGCGGGTTGGCCGTCCAGGTAGGAAAGCGTTCGGTAGCCCACGTTCGCGAAGGCGGGCTGCTGCTGCAAAGCGTCGGGCAGCCAAAAACCGTCCATGTCCCACCCCTATAGCTGCGCGGCGCAGCCGGCTTCGTCCAGTAGATCCACGCGTTGAATGGAGCCTTGCGCGAGATAGGCGCCGGCCTCGCCGCATGAACACGATGCGTCGCCGCGCAGCAGATGCACACGGTCGGCCGTCTTGAAAAAAGCCGGGAACAGCTCGCCGCCGCCGAAAGGATCGAAGAAGGCCAGCAGGCCGGTGGTGTCCGCGCCCGTCTGCAGCGCATCGTTCGCATCCACGGTGGCTGCGTGGATCCAGGGCGGCAGGTGATAGTTGCCGTGCCGGCACTGCATGGCCGCCCAATTGCCCTCGGCCATGCCGTAGGTGTCGCGCACCATGACCGGCTCGCCATCGGCCGAAGTCATTGCCTGCGCGACGGTCGCCCTGATCTCGGCCGGCGTGTGGGGGTAGCGTTCCTTCATGCCGCCGCCAGAACCGACCAGGCTGCCCGGCGTCAGGCGCAGCGGCGTTCCCTGGCGCAGGATGTCCAATGCCACTGCGTGCAGGTGCGTCCAACCGGCGAACAAGAGCACCTTTTCCCTGGCTGCCGACGCCTGCCGGAGCAAGCTGACCGTGCTCTGCACCGCCCTGGGGGTGACGACATGGTCGCCCATCCAGTGCATGAACGGGTGCCACAGCCGGCGTTCGACCATGCCGGCCCAGCCGCTGCGCCAGGTACGGCCGGCGCGGATGCGCACCTGGTCGGGTTGGGCGGCAAACGGGATCGTGAAATGCACCCGCTCGGGCGCGAGACCGATGCCCTGTGTGCTGAACTGTGCCATGCGCGCCATCGCGATGCGGGTTTGCCGCGGCATGATGAAGATGGCGCGGTGATCGGCCTGCATTGCGAAGTAGCGCTGAAACGACAGGTAGAAACTCTCCGTGGTGCGGGCCAGGGCCTGCTGGTTGCGCACCAGGATGGTGGCTCGCCCGGAGGTGCCGCTGGAGGTCAGGATTTCCAGGCCCAGGTCGGCGAAGATCGCTTCGATGGCACGCAAGAGCGCCTCCAGCGAGCCGTAGCGCGGGCGAAAGCGGCTGAAGCGCGCGCGCGGCAGTTCGATGGAGAGCTGATCCGCCAACCAGCCCAGGAATTCGAGCGGGCGGTCTTGCGGAAACGGTGTTCCCAGCAGATCAATGTAGGACTTGAAGGTCTGTGACGTGGGCCGCAGCACACGCGCCAGCGCGCCGGCATCCAGGGATGGCCCCACCCCGCGGGCGGCGACCGTTTGCTGGTAGGCGCGGTTGCGCGTAAAGTGCCAGGCGTGCGTTTGCAGGATGCCGTCGAGCAAGACGGCCTCACGTTGGCCGGGCGTCAGGCTCCAGAAGCTGGCGAGTGATGGTTGATCCACGGCGTCATACTCGCTACTATCGCCGCGCGGGCTTGTGGGCGTCGTCATCGGGCGCTCACTGGCCCGACTCCACGCAACGGAAGCCGAAGATGGCATAGACATCCGTGGGGCCATACGCGCTGCGGAAGCTGGTGCGCACGACTTTGGCCGTGGTCCACCAGGAACCGCTGCGGCTGACACGCGCCTGCCCGGTGGCTGGACCTTGCGGATCGCCCTCCGGAGCTTTGGCATAATAGCCCTTCTCGTACCAATCAGACACCCACTCCTGCACATTGCCGGCCATGTCGAGCGCATCGTAGGGGCTGGCGCCTGCCGGATAGTGTCCAACCGGTGCTGCGAATTGAAAACCGTCATCCACGCCGCGCTCGGCGCCGTAGATATCCAGGTTGGAATCGGCAAAGTTGACCAGATCACCCGCCGTCGGCTCGTCGCCCCAGGGATACAGCAGGCCATCCGGGCCGCGCGCGGCCTTTTCCCATTCGGCCTCGGTCGGCAGACGCCGGCCAGCCCAGCGGCAGTAGGCCACGGCATCGTTCCAACTGATGTGCGTCACCGGATAATCGTCCTGACCCTCAATCGTGCTGTCCGGGCCAAAGGGGTGTTGCCAGTTTGCGCCTTTGATCAGGTTCCATTTACTGGTGGGATCGAACACGCGCGACTGGCCGTTTTTTTCGGCCGTCGTCTGGAACTTGGCCGCCGCTACAAACTGCTTGAACATGCCGTTTGTGACCTCGGTGCGATCCACCCAGAACGCAGACAGCGTCAGGACGCTCTGCGGCTTCTCGTTATCGTCGGCCACCAGGTCGGTGCCGGTGGAGCCACGCAAGAAAGGCCCGGCCGGCACATAAAGCTGCATCATGCCGTCCTGCGCACTGATGCGCGCCGAGCCTGGGCCAAGTTCGGGCTTGAGCGTCTCGGTGATGACCGGCACTGTTTCCACCAGGCCGGTGGTGGTAATCAGCGTTGAGGCGGCGATCCAGGCCGGGGTGCGGTTGTACATGAATTGCCACCAGGCGCCGGTTTCATTAGCCGCGTAGCGCCCGGTGATTGTGAGCTTTTCGCCTTTGCGCAAGCGCGCCAGGATGGGGTAGGCCATGTCCGGCCCGCTGCGCACATTGACCGCCGCGCCCATGATGCGCAACTCTGGCGCGGGTGTGGGCGTCGGTGACGGCGACACCGTCGGCGTCGGTGATGGCGCGGGCGTGTCGCTGCCCGGCGCTGCGACTGGTGCGGCGGTGGTGGCTGCCGCTGGAACCGTGGCGCCGGTGGCCGGCGTGCTGCCTTGGGCCACGGTTGTGGCCGTGGGGGGCTGGCGCCCGCCGGAACCGCTGAGCGCGATGCCCAGGCCGGCAATCACCACCACGAGCAGGACTGCCAGCCCGGCCACCAACGGCAGCGGGAAAGGCTGACTGGTCGGCGTTGCGGGTCGCGCCGCAGGCTGCGACGCGGCCGATTTTGCGGCCGGCGCCGATTTGCGCGGGGATGGCGCGATGGCGTCTGCTACGATCGTCCTTTCCGGCGGCGGCGCGGCTGCCTGTGTGCTTAGTCCGGGCGGCGTGTGTCCCTGGCTGGCGATGACAAAATCGCGTGCCAATTCGCCGGCGCGTTGGTAACGATCGGCCGGGTCCTTGGCCAGCACCTTGCTCACCACCGCCTCGATCGGTTGCGGCAGGTCAGCCTTGACCTGGCAAATGGGCGGCGGGGCTTCATGGACATGGGCAAAGATGGTAGCCACGGGCGTGGTGCGCGCAAACGGCACGCGCCCCGTCAACAGCTTGTAGATGACCACGCCCAGCGAGTAGAGATCGGTGCGACGATCAATGTCGCCATCCTGGGCCTGTTCGGGCGCCATGTACTCTGGCGTCCCCATCACGATGCCTGTGCGCGTCAACCCGGTGCCGGCTCCCGCCCGCACCAGGCCAAAGTCCATCAGCGTGATCTGCCCGCTGGGGCTGAGCATGATATTGGCCGGCTTGATATCGCGGTGGACGATGCCCTGGTCATGCGCGTAATCGAGCGCCTGCGAAACCTGTTGTACCACGTCCGCGGTCTGTGCCAGGGGCATCGGGCCATTCTTACGCACCCAGTGCTCCAGCGTGGCGCCTTCCAGGTACTGCATGATGAGATAATGCAGGTCGCCGGTCGCACCCACATCGTAAATGGTAATCACGTGCGGATGGTGCAAATTGGCAGACATGATCGCTTCTTGCTGGAAGCGTTTGACGAAGTCTTCGTCGGCTGCCAACTGGGGCGCGAGAATCTTGATCGCCACCGTTCGCCGCAGGTCAGGGTCGTAGGCGCGGTAAACCACCCCCATGCCGCCACGCCCCAGCTCACTCTGAATCTGATACTTGCCGATCTGCTGCCCAATCAATGGGTCTGCCATGTTTTTCTCCTCAAGGCCCCCAGCTCAAGCGTTCCTGGGTCCAGTCCCAATCACCGCTGCCGTAGCCGCCGTTCAGGTCGAACAGCTTGCGCTGCTCGCTGCCGTCCGCGCGCATGACGAAGACCGCCCAGCCGCCATCCCGGTTGGAGACGAAGGCGATGAAGTTGCCGTCTGGGGAAGCGGTTGCCAAACCATCATTGGCGGGGTTATTGGTGAGTCGTTGTAGTCCGCCGCCGTCTTCACCCACGCGGTAGACCTCCCAATTGCCATCACGGTTCGACATGAACAGAATCTGAGAGCCGCGGTTGTCGGTTGGTATGTCGCCCGGTTGATCGGTCGCGACGCCGGGATTATTGCCGCTGGTGTCAATCGTCATGATGCCGCAGGTGCGGCCGCCGGCCCAGTTGTCACAACCGTTGAAAGCCACGCGCCAGCTTTCCAGGATGACCGGGTAACGTCCGAACAACTCCTGGGCGCCGATCTTGAGCGGCGGCGTCTCACGGCGGGCGCCGGCATCCTCTTGAAAATAGAGCCGGTAGCGCCCGTCGCCCTGCGCGCTGGAGTCGAAGATCACGCTGATGCCGGACGGCGACCAGTGCGGGTGCATATCTTCGGGGTGTTCGCTGATCAGGCGTTTGCCGCCGCCATTGCGGTCGGTGCGCACCAGGTTATCGGCGCCGCCGCCATCGCCGTTGCCCACCAATTCGCCGTTGACGTTGAAATCGGGCTGGCGCATGTTGCCGATGATCGTACCCCGACTGTCATTGCTGACGTTGTAGAGCACCGTGTCCATGCTGCTGCCGTTCCAGGTGGCGTAGGCAATGCGACCGCTCAGGCCGGCTGGGCTGCCGCCGCCGCTCGGTGTGGCTGTGCTGCCGGACGGGGCAGGGGTGGACGTGGATGCACCGGCGCCGGGCGTGACCGATGCGGCGGCAATGGGCGCCGTCGTGACGCGCACATCATCCAGATAGATGGCGCCGCGGCTGGCCTGCTTGTCCGGCACACCGTCGAGCACCAGGGCAAAGAGGCTGACGGGATAGTCCAGGGCCTGGTTGTCCGTGCCGCTGATGTGGCCCACCGGCCAGGGCGCGCGATCATCGAACCAGGCCGTGAGCTGTTGCCAGCCCTGATGTTTGATCTGGCCGAAGGTGTAGGCGCGCACTTCGCCGGCCTTGTCCTTGATCCAAACGTTCAGAAAATGACCGGCGCCCTCGCCGTAGACCCACGCGGTCAGGCCGGTGGGACTGCCGGGCAGGCTCAAGGCCGGCCGCGCTTCGAAGACGACATAATTGTCGGCCACCGCGGCAAAATCGTAGGCCAATTTGGCGGCCGACTTATCCGCTTTGACCTGCTCGGCTGAGCGCGTCAGCGTGCCATAGGGCTGCTGACCGCGACGCCAGGCGACATCGCGCTCGAAATCAAGCACCACGCCAGGGGCAAGCGGGGCCACCGTGACCGCCGGGCGGGGCGTGGGCGTGTTCGCTGGCGTGGCGGTGGGCGCAGGCGTATTCGTGGGCGTGTCCGTCGCCGCCGCGGTGGGCGTATCCGACGGCAGCGGCGCGGCCGTCGCGGTGGGCGCCAGCGTGGCGGTGGCAACCGTCGCCGTCACCGTGGCCGGCGGCGGAGTTTCGACGATAAGAGTGGTCGCGAGCGGGGATGGCGAAACCACGACAAGCACCTGTGGGGTTGCCGTGGGCGCGGACGCGGAGCCACGGTTGCTTGCCAGCAGCGCGCCGACGATGCCCAGGACGGCCAGCAGGGCCACGGCGCCGATGATGAGCGGCAGCCGCGTCGCGCCCGCTCGCGTGGTTGCGACCGCAGGCGCGGCTGATGAGGCAGGTGCGACCACCGGAGGCTCGCTTTCCATGCGGAGGGTCGGCGCGCCGCCAATGAGAGTTTGCGCCGCATGAACTTCTGCCGCTGGCTGTGCGACCCTTGTCACCGCCGCGGTGGGCACGGTGGTACGGACAGCTGCCGGCAACTCCGCCACGGCTGCGGCAAAATCGTCGGCCAGATGCCCGGCGCGTTGATAGCGCGCGGCCGGGTCTTTGGCCAGCGCCTTGAGCAGAATGGTCTCCAGGCGGGGCGGCAAGTCAGCGCGGGTTTGGCGCAAGGGCGGCGGCGGCTCATGGATGTGCGCATAGGTGACGGCGTAGGGCGTTGAGCGCGTAAAGGGGAGCTTTCCGCTCAACATGCGGTAGAGAACCACTCCCAGCGCGTAGACATCGGTACGCGCATCTACCTCGGCGCCGGTGGCCTGTTCGGGCGCCATATATTCGGGCGTGCCCACCACCATGCCGGTGCGGGTGAGCATGGCGCCTTCGGCCGCGCGCACCAGGCCAAAGTCCATCAGCGTGGCGTGCCCCTCCGCCGTAAGCATGATGTTGGAAGGCTTGATGTCGCGATGGATCATGCCGCGGCTGTGGGCAAAATCGAGGGCGCTGGCAATCTGGCGCAGGACCGGCACAGCCTGGCTCAGCGGCATAGTGCCATGATCCTTGAGCCACTGATCGAGCGTTTTGCCCTCGAGAAATTCCATCACCAGGTAGTGAAAACCGTCATGCTCGCCCACGTCGTGAATGGTGACCACGTTGACATGGTGCAATTGAGCCGACATCACGCCCTCGCGATGGAAGCGGCGCACGAAGTCCTCATCGAAGGCAAACTGCGGCGGCAGCACCTTGATGGCCACAGTCCGCTGCAGCAGGGCGTCGAAGGCTTCGAAGACCATGCCCATGCCGCCGCGGCCAATTTCACTGCGAATTTCATAGCGGCCAAGCCGTTTTCCAATCAGGGATGAACTCATGAATGTCCCTCTGCAACTCCCAACATCATAGCGATCCAAAAAATGGCAAGCGTGACGATTACGTTCGGGTTGAACTGCGCCTGGACCAAGAAGCCGGTGACGGCCGCCAGGGCCGCGGCGCTGCGCGCATGCGCCGGGCGGTCAGCCGTGCTCAGCAGTCCACGCCAGGTCAGGCGGTAGAAGGTGACGACCGTGGCGACCAGG
This sequence comes from Candidatus Amarolinea dominans, assembly GCA_016719785.1. NCBI lineage: Bacteria > Bacillati > Chloroflexota > Caldilineae > Caldilineales > Candidatus Amarolineaceae > Candidatus Amarolinea > Candidatus Amarolinea dominans. The sequence continues at coordinate 538,257 of JADJYJ010000003.1, forward strand.
GCCAGCAGCCCAGCCAGCCCAAGCGTCAGCCATTGATCCAGCACCAGGTTGTGCGGGTCAGTTACAATAGCCGAATCTTGCCAAGATGTCAATTCTGCCGGGGAGTTGGGCTTGAAAACCGGGGTGAAGGTCGCCGGCCCATAGCCCAGGAGCCAGCGCGGGCCGATCAGACCGGCGCTTGTACGCCAGATGAGCAGCCGCGTGGCGGTGGAAGCCAGCCGCAATTCGACAAAGGGCGCTGAGGCCGATACCGCCGTTGGCTGCCGAACCAGGCTGACCCGGTTCATCATCAGCAGCCAGGCGCCGCCCAGCAGGCAGACCAGCAGGGCAGCCAGGGCCAGGCGCCGATCGCGCCAGCGGTAGGCCAGCAGCCCCAGGCAGACTGCCACGGCGACCGTCGCGCCCAGCCAGGCGCCGCGGGCTTGGGTCAACAGCAGGCAGGTCACTTGAAGCGCCAGCACCACTCCGGTGCGCCAGCGGGCCGCCGGCAGCGTCAGGCCGGATGGCAGCGGTTCCCACAGGCGGGCCAGGGTGAAGGGAATGATCAGCGCCAGGTAGGCGCCGAGAAAGTTGGAGCGTCCGAGCGTGGAGAGTACCGGCGAAATGGCGTCGGTGGTCCAGGACAGAGGATCAAGGCCCAGGGCTTGGATCAGGCCGTAGAGGGTCACGGGCACGCTGCCGAGGATCAGCGCGGTCACCTGGCGTTGCCGCGCAGCGAGGGTGCGCCAGGACAACAGCAGGAGGAGGGCAAAGAGCGGGCCGGCGGCCAGAACCAGCGCGCCGTGCAGGTTGTTGGGGGTGCCCCACAGGCTGGCCGGCGGGTCAACCGAGGCGAAGGTGGCCGCGGCGATGATGGCGAGGTAGGCGCTGAGCCAGCGCCGGAGCGCCCGCGGCGGCGCGGCCAGCGCGTCCGGTTTACGCAGCCAGGTGGGCAGGGCAATGCTGCCCGCGAGGAGGACGAGGAGCAGAAACAGGGCGATCTTGGCCGGCTCGAACGCGACATCGGCCCACGGGTTGAACCAGAGGGGGCAGGAGGACGACCGCCAGCAGGCCGGTCAGGCGGATCAGGTGCGGGCCGAGGAGGTAGGGGTATACGGATGATCCTTCTGAATTCATTCATGCCCTGCCACGAATTTCACGAATTGACACGAATTGGATTCGCGTTGCGGACGCCGAATGAATTCGGTGTCTGATACGTCAAACCCGCTCAAGCGGGTTGCGGTGGTGGGAACCGGTCGTGACAGGTTCTGGTGGTTCAGCCCGTGAATTCGTTCTCCGCAAATTTCACGAATTCAGCCGTCACACCCAACACCAACCTGCTTCAGCAGGTTTCGGTGTATCAGACCGTGAATTCATTCACGGGCGTCTTGCGCCTTTGGCGTCCTTTGCGTTTGCGGGGTTCTGCTCAAGAGTTGGGCTATTCGTCAATCCACAATCACCGCTCTCATCTACGTACATCAAGTACATGCGACTACCTTTGCTTCGTCAATGGCACATGCAGACAGGATGCATGGGAGACCATGCACCGACAATCATACCGCATCTGTGAGCCGCGGTCAATCCCGCGCCGCGCCGGATTTTGCCACGAATTGCACGAATTGCCACGAATTGGGGCACACCGAAGCGTGATTTGTCGCCGAGGGCGTTGTCACGCCGGAGGCGTGACCTACGGTTTGGGTATGTCACGCGACAGACGGCGGCGGCCAGCCTTTGCGCCTCTGCGTCCTGGCGACTTTGCGTTGATACCCCTCATCCTGGACGGCGTCAGCGCCGGCGGGTGGGCCAGGCGCCGAGCAGGGCAAAGCCGAGCAGCAGGCCCAGGCTCAGGAGGCTGCCGGCGGCGGCCAGCGCGTCGCGGCCCGGGGCGAAGGTGAGCTGTGCGGAACCGGAGATCGTCGGGACCGGATTGACATTGGGCGGCGTCGGCGTCGGCCCGATTGGAATCGGCGCGTTGGTGATGAAGACCTCGTCCAGGTAGATGGCGCCGCGGCTGGCGGAACCGTCGGGCACGCCATCGAGGGCGAACTGAAAGAAACTGACGGGATAGTCGAGCACCTGGTTGTCCGGGCCGCTGATGTGGCCGGCCGGCCAGGGCGCCTGATCGTTGAACCAGGCGGTCATCTGCTGCCAGCCCTGGTGGTAGATCTGGCCGAAGGAGTAGGCGCGCACCTCGCTGGCCTTGTCCTTGATCCAAACATTGAGAAAATGTCCGGAGCCGTCGCCGAAGACCCAGGCGGTAAGCCCGGTGGGGTTGCCGGACAGGGCCTTGGCCGGCCGCAGCTCGAAGACGACGTAGTTGTTGGTGACGGCCGCGAAGTCATAGGCCAGCTTGCCGCTGCTGGCGCCGAGTTTGGCCTGCTCGGTGGAACGGGTAAAGGCGCCGTAGGGTTCATCGCCCCGGCGCCAGGTTTGATCCTGCTCGAAATCGAGCACCAGGCCGGGCCGTGCGGGCGGCGCGGGCGCTTTGGTGGGCGCTTTGGTGGGGGCGGCCACAGGCCGGGTGGCCGTGGGCGCGGGCGTGGCCGTGGGCACGACCGTGGGGGTGGCCGTCGCTGTGGGCGCTTTGGTGGCTGTGACGACGGACCGGGTCGGCGTTGGCGACGCGACGACCACGATCACCTGCGTACTCGTGGCTGTCGGCGCCGTTGTCGGTGTAGAGGTCGGCGTCGGGGTCGGCGATGGCGCTGGCGTGACCTCGTCGCCGGTTTTCACTACGACGGTCGGTGCAGGCGTGGCGGTTGGAGTTTCGGGGGGCCGCGTGATCAGCCACGCGCCGCCAACGGCTGCCACGAGGAGCAGCAGCAGCAGGCCGATCAGGATCGGCATCTTGCTGGCAGGTTGGCGGGCGGCGGGCGGTGCTGTGCGTGGCCGCGGACGCGCGGTCGTGGAGCCGGACGGGGTGGGAGGACGGCTGGCGCCAGGCGGGGTGGATGCGCGTCCGCTGCCGCCGGCGACAGGGGGTGCGACGGGCGCTGCCAGCCCTGCGTCGGCCTTACCGCCGATAGCCGCTTCGAACTCGCGCGCCAACTGCCCTGCGCTTTGATAGCGATCGGTCGGCTGTTTGGCAATCGCCTTGAGCACCACGGCTTCCACGACCCTGGACAGATCAGGCCGTAGTTGGCGCAGGGGCGGCGGCGCTTCGTAGACATGCGCGTGGATCAAGGCAGGGGCGGTGGTGCGTTCGAAGGGCAAGCGGCCTACGAGCAGGCGATAGATCACGATACCGAAGGCGTAGATGTCGGCCCGATGATCGGTAGGTTGACCCTGGGCTTGTTCGGGGGCCATGTACTCCGGCGTGCCCATGACCGCGCCGCTCATCGTCAGCACGGTGCCTTCGGTGGCGCGCACCAGGCCAAAGTCCATCAGGGTGACATGACCATCGTTGGACACCATGATGTTGGACGGTTTGATGTCGCGATGGACGACCCCGCGTTTGTGGGCAAAGTCGAGGGCGTCGGCCACCTGGCGTACCACGCGATTGACCTGATCCACACCCAGGAGGCCGCTGGTCAGCCAGCGGTCGAGCGGGGACCCTTCGAGGTACTCCATGACAATGAAGTGGAAGTCCTCGTGCTCGCCCACATCGTGAATGGTGACAATGTTGGGGTGTTTGAGCTGTGCGGCCATGACGGCTTCGCGATGAAAGCGGCGCACGAAGTCGGGGTCCATGGCCAGTTGCGGCGGCAGGACCTTGACGGCCACGACGCGCTGCAGCGCGGGGTCATAGCCGCGGTAGACAACACCCATGCCACCGCGACCGATTTCCGCTTGAATTTCGTACTTACCGAGGCGTCTGCCAACCAGTGATGTCGCCATGGGGTGGGCCTTTCTTATGAAAAGAGATGATAAAAGGAATTTACCGTCTGCGCAAGCGCGCTGCAGTTTGCGTATTATCGGTCAAAACAGACGAAAGGACAAAAACGGGTGCGCGCCGCCGCATGAATTGGGATATTCTCTTTTTTGTTGACAGACCTGGAAGAAGGGCGTAGAATGATACGTGATGCGTGTATCAGCCCGTGAATTCATTCGTGCGCGGGTTGGCCGGACGACCAACGATCTATCGAGAGAAAGACCATTCCATGAAATTCCATCGCTCCTCTTCTGTCTCTTCTTCTCCCCTTTCTTTTCGCTTGTCTTTTCGCTTCCTTTTTCTCTGCATCATGATCCTGTCCCTGCTTCTCCCCGCCGCCCAAGCGCCGCTGGCGCGCGCCAGCGCCTTCTATTATGTGGCGACGACCGGCGCGGACAGCAATCCGGGCACGGAGGCGCTGCCCTGGCGGACGATTCAGCATGCGGCCGACACCGTGTCGGCCGGCGACACGGTTTATGTGCGCGCAGGCGTTTACCACGAGGCGGTGCGCATCACCCACTCTGGCGCGGCCGGCGTGTTCATCACTTTTGCTGCCTATCCGGGTGAAACGCCGGTGGTGGATGCGAACGGCATGAGCCTGGCGAACTATTTCGACGGCGGCTTCCGCGTGGACTACGCCGGTTTCGTGCGCATCAGCGGCTTCGTGGTGCAGAACATCACCGACGGCTTTGGCATCATCTGTTACCATGCGGACAACTGCATCATCGAAAACAATCGCACCTACAACACCCTGCACTCCGGCCTTGCCTCGTGGACGAGCACCAACACGGTGATTCAGAACAACGAGGTGGAGCTTGCCAACAACAACGGCGAGCAGGAGGCCATCTCCGTAACCCAGAGCGCCTATGTGCAGGTTCTCGACAATCACGTGCATCACGGCGGCCCGGGCGCCAACGGCGGCGAGGGCATTGACATCAAGGATGGCTCGCACGATGTGCTGGTCAAAGGCAACTACGTCCACGACATGAACCGCCTCTGCCTCTACGTGGATGCCTGGGACTCGCCCACCTACAACATCACCCTGGACGGCAACCGCAGCCATAACTGCTTCCACCACGGCATCGCCCTGGCCTCGGAGCGCGGCGGCGAGCTGACCAACGTGACCATCATCAACAACGTGCTCTACCGCAACACGCGCAAGGGCATCACCATCGGCGATTGGGACGCCGGCTATCCCCATCCCATTCACGACATCGCCATCATCAACAACACCTTCTACGACAACGGCGACGGCGTCTGGGGCGGCGGTATCGAGGTGGCAGAGCCGTCCGTGCAGAATATCGTCATCCGTAACAACATCGTCAGCCAGAACGACTTCTTCACTATCCTGGCCGAGGGGGTGCCCGCCGCGGCCCTGACCGTGGATCACAACCTGATTGACGGCTTCCGCGGTCGGACCGGCGAGCTGCGCGGGGCCGATTACGTGGAAGGAGACCCGGCCTTCGTCAACGCGACCGGCGCAGATTTTCATTTACAGCCCACATCGCCGGCCATTGATCACGGCGCGGCGACCGCAGCCCCGGATCACGATTTCGACGCGGCCCCGCGGCCCAACAACGGGCTGTGGGACATCGGCGCCTACGAGTTCCAGGCCGCGCCGCAGCCGCCGGTTGCCAACTTCACGGCCAGCCCAACCGCGGGCGCCACGCCGCTGATGGTCAGCTTCAGCGACCTCTCCAGCGCCGCGCCGACCGCCTGGGCCTGGGATTTTGGCGACGGTGGAACCTCCACTCTGCAAAATCCGACCCATGAGTACACCGCGCCCGGCTACTATACCGTCAGCCTGACCGCGTTCAACGACCTGGGGCAGGACACCGAAACCAGGGTGGATTACATCGCGGCGCGGCCCATCGGCAGCGGCGAGGCGATCTTCACGGACGGCTTCGAGACCGCGCTGGATTGGGCTCGCAGCGGCAATACCACCTGGTACACCGGCTCACCCAAGAACGGCACGCACAGCGCGCGCCTGCGCGTCACCGGCAGCATCGAAAAGACGATCTCGACCGTGGGCTACCGCTTCATCTCCGTGGCCTTCGGCCTGGGCGCACACAGCCTGGACAACGACAGCGAGAATCTGCAGGCCCTCTGGTATGATGGCAGCGCCTGGGTCGTGCTGAAGCAGATCAACAACAGGGACCCGGAGGAGAACAACCTGCTCAACCCCTTCGAGCTCCAACTGCCGCAGGGCGCCGACAACAACCCGAATTTCGGCCTGCGCTTCAAGCTCAACGGCAGCGCGACCAACGACTACGGCTTCAGCGACGATGTGGTCGTGCGAGGCTTCGCCACCGGCCCGACGCCCACCAGCACGCCGACCGTCGCCGCAACGAACACCCCCACGCCCGCGCCGACCAGCACGCCGACCGTCGCCGCGACGAACACCCCCACCCCTGCGCCGACCAGCACGCCGACCGCCGCCGCGACGCCCACCCCCACGCCCGCGCCGACCAGCACCCCACCCCTGCGGCCGGGCTGCAGCGCATCTTTCTGGATGATTTCGAGGCCGGTTTCAGCGGATGGTACAAGGAGGGCAGCACCACCTGGTACAGCGGCGACCCCAGGATCGGCGCGTACAGCGTCCGCATGGCCGGCAACAACTGCTGGATGAACCGCACCGTTTCCACGGCCGGCTACCATGACATCGTGTACCGCGTCGCCCTGGGCGCGGCGTCCTACGAGGCCTCCGAACGGTTGATCGCCTACTGGTGGGATGGCGCGGCCTGGCAAAAGATCGAGACGATCAAGAATGGCGATCCGGAGGAGAACGGCGCGCTGCACCTCATGGAGTTCAGCCTGCCGGCCGGCGCGGCCAACCGCAGCGACTTCAAGCTGGCCTTCGGTCAATGGAGCGCAGACAGCAGCGACTTCGGCTACATTGACAACGTCGAGGTGCTGGGCATCGCGAATTGAATGAAGGACGAAGTATGACCGATCCAATCCCCATTTACACCATCGGCTATGGTGCGCGCAGTGTGGAGGCGCTGCTGGCGGTTCTGCAGACGTGGCAGATCGCCTTTGTGATTGACATTCGCTCCGCGCCCTACTCGCGTTTCAAGCCCGAATTCTCCAAAGAGTCGCTGGCGCGCGAAATCGAGCGGCGTCACATTCGTTATCTGTACATGGGAGATCTCCTCGGCGGCCGGCCCGCCGACCCCGCCTGCTACCGCGATGGCAAGGTGGATTACGACCTGGTCAAGCAGACGGCCGCCTACCAGGAGGGCATCGGTCGCCTCCGCCGTGCGTTTGCCCAACAGCGCCGCGTGGTGCTGCTGTGCAGCGAGGGGCGGCCCGAAGAGTGTCATCGCAGCAAGCTGATCGGCGAGTCTCTCACCAGCCTTGACATTCCGGTGATTCACCTGGATGAGAACGACCAGCCGCTGTCGCACGCGGCGGTCATCGCCCGCCTGACCGGCGGTCAACTGGGGTTGTTTGGCGCTCCCACATTTACGTCACGCAAACGCTACCAGGCGACCGATGATGATGATGATGACGAAGATGGCGACATGGATGAGAGTGACGATGGGGGCGGATATGATTGAAATCGTTACAATCGGTGTCTATGGCTTCGATGCCGACCATTTCTTTCAGGCCCTGCAAGCCGCCGGCGTCGAAGCGGTGTGCGACATTCGCCGACGCCGCGGGGTGCGGGGCGCGGCCTATGCCTTTGCCAACAGCCGGCGCCTGCAAGACCGGCTGGCCGCGCTGAATATCCGCTATCTGCACCGGCCTGACCTGGCGCCCAGTCACGCCTTGCGCCACGTGCAGGACGCCGCCGACGCGGCCGGCCGTGTCGCCAAGCGTCAACGGGCCGCGCTGGCGCCGGCGTTCAGTGCTCAGTATGAGCAGGAGTGCCTGGCTGGGCTGGACAGCGCTCAGCTCCTGGCCGATTTGAGCGCCTACGGTCATGTCATCGCCCTGCTGTGCGTGGAACAGGCGCCCCAGGCCTGCCATCGTTCCCTGCTGGCCGCCCACCTGACCGCCGCGCTGAGCAGCCCGGTCAGACATCTGAGGGTGAAGGATGAAGGGTGAACATGGAGAGCGGAGAGCGGTTGTGAAAGTTTTGATTGTGGCCAAGACGCGGATGGGCGGCGGGGCCTGCATTGGGGGGATTAGCTTCGAGGGGCAGAGCGTGCGCCTGGTGGCGGCCAATGCGGCCACGCATGAGGCAGCTGGCCTGGAGTATGGCGTCGGCGAGGTGTGGGAGGTGGATGCGGCTCCGGCGCCGCAACTGGTCCCGCCCCACGTCGAGAATCTGATCGTGCATGAGCGGCGACGCCTCGGCCCGATGACCGACCCCATTCCCTTCATCGAGCGTTTCCTGCCGCCGCGCGCCGGCGGGATCGAGGCGCTGTACGAGGGTTTGACCCAGACCACCGCGGCCGGCGTGCTCTTCATCACGGCGCGCACCGGCATCCCACCCTATAGCACCATGTTCTGGCGACCGGCCGAGCCATTGACGCGAGCCGACGACGCCAAGCGCATCCGCTATCGCTATCCCACGCCCGCGGGCGGCCACACCCTCACCTTCGTTGGTTTTCAAGAGCCTCTGCCCGAAATCCCGGCCGGCGCCATCGTGCGGGTCTCCCTGGCGCACTGGTGGCGGCCGGAGACCAGCCCGGACGTGGAGGAACGCTGTTTCGTGCAGCTTTCGGGCTGGTTCTTGCCAAGACAACGGGCCATCGTACCCGCGGCGCGCCCCTCGCCGGCGGTGACATCCCCGCAGCCTCCGCCTGGGCGTGAGTTGGCGGCCCAGCCGCCGGTTGTCACCGCACCAACCTCGCGACCCGCGGCGCCGGCGTTGACCGCCACCGGGCAGACGCCGCGGCGGCTGTTGAAAACCATCTTCGGCTACGACAGCTTTCGCCCCTTGCAGGATGACATCATCGGCAGCATGATGCGGCGCGAGGATACACTGGTCGTCATGCCCACCGGCGGCGGTAAGTCGCTCTGCTACCAACTGCCGGCCCTGCTCTTTGCCGGGCTGACCGTGGTGGTGTCGCCGCTGATTGCCCTGATGCAAGACCAGGTGGACCAGTTGCACGAGCTGGGGGTGCCGGCGGCCTTTCTCAACAGCACGCTGAACTACAGCGACTATGTGGCCACGACCGCGCAAGTCCGCCAGGGCGAAATCAAACTGCTGTATGTGGCGCCGGAGACGCTGCTGCGGCCAGAAACATTGGTTTTGCTCGATCAGTGCGCCATAGATTGCCTGACGATTGACGAAGCGCACTGCATCTCCTCGTGGGGGCACGACTTCCGGCCGGAGTACCGGCAACTCTTGTCAGTGCGTCGCCGCTACCCGCAAGCGGTGTGCGTGGCGCTGACTGCCACAGCCACCCCGCGTGTGCGCGACGACATCCAGGCCATCCTGGGCTTCGGTCGTGCCCACGAATTCGTGGCCAGCTTCGACCGCCCCAATCTGTACCTGGCGGTCCAACCGCGCAGGGACGGCCTGAGCCAGGTGCTCGATTTCCTGGCCCAACATCCAGACCAGTCGGGCATCATCTATTGCAGCACGCGGCAGCAGGTGGACACCCTGACCGCGCAGTTGAACGGGCACGGCTACCGCGCGCTCGCCTACCATGCGGGCCTGGACGACGCCACCCGGCGTCAGAACCAGCGCCTGTTCGTGCGCGATGAGGCGCCCATCATGGTCGCCACCATCGCCTTTGGCATGGGGATCAACAAATCTAACGTGCGCTTCATCGTTCATCATAATCTGCCGGAAAACATCGAAAGCTATTACCAGCAGATCGGCCGCGCCGGCCGCGACGGCCTGCGCGCTGACTGCCTGCTGCTGGTTGCCCGCCAGGACATCGGCACCATCTTTCATTTCATCGAACAGAGCGCCCCGCCGGAGCAGCCCGGCAAACGTGCGCGGCTGCAAGCCATGCTCCGCTTCGTGGAAGCGCAGGGCTGTCGCCGCCCGCCCCTGCTCACCTATTTTGGCGAGGAGATCGCGGAACCCACCTGCACCATGTGCGATCACTGCCAGGGTCAGGTCGCGCCCGCGGCGCAGACCGATGCGACCGCCGCGGCGCACAAATTCCTGACCGCAGTCGCCCAGACCGGTCAACGCTTTGGGGTGGCGCACATCATCAACGTGCTGCGCGGCTCGCAGGCGCAAGCAGTGCTCCACTATCGTCATCAGCAGTTGCCAACGTATGGCAGCGGCAAGGAACACGCCCTGGAGCGCTGGCGCGACCTGGCGCAGCAATTCATCAGCCAGGGGCTGCTGGCGCAGGACATGCAGTTTGGCTCGCTCACGCTGACCGGGCTGGGACATGACGTGCTGGAGGAACACCGCGCGGTCAGCGTGGCGCAGGCGGTCATGGCCGCGCCCGCGCCTGCTGCTGCGGCGCCGCACGACGAGATTTTGTTCCAGAAGCTGCGCGAGGTGCGCCGGCGCCTGGCCGACGCGGTGAACATGCCGCCCTACATCATCTTCTCGGATCGCACCTTACTGGAAATGGCGACCTATTTCCCACAGTCGGCCACGCGGCTGCTGGACATCAACGGCGTGGGGCAGGTCAAGCTGCAAAAATACGGAGAGGCGTTTCTAACGGTGATACGTGCGCACTGTGCAGAGCTGGGTCTGTCAGAGCAACCCCGGCCGCCTGATCCGCCGGTGGTTGTCAGCAGCATTGGCGGCGGCAAACGGCGCTTCGAGGAGGTGGGCGAGCTGTTCGCGGCCGGGCAGCCCATCGAAAGCCTGCAAGCCTTGTACGGCGTACAAAAGAGCACGATCCTCAGTCATCTCTACGACTACCTGCGCGCCGGTCACGCGGTTGACCCCGCGCCCGTCCTCGCGGCCTCGACGCTGACGCCCGACCAGCAAGCGCAGGTGATCGAGCACTTGGCGATGCTTGGCCCCGAGCGCCTTACGCCGATCTACGAAGCCCTGGAGCAGGCGATTCCCTATCCCGAACTGCACCTGCTGCGCGTCGTGTTCCTGGCCGAACAGCAGGCCGGCGATTGATGAGCGTTTTCAACGCCAGGACGCTTTTCTTCAACGCAAAGACGTTGTGGTTTCAAACGACAATCATCATCGGTCGGGACGATGTGCTTGATCACGATTTCATTTTTTCCGACAACAACGTGATCAATTAACAACCGAATCACTTCCTGTTGTAAATCCGGGCTGGGATTTGCAAGGTTTTCCTGGATACGCTGGCAATATTGCTGGAAATCTTCGATCAATTCCTGCTTGATTTGTTCGGACTTGGCCTCTTGCTCGATTTGCAGAAGGCGCGTTTGAATGTTTTTTTGCTCCTCATCCAGACGTTGTTTGCGCACCAGGTAGGATGGCTTTTCGATCTGCTCATCTTGGTACAAATCCAGCAGACGTTCTTGCTGACGGTCGAGCGATCGCAAGCGATTTTCCAACCGCTCTTTCTCACCTTGCTCGATGTTGGCAGCTTCATCGCAGCCCCACGCTTGGGAAATCAGTTTGGGATTTTTCAAAAGCTCCACCACTGCGTTCCAAACCAGGGTTTCAACGGTGTTGCCGTCAATGCGGCAGGTATGCTCAGGCGTATCGGGGGCACGGTGAACACCGCCATAGCCACAGCTGTAGGAAAAATAGCCATTCCCAGCGCGGGCGGTGAGTGTATGGCCACAAGTGGCGCAAATCAACAAGCCGCGCAGGAGATAGCGGTGGTTGCGATTGTTGCGCATTGAGAATCGCTGGTTCGTTTTCAGTCGTTCTTGTGCCATGCGCCAGATATCCTTGTCCAAAATGCTGGGGACGGAATGGCAATCCATTCTTCTGTGGGGCGAAGCATACTCACCGGGCAAAGACGCTTGCCATGCCCAATTTTACGCAATCGCCCCACCTCATGATACACCTTTTCGGTGCGATTGTAGTAAGCCAATCCGGTATATTGGGTTTGTCGCAGGATGTTTCCAATCAGGCTACTGCGCCAGCACTTCCGGCGCGGTTGGAGGCCGTCTCGATTCAAGCGATCTGTGATTTCTTGAATAGTCATCGGCTCGGATTGGGTATACCAGGCGTAAATTTGACGCACGACCCTGGCTTCTTCGGCATTGATTTCCCAACGCCCGCCTTCCCTCCCTGTTTTGGGCACGTAATCATACCCATATGGGGTCTTTGGGTTGACCATTGCTCCCTGACGTGCGCAATGCAGACGCCCTCGCCGCATCCGTTCGGCAATCACAGCCCGTTCATACTCGGCAAACAACCCTTGAATGCCGAACAACAGTTGGCTCTGCGGGCTATCACTCACCGGAGGCTGGTTCACAAACAACATTTGTATCCCGGCTTGCCGAAATTCTTCCAGCAGAAGCACCTGCAACATGTACACCCTTGCCAACCGATCTGGACTCAGGCAGATCACCACCTGGTAACAGCCTTCACCTTCTCGGTCTCGTAACCGATCCAGCGCCGGACGATCCATTTCGCCCCGCTCACCGCCTCGTCCAGAAAATACAAGTCCTTTCGCAAGGCGTACCCCTCGTGGGTGGCATATTCTTCAATCGCCGCCACCTGGCTGGCTATCGTGGCCTCCTCTTCCTGGCGTTGCGTCGAAACACGGGCATACAACGCAGCTGTCTGTTTCATTACGAACCTCCTTCGGCTCTGTTTCTTGACTCAATTTCTGATAAGCGGCTTTCAGTCTGTGCATGGCATCTCGATGGGCTTGGCGTTCCATCCGTACTCGCCATTCTGTTTTTGCTTTCATTGGCTGCCTCCTGAATTTCGCCTCATGACTTTATTCAGGATAGCACATTTCAGCCACCGTAACTTCAGCGTTCTCGCTTGCGCCCGAAACAGATAGGAAGTTCTATTCGATTGTCAAAGTGCAAGTCCCTTCTCTTCACCACCTTCTTGTCGTTTGTAACCATAACGCCAAGACGCCAAGACGCACTCACGCAACCTGCTTCAGCAGGTTTAGCGTATCAGACGCCGAATTCATTCGGCGGGCCGTATCAGACGCCGAATTCATTCGGCGGGCCGTATCAGACGCCGAATTCATTCGGCGGGTTATCAGACGCCGAATTCATTCGGCGGGCTTGCGTTACCGGCGCGGCCATCACGGCCCGGTTCTCGGCCACGTTGTGCAGGAACGCCCGTCGCCACGCCGCGTCGCTGATTCTGTCTGCTCGCAGCAGCACCTCGCGACAGCCGGCTGCAAGCACCGCGACCGCTGAGATGCCGGGATTTCCGACTTGAGCCAGAACATCGGCGACGCACACATAAACCCAGGCGGGGGAACTGAACCCGTCGGTTCCCTGCTCACACAGGTACTCCCAAACATCCATCGTCAACTGCCGCGCCGCTTCTGGCTGACCCAGGGCCAATAGCACGCGCGCCTCGGTCGCCTGCGCTTCGATCTTGTCCGGCTCAACCCCTAGCTCGGCAAAACCCAGACGGGCCGCTGCCAGGTCTCCTGCTGCGGGGACCAGGTCGCCCATTTCCTCATGCATGTAGCCCAGATAGGCCCGGCAGACGGCCTGACCAAACGCATCGCCGGTCGCCGCATACTCCTGCAGTGCGGCCTCTTCCATCTGAATCGCTGTGGCCAGGTCACCGCTGCGCCAATGCACGAAGCCCAGGTTGACCATCTGATAGGCTTGATGGCGGCCTATTCCGGTCAGATTCGCCAGTTCCAGACCGGCCTCCAGCGCGTCACGGGCCTCGCTGTACAGTCCCAACTGCGCGAAGGCGAAGCCGAGGTGCCCGTGATACTGACATTCCAGGTCGAGATGACGGTTCTGGCTGCGACGGGCCGCGTGCAGGCTCTGCGTGAGGATTTGCGCAGCATGGGCAAGATCACCGTTCTCGAAATAGTAAAGCGCCACGGCCGCCATCGCGTACGAGCGAATGTCATCCTCACCGATCGTCTGCGCCAGGGCCAGTGTTTCTGCCACGACCGACCGCAGCGCAGATCGCTCACCCAGGCGCAGCAAGGCTGTGACTTTGTACGCCAGCGCTTCCACCGCCAGCGCCGGGCGTCCGGCGCGCTGCGCGGCCGCGATGGCGGCATCTGCAACTTGCGCCAGTTCTCGATAATCGGCCTGCGATGAGACGTAGCGCGCATGGCGCAGGTGCGCTTGGCTGCGGCGGCCGTCGTCATCGAGCTGTTCGGCCAATGCCAGTAGCGCCTCGATGTCGGCCTTCTGTGCGAGCCGCTCTCCGCGAAAACAGAGCGCCGTCTCCCGCCCCCACAACGCCCGCCAGCGTCGTTCCACATCCCCAGGTTCGATGGTGTCCAACGCGCGGTCGAAGAAATGCCTGGCTTCCAGCGTGGCGCCCTGTGTCGTCGCGCGCTCGCCGGCCTTCAGCCAGTAGTTCACGGCCTGCGTGACCAGCCCTGCCTGGAGGTAGTGCTCTGCCATCACCTCCAGTTGCGTCTCGGCGATCTGCGGAAAGCGCGCCGCGTAGGTTTCGGCGATGCGCCGGTGATGGGCCTGCCGGGTCCGCCTCAACAGCGCACCCAGCGCAGCTTCCTGAATCAGGACATGCTTGAACGCATAGTGCGTCGCCGTCGCAGCGCCGGTCGGTTGGATCAAGCCCGCCGCGGTAAGTGTGGCCAGGTCGGCCCGCAGGCGTGGTTCATCGAAGGGCACGACGGCAGCCAGCACGGGGTAGGCGAACTCGCGGCCGAGGGCAGCGGCCCAGCCGGCGGTCACTTTGGCCGCGCCCATCCGATCCAGACGCGCACGCAGTGAGTCGTGCAACGTGGCCGGGATTGCGCTGGCCGCTGCCGGCGCGCCGCTTTCGAGCAGCGCCCGGGCCAGCTCCTGCACGAACAGGGGGACGCCGTCAGCCCGCTCGACCACGCGGCGACGGAGCGCAGCAGGTACGGCCTTATCGCCCACCAGACCGTCCACCAGGCGCTCGGCCTGCCCAGGGTTCAACGGACCGAGAGTCAGTTGGGTCAGGCGGCTGCGCGGCCGCCAGGGCGGGGTGAAGATGGGCCGATAAGTGAGCAGCGTCAGGCAGGGCAGCGCGGTCAGCGCGTCCAGCGACGCATCGAGCCAGGCCACCGTCGAAGGGTCGGCCCAGTGCAGATCTTCGATCACCACGACCAGGGGCCGTTGGGCGGCCAGCCGGCCCAGCAGCGCCACACAGGCCAGGCGCATGCGCTGGCGCTGGTCTTCGGTGATGGTCTGCGGCGCAGGCATCTCTGTGGGCAGGTCGAGCAGCAGCGCCAGCAGCCAGGTCGCGGTCGGCTGCGCCAGCCCCAGGCGCTCGAACAGATCATCGAGTTTGGCCCGCGGCGCCTGGGCATCGTTGCCCGGCTGCAGATCCAGGAACCGTTGGAACATGGCAATGACCGGGTGCAGGCTGGTGTGCTGAAAATGCGGCGTGCAGGCGGTTTCCAGCCAGCGAACGGATGGCGATGCCACGCGTTTCAGTTCCCAGACCAGGCGTGACTTGCCGATGCCCGCTTCGCCGGCCAGCGCAACCACCTGGCCCTGCCCCTGCTGCGCCGCTTGCAGGAGCGCGGTCAACTGCTGCATTTCCGCCTCGCGCCCCACCAGGGGCGGCAGAGACTGGGTTTGCGCCAGCCAGGCCAGCCGGCTGCCCGCTGCGTGTTCGCCGCTGATACGAAAAGCGGCCGGGACCGCGCCCGGCCCCGGCTGGCAGTCGAACCAGCCGCGGATCAGGCGCTCCGTGGCCGCGGTCACCCACACGCTGCCCGCTTCGGCCTGCTGCTGGCAGGCGCGGGCGCGGATGGGCGCCTCTCCCACCATCTCGCGGCCCATCTCCCCTGGCAGAGAAACCATCATGCCGGTGTCAATGCCGATGGCGTGGCTGTACCCGTCGCCCGCCGCGACGGCAATCTCCAGGCCGGCGCGCACGGCCCGCTGCGCCGCATCTTCGTACGCGACCGGGTGGCCGAAGTAGACCAGGCAGGTCAGGCCTTGCCGCGGTTGGCGCTGGCCCCCGCCGCGCGCCAGGGCCCCCGTGCAGTGGGCGCTGCACCGCGCCAGCGCTTCCAAATCATCCTCCGGATCGCCCGCGGCGGCGGCGCGGCGGCGGCCGCACACCATGACCGTGACCTGCCGACGTTCCTCGCCGGGCGCCGCGGCCTGGCCGGCGGCGACGCCTGGATCGCGCAGGGCCGCATGCGCCCGAATCCGATCGTGCAGGCCACGGGCCGAGGGCGAGGGCGTCGCGCCGAACTCCGCCGCCAGCAGGCGGCTGAAGGCGTTGTACTGTTCCAGCGCGACCGCCGTTTGACCCGACGCGGCCAGCGCGGCGATCAGCATGAGCTGCGCCGGCTCGTGCCAGGGCTCCATCGCCGCCAGGCGGCGGGCAAATTCCTGCGTCTGCTGCGGTTCGCCGCGGCGTTCATGGTAAGCTGCCAGGGAGGCGAGCGCTTCGACGGCCTGCATGTGCAGCATTTCCTGCTGCACCACCTGCCATTCCTCGAACGGCACGCTGTCGCGCAGGGAGAAACCGGCCAGCAGTTCGCCGCGATAGAGGTTGGCAGCCTGCTTCAGCCAGCCGAGGCAGAGGGGGCAGAGATCGTCGTTTTGGTGCTGATGTTGGCGCCGGGCGCGGATCAACTCGGCGAACTCGGCTACGTCGAGCCAATGGTCGCCCAGGGGGTTGAACTGAATGTCCCGGTTGGTGATCAGGAGGAGGGGCTGCTGGCGGGGGGGCGTTGGCGCGCCGGCTGCGCCCAGGGCGCGGCGCAGGCGCAGCAGGGTCTGGCTGAGGTTGTGAGCCGCGCGGGTATCCGTGGAGTCGGGCCACAGCAGCGCGGCCAGTTCGTCGCGGCGGTGCGGGCGGTTCGATTCGACGGCCAGGTAGGCCAGCAGGCCGCGCGCCTTGTCCGCGCCAAAGTCAACGAGCGGTTGGGTATCCAGGCTGGCCTCGAAACCGCCGAACAGGGCAATGCGGAGGTGAGACATCGAACGCTCCTGTGGAATGGTTGGCTGGGAGGGTCGTTCACACGATCAGTTCTATTGGGGCGGCTGAAGGGGCGACCGGCAAGCGGCCCCATTATAACCGAAAACAGGTGAAAAGCGCAGCCAGTTTGGGCGGCCTGGTGAGAGTTTGGTGATACCTCCCTGCTACACTGACCCCGGAACAAGGAGTGCAGCGCATGATCTCGCAGCCACAGTATGCCTCATACCTGCTACGTTTCAGGCAGGTTCGCAACGACCAACGAATCGTCTGGGCAGCTTCGGTCCAGTGCATTGCCACGGGCGAACAGCGGCCCTTTGCCGATGTGGAAGACCTCGTGGAGTTCCTGCGCACGGAGTTTGGCGGCCGGGAGGGCGCGGAGGATGCCTTTCAGCCCCCTCAGATCATCCTCGAGCGCAGGTGATAACGCAAAGACGCAGGGACGCCAGGACGCAAAGGCAGGAAAATCCGTGTCCATCCGGGTTGATCGGTGGTCCCGGTTTTCGAGCAACAGTGATAACGCCAGGAGGAACTCAATGAAATCATCCATCAAGAATCTGTCGAAGGCTGCGCTGCTCATCTGTGGCGCGTGGCTGTTCCTGATAACAACCACGAGCGGGGTGCATGCCCAGGGCAGCGGCGTCAAGCCGATTCGGCTGGTCAGTGGCAACATCATTCCAGACATCGTGACGCCCGCTGAAGCCAAAGTCGCGGCCGGCGCCAGCTTCGACGGCAAGACCTTCAAGCTGATCCAGTTCAAGCAAATTCCAGGCGACCGCGAACAGCAGCAGTGGGCGGCCGCCGGCCTGCTCCTGGTAGACTATCTCCCCGATGACACCTACTTCGCCGTCATCGAACAGGGCTTCGACCTCGACCGCCTGACTGACCAGGCCGTCACGATCATCGAGGTCGCGGACATCTTCCGCTTCGAGCCGTCGCTGGCCGGCCTGATCGCCCAGGGCGGCGCTACGGACCGGCTGGTGATCAGCTACTACACCGACCTGGACGCGGCCACGGTGATGGCCGCCCTGCAGGCCAGGGGCGTCGCCATCCAGGCTCATCGTGACTACTCGCGCCAGTTGGACATCACGCTCGATCCGGCGCGGCTGCGCGAGGTTCTGGCGCTGCCGTTCATTCAGTTTGCCGGGCTGCCGCCGGAGGAACCGACGCTGGACGGCTACGATCACCGCAACGCCAGCGGCCGCGCCAACTACCTGAACACCGGCTACAACAGCCTGAACTACAACGGCGCCGGGGTCGTCGTTGGCATTGGCGAGAGCGGCACAGTGGACAGTCTGGTGGATGTCAAAGGCCGGCTGACCGAGATGGAATCAGGGGCTTCGTCCAGTCACAAGATCGGCGTCATGCAGAACGCGGGCGGCGCGGGCAATCTCGACCCGTCCAACCGCAACGACGCCTGGGGCGCGACCTTCCTCAGCGTGGTCGGCTCGCCCGATTACGCGGCCCTCTACGCTTCGCACAGCATGCGCTACACCAACCATTCCTACGGTGTTACGATCAGCGGCGGCTACGATCAATCGGCGCGGGATCATGACCTGCGCATCGTCACCTACCCCAACCACCTCGTCATCTACTCCTCAGGCAATTCGGGCGACTCGGCCGGCTACGCCCTACGATGCCTGCTGCACCGGCTGGGCCAACATCACCGGGCAGATGAAACAGAACAAGAATCAATTTGCCATCGGCGCGCTCGACTCCGTGGATGCCATCACGTATTTCAGCAGCCGCGGCCCGATGTATGATGGCCGGATTATCCCCCAGTTGGTGATCGAAGGCATCGAAGGGACGTCCGACGCGGCGCCCAAAGTTACCGGCGAGGTAGCGATGCTGGCGCAGGTGTACAAGGCCAAGAACAGCGGCAGCGAACCGCCCTCCTCCCTGCTGCGCGCCATCCTGATGAACACAGCCGATGACCTGGGCAACGCCGGGCCTGATTTCAAGCACGGCTATGGTCGGCCCAACCTGCGCCGCGCCTACAACGTCATTGATAATGCCCAATTCCTGACCGGTTCCGTCTCCCATGGCGGCACGAACTCCCACACCATCACCGTGCCCGCCAACACCAAACAGGTGCGCGTGATGATCGTCTGGCCCGATGTGGCCGCCGCCGTGAGCGCCAACCCGGCCATCGTCAACAACCTCGACCTGGTGGCCAAAGACCCGTCCAACGTCAGCTACAACCCCTGGGTCCTCGATCATTCCGCCAGCGTGGCGGCGATTAGCGCCGCGGCGACCCGCAGTGTTGACAGCCGCAATACCATCGAACAGGTGACGCTCGACGACCCCGCCTCGGGCAATTGGACGATGGAGGTGAGTGGAACCAGCGTGCCCACCGGCCCGCAGACCTACTACCTGACCTACGAATTTCTGACTGATGAGCTGACCATGATGTTCCCGCTGAAGGACCATCGCTTCGTCTCCGGCACGGCCTATCATCTGAAGTGGGACAGCTACGGCGCCAGCGGCACGTTCAGCCTCGACTACCGGCTGGATGGCGGCAGTTGGACGAGCATCACCAGCGGCTACAGCGCCACGAGTCGCACTTACCAGTGGACCGCTCCCAGCGTGACCGGCATTCACACCATCGAGTTCCGGGTGCAGCGCAGCGCCTTGACCGCGACCAGCGATGTGAACTACCTCGGCCCGGCGGCTGAGAACTTCAGGATCTTCAGCGTCTGCAGCGATGTGGTCATCCTGAAGTGGGGCGCCGTTTCCGGCGCCACCGCCTACAAGGTGTATCGCCTGGGGGCCATGGTCATGGAGGAGGTCACTTCCAACATCACGTTCGATGGGGCCAGCGCCACCCTGACCGGGCAGAGCACGGTAAATACCGAATACTATGCCGTGAGTGCCGTGACCGGATCTAACGAAGGCCAGCGCACCATGGCCGCCGAAAAGGCGCCCGGCGATTACAGTTGCGGCGGCATCAATTGGACCGGCACGGTTTCAACAGACTGGTTCACGGCTGGCAACTGGTCCTCCAGCAGCGTGCCCACCAGCGCCGACAACGTGACCATCCCCGCAGCGCCGTCCAACCAACCGGCCATCGCTGCCGCGGGAGCGGTCTGCAACCAGATCACCATCGAGTCCGGCGCCTCGCTGACAATGAACGGTTCGACGGCCTATACCTTGTCTGTGGCGGGAGACTGGATCAACAACGGAACTTTCAATCGGGGGATTGGAACGGTTGATTTCAACGGAACCAGTTCCTACCAGGAAATAGCTGGCACATCAACCACGAACTTCAATATCCTTTCGGTGACGAAGGGCGCCAAGGACAGAATCCTGGAGGCCGCATCGCTGATTACCCTGAACGCTGCCGTTAACCCGCTTGTGCTAACATCAGGCACGTTCAAGCTATCGAGCGCGTCAACTCTGTTGCCGTTTACATCCGGACCGTCCATAGGCAGTACTGCGGGCTTCTGGAACAATGGGGGCACGATCAATGCCGGCAGTTATAGCTGGACGCTCAATGCTGGCTTACTGAGGATATCGGCCGGGACTGTCAACGTAGGTGCAAGCTCTGGAAACAGCATAACCTACCTGAATAATGGAACCCTGATCATGGAAGGCGGAGCGCTGAACATTGCCGGCAGGTTTTCGCCCAATAGTGGTACTTCAACCGGAACATTCACCCAGTTGGGTGGTATCATCACGGTGAACACGGTCGGCAGTACGAGCACCTCAAGGGCGCCATTTGAGCTGAATTCAGGCGTTCCCTTCACGATGAATGGCGGAACGATAGTCGTGCGCAGGGCATCTTCGAACGCGGCTGACGTGATTGTCCTTTCCACCACCTACGAAGTCACTGGCGGCGCCCTGCAAATCGGCGACGCTTCCACGCCTGCAGGCCAGACCATCCGCGTCAACAGCATCGCGCCGGTCTACAACCTGATCGTGAACGCCACCAACTCGCCGACGGCTCAGCTCGTCACCAACGGCTTGACGGTCAAGAACGACGTGACCATCTCCGGCGGCACGTTGAACGCTAACGGCCTGAACATGAATGTTGGCGACAACTGGACGAACAGCGGCAGCTACACCCACAACAACGGCGCCGTCACTTTCAATGGCGCCGCTGCGCAGGCCATCGGCGGCAGCGTGGACACGACGTTCGCGTATCTGACGATCAACAACGCGGCCGGTGTGTCCCTCAATCGGCCTGCGGCGGTGAACAACCAACTGACGCTCACTAGCGGCCTGTTGACGCTGGGCAGCTACGACCTGACCCTGGGATCCTCGGCGTCGGCCATCAGCGGCACGTTCGGCGACGCTCGCATGATCGTGGCTGACGGCGCAGGCGCTTTGTGCAAGCAGTTTGCCGCCAACGGTTCGTATGACTATCCCATCGGCGACGCTACCGGCGCATCTGAATACTCCCCGGTTACGTCTTTCAGCGTCAGTGGCGCGAATTTCAGCAGCGCGGCCGTTTGTTTCCGCGTCACGGATACTGTTCACCCTGACAAGCCGGCCGGCGCCACCACCTACATCACCCGCTACTGGACCGGCGCGCAGAACGGGACTATTGATAGCCTCTCCTATGACGCAACGTTCGGCTTCAAGGCAGGTGACGTGGTCGGCGCAGAAGCCATGAATGGCAAGAAGTGGGATGGCGGGCCGGCCTGGATCGAGCTAGGGACTGTCAGCGGTACGAGCTTCCCGGCCAGTGGTCAAACGGGCTTCTCCACCTTCACCGCCTTCAAGAGTGGTGTTCTGTCGGCCGCCCTCGCCGATTTCAGCGCCATCCAGAGCGGCGAGGCCATGCGTGTCAGTTGGGAAACAGTCAGCGAACTGGGCAACGTGGGCTTCAACCTCTGGCGCGGAACTTCGCCCGCTGCGCCGGACGTGCAACTCAACAGCAGCCTGATCCCGTCACAGGCGCCGGGCAGCAGTCAGGGCTTCAGCTATGAATGGCTGGATGCGGCCAACCTGGTCAACAACACGACCTACTACTACTGGCTGGAAGATGTGGACATAACAAACATAATTACGCGGCACGGCCCTGTCAGCGCGGCCTATGCTGCGCCCACGGCTGTGCGCCTGACCGACGCCGGCCGCGCGGGCCGCGGCTTCGACGGCATGACCGTCCTGCTGGCCGGGCTGGCCCTGCTGGCCGCCTCGCTCACCGCCCTGAGGCGGGGCCGCCGCCCCTACTTAGTCACGATAGAGCAAGTTGATTACTTTGAAACTAAGGCGCTCGCCATTGACCCGGGTTTCCTTCATGGGGCGAATGACAACACCTTCTGCGGTGGCGCCGTTGGTATAGGTGCGCTCCGCGTACTGGCGCAACGCTTCGTCGTCTTTCAAGCCGAAAGAATCGCCAATCTCAACGAGTTCTACCATCGGTAAGCCCAGGCTTTGTGCAACGGCAAGCATGTCGTCGAAATCGAGGTAGCGACGTTGATCAATGCGCCAAACGTTGAACAGCCGCAAGTCCACTTCTTTCAAGCCCAATGCGTTCTTTTGGATACCTGGGCCGACGATCTCGAATTGCAATGCGATAGGAAGGCGATGTCGCGCGAGATCGTACTTGCGCACCAGTTGCCACACCGCGGTAGTGGGTCCATCTTTCAGTTCGAAGTTGCGCGAGCAAGCACGAACGACACCGTCGTCGTCCCAGAAAACGGTGCCACTGCTGCCATCGGCCTTGACAGTGGCATAGAACGGCTGGCCAACCAATGCCTCGATCATCGCAGGTACGGATTGAAAATTGGGTTCGTCGGTCTTTGGAATGAATGGCGGGAAATTGCCGCGAATATCGCCGCCGATGTTGGCAGGCAACGGCTTTTCATATTTAGTCACACCCGCCAGTTCCGTGATGTCTGTGCCGGGTTCGAGACCCTGGGTGTCTTCAGTGAGTGGCATGATCAGGCACTCGCTGGGCACCCCCCTGAGACGCATCATGCGCACGCGCCAGCCGCGCTGTTCCAGGAACGCGTAACGCTCGGTTTGTGGCAGCAAAGCGTCCTGCAGGTAGACTTCGCACAGTTCGCCCACCGCGAACTCCGATTTCTTTGCCGTGCCTCGCCAGCGTCCCCCTTTGCCACACACGACTTCAAGGCTTTCGATGCGGTCGGCGCCGTGAATGGGATAGACCGTGATCACTTGTCCAACGTAGGCTAGATTGGGCATTGTTTTCCTCCGATATAACGATCTCTGCGCTTGACTACTCCCTTTGGGACTGTGCGGTGATTGTCACTGCCAAAAAATCAGCGCGGCGCCGGCCAGGGCGATCAGGGTGCCAATGACGGCGCGGCGCGTCACCGGCTCGTGGAAGATCCAGTGCGTCAGGGGGATCAGCAGGATGGGCGGCAGCGCCATCAGGGTGGAGGCGATGCCCAGGGGGGCATTTTGCACGGCGACCATCGAACCCCAGATGCCGAGGAAGGGGCCGGTGAACGCGCCGCCGATGATGAAGAGCGTCGCGCGGCGGTCACGCAGGGCAGTGACGGTGGCGCGCACCTGCCCTTGCAGCAGCGTGATCAGCCAGAGGGTCGCCGTCGCTATCAGGATGCGCACCAGGGTGGCGGAGAGTGGCAGAAAGCCGCCGTCCATGCCCAGTTTGGAAAAGAAAAGGCCGAAGGCCTGACCCAGCGCGGCGCCGATGCCCAGGAGAACGCCGTTGCGGTAGGCGTGGTGATCGTGATCGCCGACAAATGCGGCGGAAGCGCTGGGCTGACCACGCGGCTCCATCGCGACCCAGGCGACGCCGGCCAGGGCCATGAGGATGGCCAGGGTCTGCAGCCAGGTCAGGGTTTCACCATACCACAGCCAGGCCAGCAGGGAAGAGAAGATCGGCGCCAGGGTCATCAGCAGCATGGTGCGGCGGGGGCCAATCAGCACGTAGGCCTGAAAGAGGCAGGCGTCGCCGGCAACCAGGCCGATGACGCCGGAGAGTCCCAGCCACAGCCAGCGCTCCAAATCGGCTCCCTGCGGCCAGAGACTGCCGGTGAGCAGGAGATGCGCCAGCGAAAGATAGACCACCGCCAGAACTAACCGCGTGCGGTTGACCACCACGGAACCGACGCGCTGGCCGGCCAGGGTGAACTGCAGCGAGGTGAACGACCAGGCCAGCGAGGTGAAGAGCGCCGCTAATTCGCCCAGTAGAATCATACGGGTGCGCTTGCCAGGAACGCCTCGACTGCGGCGCGGGTGGGCAGGCCGGGAATAGCGCCGCGCTCCAGCGTGGTGAGCGCGCCGACCGCGTTGCCCAGGCGCAGCGCATGGCGCAGATCATCTTCGCTCCAGTTCAGATCACAGTCGAGCAGCCCGGTCAGCAGGCCGGCGACGAAGCCATCGCCGGCGCCGGTGGTGTCCACCGGCGTTACCGCGAAACCTTGCACATGCCCGGCCGCGTGGGGCGTGAAGTACGTGCTGCCGCCCGATCCCTGCGTTATCACCAGCAGGCGCAGCGCGTCGTGCCACAGACGGCGGGCGCCCGTAGCCAGGTCAGTTGCGCCGCTGAGGAAGGCCAGCTCCTCCTCGCTGACTTTGATGACCTGCGCCAACTGCCAGCCCAGCAACATGCCGGTGCGTGCGGCCCCAGGCGAAGGCCACAGCGGCAGGCGCAGGTTGGGGTCGTAGGAGATGAGCGCGCCGCCCGCCTGCGCCGCGGCCACGGCGGTCAGGGTGGCGCTGCGGCTCGGTTCCCCGATGAGGGTGATGGAGCCAAAGTGGAAGATGCGCGTTTGCGCGGCGTAAGTTGGATCTACATCGGCCGGACGCCAGAGCATGTCCGCGCTGGGATGGCGATAGAACATGAACTCACGCTCGCCATCCGCGCGCAGGGAAACGAAGGCCAGCGCGGTGCGCGCGGCGTCGGAGAAGCGCAGCCCGGCTACATCCACACCATCGGCGGCCAGGGTGTCGGCCAGGAAATGACCGAACTCATCGTCGCCGACCTGCCCCATGAAGCCGGCGCGCCGGCCCAGGCGCGCGGTGCCCACGGCCACATTGGCCGGTGCGCCGCCCGGCGCCTTCTTGAAGGCTGGCGCCTGCGCCAGGCTGAGGCCAGATACCGTCGGTACAAAATCAATCAGGAGTTCACCACAGGCAATGAGATCGAACATTGGCTTTGCCTACCTTATTCTGCCAGCAGCCACACGAAGCGAAACGGCCCCAGGTCCAGGTCACCGCTGAGTGTGACCTGCTCGTCGGCCACCAGATCGTGAAAATGATAAGCCAGGCCCTGGATGCGCACGACACTGTTGGCCACGGTCTGTTTGTTCTCGCGAAGTTCGCGAACAGGAGCAGACGCTGCCCGCCGTTCTGGCGCACGTAGCCGAGCACATGGCCGTTGCCCGTGTCGAAAAGGGTCGTCGCGCCCGCGCCCAGGGCCGGGGAGGCGCGGCGCAGCGCGATCAGGTGCAGCAGGCGGGTGAAGAGACGGCCGGTCAGTGTCGTCGGGTCATGGCGCTCTTCGATCTGCGCCTGGTTGGCGGACGGACGATGCACCCAGCGGCTGTCGCCCGCTTTGGCCGGGTCGCGCCCATAGCCGTAGTCGTTCAACATGCCGATCTCGTCGCCCAGGTAGAGGAGGGGGATGCCGCCCATCGAAAGGATGATGCTGTGCAGGAGCAGAATGCGCCGCAGGGCAAACTCGATCTGGGTGGGATCGTTGTCGAAGAGCGCCTTTTCCAGGCCGGCCAGCGACGCGGCCGTGCCGGAGATACGACAATCGCCGGTCTTGGGGTTTTCCTGGAAGGGCAGGCCGCGGGCAAAACTGCCGATGAAGCGGCCGGTGTAGAAGGCGTTGAGAAATTGGCGGTGATCGAAGCCGCGCATGTTGACGCGGGCCGCGTCGCCGTCGTCGAAGGTCCAGCCGATGTCATCATGACAGCGGATGTAGTTGACCCAGGCGCACGCGGGGTTGATGCGAAAACGGTCGCGCAACGAGCCTTGCAGCAGCTTGACCTCGCGCGTCGCCAGCGCCTCCCACAGCAGCGCCATCAGCAGCGGGTTATACGAAAGTTGACATTCGCCAGGCCCGATGTATTTGACCACCTCATCGGGATGAACGATGGCCTCAGACTTGAAGAGCAGCGAGGGCGCAGCGATGCGCGCCAGGGCGTTGTAGGCTTGAATGAGCCGATGGGCCTGGGGCAGGTTTTCACAGCCGGTGCCCAGTTGTTTCCACACGAACGCGACCGCGTCCAGGCGCAGCACTTCGACGCCGGCATTGGCGAGGAAGAGCATCTCGGCCGCCATGTGCTGGAACACCACGGGATTGCTGTAGTTCAAGTCCCACTGAAAGCTGTTGAAGGTGGTCCAGACCCAGCGGCCGATGTCCGGGCGATAGGTGAAGCTGCCGGGCCGCACATCGGGGAAAATCTCACGCAGATGCTTGTCGTAGGCGTCTGGCATGGTGCGATCGGGAAACAGGTAGTAGAACTCGGTGTAGACTGGATCGCCCGCCTGCGCCCGCCGCGCCCATTCGTGCTCATCCGAGGTGTGATTGAAGACGAAATCGAGCACCAGGCTGATGCCGTTGGCGCGCAGTTCGGCCGCCAGGGCAGACAGCTGCGCCATCGTGCCCAGGCTGGGGTCGACCTCGCGGTAGCTGCTGACCGCGTAACCGCCGTCGTTGTTGCCGGCCGGGCTGCTGAAGAGCGGCATCAGGTGCAGAAAGGTCAGGCCCAGCTCCTTGAAATAGGGAATCTGCGCCCGCACACCGTCCAGGTTGCCGGCAAACAGGTCTACATAACAAACGCCGCCCAACATACGCTCCGCTTGGAACCACTGCGGATCGGCCTCGCGGCTGGCGTCCAGGCCGCGCAGGCTGGACGGGCGGTCGAACCAGCCCAGGGCCGCGGTGACGAGCAGTTCTTCGAGATGGTAGAAGAAATCGTAGCGCGCGGCGTAGAGATCGTAGTAGGTCGCGAACAAGCGGGGAAAATTGGCGTCCAGGCGGCGGCTGAAGTCTTGCCAGCCGTCAGGATCGGCCGCGGCCTGGGCTGACAGGCGCGCTTGCAAGCGCGGGCGCAGTCGCTCCAGGGTCAATTGGGTCTGCTGCTGTAACCAGGGTGTTTCGCTCATGTGTTCAACCTAACCAAAGGTACTCATAAGGGGCTAAGTTCAACGCCAAGCGGCCGTCCTCCTGGACGGCCAGGCGCCTTCCGCTCAGCAGGTCGTGCAGGTCTGCGCCGGCGGGGGGAAAAGCATTCGGCTCCCCCAGGATTGGGGGCAGGGGGGCACTGATGGGCAGTTCGATCGTCGCGGCCTGGGGCTGCGAGGACAGATTTTGCACGATGAACAAGCGCTCAGCGGCGGTCGCACGGCTGTAGGCCGCGACGGCCGGTGTGCTGCACGGCAACCAGGTGAGGTCGCCGCGGCCAAAGGCGGGGTGTTGCTTGCGCACGGCAATCAGCCGCTGCATGGTGTGCAGCAGGGAATCAGGGTCGGCCTCCTGCGCGGCCACATTGACGCGGCGATAGCTGTAGGTCTGATCGCCCATCACATCATCAATCACCGGGTCATGCAGTTGCGCGGGGGCGGCGCTGGAGAAGCCGGCGTTGACCGCGTCCGACCACTGCATGGGCGTGCGCACGCCGTCGCGGTCATCCAGCCAGATGTTGTCGCCCATGCCGATTTCGTCGCCGTAGTAGATGACGGGCGAGCCGGGCAGCGTCAGGAGGAGTGAATTGGCCAGCTCAAGGCGGCGGCGGTCATTGCCGAGCAAGGGCGCCAGCCGCCGGCGGATGCCGAGGTTCAGGCGCATACGGGGTTCTGGCGCGTAGAAGTTCCACATGAACTCGCGCTCCGCGGGCGTGACCATCTCCAGGGTCAGTTCATCGTGACAGCGCAGGAACGTGGCCCACTGGCAGCCGGCGGGCAGGGGCGGGGTACGGGCCAGGATCTGCTGGATGGGCGCACGATCGCCGCGGGCCAGCGCCATGAAGATGCGCGGCATGAGGGGGAAATGGAAGTTCATGTGAAATTCATCGCCAGGCGCGGTTGGATCGGCCGGGTTGCCCCCGAAATAGGGACGCACATCTTCCGGCCACTGGTTGGCCTCGGAGAGCAGCATGGTCCCCGGCGCGTACGCGTCCACGAACTGGCGCAGGCGCTTGAGAAAGGCGTGCGTTTCCGGTAGATTTTCGCTGCTGGCGCCTTCGCGCTCGAACAGGTAGGGTGTCGCGTCGACGCGGAAGGCATCCACGCCCAGGTCAAGCCAGAATTGGACGGCGCGCAGCATGGCGCGCTGTACGGCCGGGTTGTCGTAGTTGAGATCAGGCTGGTGATGGAAAAAGCGGTGCCAGAAATACTGGCCGCGCCGCGGGTCGAACGTCCAGTTGGACGGCTCAGAGTCCAGGAAGATGATGCGCGCAGCGCCGTAGCGGTCGTCGGTGTCGCTCCAGACGTACCAATCACGGTAGGTGGCGTGATCAGGATGCGAAGGATCAGCCGAGGCCTGAAACCAGGCGTGCTGATCGGAGGTGTGGTTGGGAACTAACTCAACCACCACGCGCAGGCCGCGGTGATGAGCTGCGGCCATCAGGTGACGAAAATCGTCCAACGTGCCATAATCGGGATGAATGGCGCCATAGTCGGCCACATCATACCCATCATCGCGCAGCGGGGAGGGGAAGATGGGCAGCATCCAGAGGGCATCCACGCCCAGGGCTTGCAGATAGTCGAGCCGGGCGGTCAAGCCAGGCAGATCGCCGATGCCATCGCCATTGCCGTCGGCGAAGGCGCGCACGAATACCTCGTAGAAGACAGCGTCCCTGTACCAGTCGTTCTGCATGTGACCTTCCTGAAAAAGTTGCCAACTTTCCCAAAAGTTGGCAACTTTTGTTCGCTTAGCCCTTCACCGAGCCGGCCAGGAGGCCACGCACGAAGAAGCGCTGCAGGCTGAAGAAAACGGCCAGCGGCAGAAGCATGGAAATGAAGGCGCCAGCGGTGAGCAGGTGCCAGTCGTTGCCACGCGAGCCAACCATTTCGGCGATGCGCATGGTCAGCACTTGCACGTCTGGTTTGGCGCCGATGAAGATCAGCGCGATCAGGTAGTCGTTCCAGACCCAGAGGAACTGGAAGATGGCGAAGGACGCCAGCGCCGGCACCGAGAGCGGAAGGATCAGGTTCACGAAAATGGTGAAGTGCGAGGCGCCGTCAATGAATGCCGATTCCAGGATGTCCTTGGGCAGTGAACTGATGTAATTGTAGAGCAGGTAGACGGCCAGCGGCAGGCCGAAGCCGGTGTGTGCCAGCCACACGCCCAGAAATTCGCCGTTGAGTTTCAAGCTGACATAGTCGCGCAAGATCGGCACCAATGCGATCTGCAGGGGCACAACCAGCAGGGCCACCACCATGATGAAGAATGCCTTGCGGCCAGGAAAAGCCATCCAGGCGAAGCCGTAGGCCGCGAAGGCCGCAATCAAGATCGGAATCAGCGTCGCGGGGATGGTCACCGTCAGGCTGTTGAGGAACGCGCCGACGAAGTTGTCGCCCTGCTCCACCTGTATGCTGCCGTCTGGCTGGCGGATTTCGAACTGCTTGCCGGCGAGCACCTGGCCGTAATTTTCCACGGTGAAGTCGGTGTTGCTGGTCCAGTGCTGTTCCTGCACCTGGATGACACCCAGGCGTTTGTTGCCGATCCAGATCAGGCGGGTCTTGCCGTCCGGCGCATTCACACCGGCGCGGAATTGCTCGAAGGTGCCCTGCGCGTCGCGAATGGTCATCACAGCCTCGCGGTCGAGGCTGTCGTCGGGCTTGAACTCCTCAGTCTGCATCCATTCCTGGTGCGGCAGGATACTCCACCAGCCGGAGGTCTGAATGTCGAAGCGCGTTCGGAACGATGAGACGAGCAGGCCGATGGTTGGAATGGTCCAGAGCAGCACGAGGAGGGCCAGGCTGCCGTTGACCAGGATGTCCGAACCGAGCCTGGCGCGCTTGGCGCTTGTGGTTTTGGTGGCCATCAGAACACCTCCCGTTGGCTGAATTGGCGCAAATTGTAGATCATGACCGGTATGACGGCGATCAACAACACGATGGCGATGGCCGAGCCGTAACCAGCGTTCTGCGCGGTGAAGCTCTGGCGATAAAACTCGGTCGCGATGACTTGGGTGCTGAACTGGCCGCCGGTCATCACTTGCACCACGTCGAAGATCTTCAGGGTGAAGATAACGACGGTAGTTCCCACCGAGATGATGGTCCCCATGATGTAGGGGATCATGATCCGCAAGAAGACCTG
Source organism: Candidatus Amarolinea dominans (assembly GCA_016719785.1). NCBI lineage: Bacteria > Bacillati > Chloroflexota > Caldilineae > Caldilineales > Candidatus Amarolineaceae > Candidatus Amarolinea > Candidatus Amarolinea dominans. The sequence goes on from JADJYJ010000003.1 coordinate 568,224, forward strand.
GATCTCGGTGGCGCCGTCAACACGTGCGGCCTCCATGATCTCGCCCGGGATGCCCTTGAGGGCCGCGGAGAAAAGCACCATGGCGTAGCCGGTCTGCAACCAGATCACGATGAGGATCAGGAACAGGTTGTTCCAGGGCTGCAGATTGGCCGCCGCGGTCCAGGCCACCGGTTTGGCGCCGGTCAGGCCGCCCACGATGGCGTTGAGCAGGCCGATGTTCGGGTTGACGTCGTAGATCATGTTCCAGATGACGCCGGCGCCGACCATCGAGATGGCCATGGGCAGGAAGATCATCGCCTTGGCGAAGTTCTCGAAACGGCTGCGGTCCGCCAGGGCGGCGATCAGCAGGCCGAACACCACGCAGAAGGTGGCGCCAATGATGATCCACATGAGGTTGTTACGAAACGCGGTGAACATGTCCCGGTTGGTGAACACCGCCAGGTAGTTCGACAGGCCGACGAAGGCCGTGCCGTTGCGGTCGAACAGGCTGACCCAAAACGTGCGGACGGTCGGTAAGGCCAGGTACCAGGCCAGGATGGCCACGGCCGGGCCTACGAAGACAAATGGCTGCAGGCGCGCGCGCCAGATGTCGCCCATGCGCTCGATGAACCAGTTGGAGACCAGGTACAAGAGCGCGACGCCACCCACTCCCCAGATGATGGCCACCAGGGCGATGATCCCCTTGGGCGCGTCACTCTCACGCAAGAAGCGAAAGCCCGCGTAGAGGACGAGAAAAGTGAGCACCGGGACAAAGAGCGAAATCAGTGCCTGCACGACGAGAGTGATGAGCCGTTCCAGGGAGCTCTTGGGCTGTGCCCGTGTTGTCAGTTGCTGCATGGGTTACCCTCCTGGTCGTGAGCGGCAGGAAAGCAGGCCCGATGGCCTCTTTCCTGCCGCCAGACGGTTTACGCACTCGAAACTACTCAGGCATCCGGCGCCGACTACAGCTGCCGAATGAATTCGGGCCGAAAGGGCGTGCCGCCGCGAGGTCGGCCTGCGCCGACCGGCATGGCGTCTGCGCCTGATTTACTTCGGCCAGGCCGCGTCGATGGTCTGGAGGACGGTGTCCAGGTCCTTGGCGCCGGAGAAGTAGTCGGTGAAGCCCTTCCACTCGGAGCCGGAGCCAACTTCGCCGGGCATCAGGTCGGAAGCGTCGAAGCGCACAGAGGTCGCTCCCTTGACGGTTTCGGCGATCTTGCGTTCGACGGGGTCGCCGTACCAGTCGAGCTGCGAGTCGTTGTGCATGGACAGCGCGCCTGCGGAGGCCAGCCAGCCCTTGACGCTCTCACCCGTCGAGAAGAACTGCATGACGGCTCGCACCTCAGGCCGGTCGTGGAACATGGCCATGATGTCGCCAGCTACCAGGTAGGGCTTGCCGTACTGGGCATCTACCGGCGGCATGTAGAAGAAGTCGTAATCCACGCCAGCCTTGGCCTCCTTGGGGAAGAAGGAAGTGATGAAGTTACCCTGCTTGTGCAGCCAGCACTTGGGCGGGTTCTCGAACATGGGAGTCGGGGCATCGCCGAAGAAGGTCGTCACGATGCTGGCCTTGCCGCCGTAGACGTACTTGTCGTTGTTCCAGACATTGGCGAAGGTCTCGACGGCCTTCTTGACCTCAGGTGACGCGAACTTCAGTTCACCCTTCACCCACTTGTCGTAGTTCTCCAGGGAGGTGGTGCGCAGCATCATCTCCTCGGTCCAGTCGGTGGCCGGCCAGCCGGTGGCGGCGCCGGACTCGATGCCCACGCACCACGCCGGGTCGCCGTCCTTGGCGATTTGTTCGGTCAGCGCCAGCAGCTCATCCCAGGTGGTCGGAATCTTGTAGCCAGCCGCGTCCCACGCCTTCTTGGGGTACCAGACCTGCGATTTGCCGCTGAAGCGGTGCCAGACACCGTACATGTCGGCCTTGCCGTCCGCACCGGTCATGGTCGCCATGTCCAGCCACGACTGCAGGTAGTTTTCCTTCAGCCAGCCCGCGGAGATGGCCGCAGAAACCGGGACAACCTTGCCCTGCTTGACGAAGGTGCCCAGCAAGCCCGGCTGCGGGAAGTCAACCACATCAGGCACATCGCCGGCCTGCACGCGCACCGCGATGGACGCCTCGAATTCCTTCGAGCCTTCGTACTGGATGTCAATGCCGGTGGCTCCCTCGAACGCCTTGATCGTGTTGTTGAACTTCACGGCATCTTCATCGGTGAATGGGCCGGTCATGGTGACCTTGGTGCCCTTGTACTTGCCGGCATAGGCATCGGCCAGTTCGGTCAGACCCTTGGCGCGGGCGCCGGCTTCAGTGCCGCCCACGGACGCGTCAGTAGGCGGGGCCTTGGTGGCTTCTGGAGCCTTCGTGGCTTCCGGAGCCTTCGTAGCTTCTGGGGCCGCGGTTGGCGTCGCAGCCTGACTGCAGGCGCCCAGCACCAGGGTCACGATGACCAACAGCGTGAGCAAATTCAAACGTCGCATGTTTCTCTCTCCTTCTTGTGATCCTTCAGATCAGATTCAGTCAATCACTGGCAAACGATCGCCGGGCGCCGGGCCAGGTAGACCGCGTCCGTCGTCTACAGCAGAACACGAATAGATGAAATGCCCTTTGGGTTCCTCCTGTTTCGTTAATTTTCATGACTCAGGCTGTCTCACGCTTCACCAGCGTGAGGGGTAAGGTGATTTTCTGGTTGGGTCGCGTGGGGTCATCCAAACGCGCCAGGAGCAGCTCGGCCGCAATGCGACCGGATTGCTCCAGAGGCTGGCGCACCGTGGTCAAACCGATGTAATCGGCCAGGTCAAGGTCGTCAAAACCGATAATGGCGACATCATGCGGCACGCGCAGACCTCGATCACGCGCAGCCTTGAGGGCGCCCAGCGCTTGTGTGTCACTGGCCGCAAAAATGGCATCGGGCGGCGACGGCAGGTCAAACAGGCGCTGCGCCTGGCGATAGGAGGTCTCCAGGCCGTGCGGCCCCAGCGCCACATAGTCGGCCGGTAGTTCCTGGCCTGCCTGCGTCAGGGCCTCGCGAAAGCCGGCCAGGCGGCGGTCACTGGTGTGGATCGCGTAATCGGGCAGATCTGAATCGCCCACGAAACCCAAGCGCCGGCGCCCCAGGGTCAGCAGGTGCTCGGCCGCCAGCCGCCCCCCGGCCGCATCATCAATCACGATGCTGCTGAACATGGCGTGTGACCACTCGATCAAGACGACATCCATCTCATTGACGGCCAGGCGCTGCATCAAACGCTCCGCCACGCTTTCCGCAAACGGCAGGGCCATGACGATGATGCCATCCAGGCGACGGGTGAGAGGCAGGCTGGCGAGGTAGGCGTCGCGGTGCGCGGAGGAGTCCACGTTGTAGATAACCAGCTCGTACGCGGCCGTCGAGAGGGTGGCGGCCACCCCGCGCAGACGCTGCACAAACGAAGGATAGGTGAAGAAGGGAGCCAGGACGCCAATACGCTGCGTGCTCTTGCGCGCACGCGCGACGGCTTCGGCCTTGGGCATATAACCCAACGCATCAATGGCCGTGAGCACACGCGCTCGCGTCGCATGGTTGACCGACTCAGGCGAGTTGAGCACACGTGACACGGACGCAATGCTCACGCCGGCCTGATGGGCGACATCGTAGATGGTGACACCTGCCACGTTTTCAACCACCTCTCTGTAAACAAACCGCCGATTGTCCTTACATGAAAGCACTTACAGTATAACAAAAAATAAAAATCTTGTCAAATGAGCGTTTTCTTCGATAGAAATTTAATAGAGACCCGGTTTCTGCCAGAAACCGGGTCTCTATTGTTAGCTGACCGCCAGCCCGCGGCTGCGTCGCAGGATCATCAGTCCGCTGAGCATCAACAGCGCGCCGGCCACCAGCAGGACGGCGTCGAACGTCATGCTCACATCACCGGTGACGGGCAGGGTGAGCGTCAAAACAAAGGCGCGCGCGTTGAACGCCTGCAGCGGCCGCGCGTTCGCGTTGTAGATGGCCGTGTACTCGGCGATTTGCGCGTCCGACAGCTCTACCGGTGTGTTCAGCACCAGCCATTGTACGCCTTCACTGCATGGCGGCGTTGTCAGCGAGCCGTTGTAGCGCCAGTAGGTGCGCGTGGTGGGCAGCAGTTGATTGGCATCCACCGATGCGCCGCTGACTGCATGCGGTTCGCCTTCCTCGGCCGGCAGATTGTTCAGCACCGCGGCATACGCCGGGTTTTCACTGCCCGCCTTGAGCAGAACCCCGACCACGGCCAGGCCACCTTTGGCGTTCTTGTGGACCAGGTGCGCTTCCATCGGTTCAAGCTCACCTGCCAGGGCATGTTCGCTGTGGGCGTGAAAGTGGAACTGCACCAAGTCGTAGCGCACACCGTTCAAGGTGATTGCACTGCCTGGGTCATAGTTCACTTGGACCGTGTGGCCGTTGTTCATGATGTTGACCGCGCTCGGCTGATAGCTAAAGCTGATATCGCCTGCGTTCAGCGCAGCGTCAGCCGGAATGTCAACCGGCGATTGTTCCACGCCCGTGGCGCACGCGGCGTAATCCGGGCTGAGATCACCCCAGTGATCGGGGCCACTTTCACCGCCATAAGACCAATGCGTCCCTTCGCTGGCAAGTGCAACCCCGCCAATCATTAACATGAGAGCCAACGCTAACATCAGGCGCGGCGCGTTTGCACGGACAACTTCATGATGATCCTCCTCCTCTTTCTCGGCAGACCGACTCACGGCTGCCTGCTGGTGACTTCGGGCATCAAATGATCGGGGAATCTACTTACGAGCGCTTGGGGTGAGTGACGGGGGAATGTAGCGTACTATCCGTTATGAATCAAGCCTTCATCCGTAAGTCAAGTTACAAAATGCCATCATAATTTTGTAAGGGCCGACCAATTCAATGCCTGACGCCCATTGTGCTGAGATAGACGGTCTTATTTTGACAGAACTGGCTTCCCGTGTTACCGTAACCCCATTGGCGCCCCCTTCGATTGCCCCCCATCATCAAGATCCGATGACCACGATGACCCTGCAAGCTCTGATTTTCGACCTGGACGGCGTGCTGACCGACACGGCCGAATTGCACTACCGCACCTGGCAGCGCCTGGCTGAAGAAGAGGGTTTTGCCTTCAACCGGTCCCTGGGCGATCAACTGCGCGGCGTCTCGCGGCGCGCATCCCTGGAGGCGATCCTGGCCGGGCGCGTCCTGTCAGAGGCGCAGATGACCGCACTCCAGGCCCGCAAGAATGACCACTTCCTCACCATGCTCAACCACATGACACCAGCCGATCTGCTGCCCGGCGTCCTACCGTTGCTGGACGACGCCCGCGCCAGCGGCCTGCGCACCGCGGTCGCCTCGGCCAGTCAAAACGCCCATGCGGTCCTCGATCGCCTGGGCATTCGGCCGCGCTTCGATGTGATTTGTGACGGGCACAGCGTGCTGCACTCGAAGCCAGCGCCCGACCTTTTCCTGTTGGCGGCGACACGGCTGAACGTGCCGCCGTCGGCCTGCGTGGTCTTCGAAGATGCTGCGGCCGGAATTGTGGGCGCACGGGCTGCCGGCATGATGGTGGTCGGCGTCGGGCCGCCCAGCCGCGTGGCTGCGGCCAACCTGGTTGTCTCCAGCCTGGCAAACGTGCGCCTGGCCGATCTCCAACGGTTGGTCGCCGACCGGCAACCGCCCGCGGCGGAAGAAATGTATGCCTGACCGCCGCTACACCGTTGTGCCCCGCACGCTCTGTTTCATTCTTCAGGGCGATGACGTGCTTCTGCTGCGGGGCGCGCCCAATAAACGCCTGTGGGCCAACCGCCTCAACGGTGTGGGCGGCCATGTCGAGGCCGGCGAAAGCATCCAGGCCGCGGCCCTGCGCGAAATACACGAAGAAACCGGGCTGACCGTCAGCCACCTGCGCCTGCGCGGCATCCTCAACCAGCCGCCCAGCCCAACCCTGGGCACTGGCGATGCCAACACCGGCGTGCTGCTTTGCATCTTCACCGCCGAAGCGCAGGGAGGTACGCTGACTCCATCAGTCGAGGGCACTCTCGCCTGGTACCCGCGCCGTATCTTCATGGACGATTCGTTGTCCGAGCATTTGCCCGAGCTCATGGACGACCTGCGACTCCTCCTGCCACGCGTCCTTGCGGCCGACGACCCTTTCTGTTCCTAAGCCCGTGAGCGCCACACGTTGCGAGCACGAGCGCCTGGCGACGCTGCGGGCGAGACGCCCCACTCCCAGGCCCGTGTCGCTCTCCCCGCATGGTTTCCAGCTATTCACCGCTCATGGTATAATAAATGTGGTCATGATGAGAGCTTGTCAGGCGACAACTGTCTATTCGTTGCCAAGCCGTCAGCGTGACAATTCTCACCGTCCGGCGGGGTAATCAGCCCTCTGATTGCATCTGTGCAGCCCGCGCTTGCTGCAGCGCCGCCGCTGACGAAGGACGTGTCGAGCTACCATGTCATTTGCCATTGTCAAAGATAGCACCGCTTGTATGCCGCGTGATCTGTTGCGCCATTTTCAGATCACGATCGTGCCCCTCACCGTGACCTATGATGGCGTCACCTACCGAGATGGTCTGGACATCGCACCCGAAAAGTTCTACCAGCGCCTCTCGCACGTTTCCCAGTTGCCGGTGACATCACCGCCGTCATTGGAATCGCTCATTGCCACCTACGAGGCGTTGGCGGAGACCCATGACGGTATCCTATCTGTGCATTTGTCCGCCGATTACAGCCGCACGGTGGATATTGCGCGTCAGGCGGCCGCGGCCGTTGATATCCCCGTCGAGGTGATTGATTCGCGCTCGGTCTCCATGGGCACCGGCTTCGTCGTGCTGGCCGCGGCGCATGCACGCGCCGCAGGCGCCACGTTGGTGGAGGCCGCCGAGACGGCTCGCGCCCTGGCGCCCCGGCTGCATGTGCGCCTGGTCGTGGACAACCTGCGCTATCTGTATCTCGGTGGGCGCATCGGCGCGGCCGACCGCTGGCTGGGCGCCGCCCTGGCGCTCAAGCCCATCCTGGCTATCGAAGATGGACGCACCACCATCGCCAGCACCGCCCGCGGTCACCGCGCCGCGCTCGACGCGCTGCTGCTCGATCTGCAAACGGCCGCGGCCGGCCAGAAACCGCTGCACGTGGCCGTGGCCCACGCAGCCGCCACCCGCGACGCGCTCTGGCTCTACGACCAGATCGCAGATCAGTTCGACGTGGCAGAACTGCACTTCAGCGAACTCAGCCCGGTCGTTGGCTCGCACGTAGGGCCGGGCACCGTGGGCATCGTCTACTACGTCGAGGCGTAGGCCGCGCTGACGTGAAGATGGCTTAATGAAACCGGTGTCAGACGATGACCGGAACCTTGGGGGCAAGCATGAAGATGCTGTTACAGCTAGATGTAAAGCGGTTTCGCTCACTTTACGATATCACGTGGACGCCTGGCGACATCAATGTGATCATCGGGCCAAACGGCAGCGGCAAGTCCAATCTGCTCAAGGTGTTCGAATTGCTTGCCGTCTCTGCGCGGGGTGGCCTGGGGAAATATGTTCAACGCGAAGGGGGGATGGAGCCGTTGGTCTGGGACGGCCAGGAACCACAGATTTCGTTTCAGGTCAAGACCGCTCCGGTCGGCGCGGCGATGCCAGAACTCGAGTCGGAACGCTACAGGTTGACCTATCAGCTAGAACTGCTACGCCTCGGTCTTTCCAGCGCGTATCGCATCGAACATGAGCTTCTGGGCAACTTCTATCGCGTACAAACCGGCGAAAAGGAGCAACCGATGAAGTTCCTGGAGCGCACGCCGCGCAACGCGGTCGTGTTTGACGAACGGGAGAAAAGGGTGGACGCGCCCGAAGAAGCCGTGCCCGAGGAGGAAACGCTGCTCTCGATGGCTTCGGGGCCATTCGCTGCAAACCGTACCATCTCTCACTTCCAGAATGAGCTGGCGAGCTGGCGTGTCTATCAGGATTTTCAGGTGCATCGCGAGGCGCCTGTGCGCCAACCAACGCTTGCCCGTTCGGAGACCTCCGTGGCGCCCGATGGCGCCAACCTGATCTCGGTCCTTCATACGTTGTACACCGGCAGTCGGGACTTCAAACACGACATCAACGCCGCCATGAGGGTTGCCTTTGGGGATGACTTCGACGAGTTGATCTTCCCGCCGGCCGCCGATCAGCGAATTCAGTTGCGCGTGCGTTGGAAGAGCCTGCGGCGCGAGCAAACGGCTGCCGATCTCTCGGATGGGACGTTGCGCTTCCTGTTCCTTCTCGCGGTCCTGGTCAATCCGAACCCGCCTGGGTTGATTGCCATTGACGAGCCAGAGACAGGCCTCCACCCTTCGATGTTGCCGATCATCGCCGAGTACGCCAGCGACGCCGCCCTCAAGTCGCAGGTCATCCTGACAACGCATTCAGCCGAGTTTCTGGATGCCTTTGGCGATACCCCACCGACCACCACCGTCGCACAGTGGCAGGAAGGGCGCACCCATCTACGAATCCTCTCAGATGAAGCGCTCGATTATTGGCTCAAGAGGTATACACTGGGCCGGATGTATCGAAGCGGCGAGTTGGAGGCGTTGGCATGAAATTCGTGCTGCTCGTGGAGGGTTACACCGAACAAAAAGCCATCCCTGCCTTCCTGAAACGTTGGCTGGACGTTCGTCTCAACCAGCGGGTAGGGGTCCAAATTGTGCGCTTCGATGGTTGGCCTGAATTGATTAGCGATCTGCCGGACCGGGCGCAGATGTACCTGGAAAGCCCGAAGGCCGCCGAGATCATCGCAGTGATAGCCCTTCTAGACCTCTATGGGCCTTCGATCTACCCAAATCATCTGGAGTCTGCCGATCAACGTCTGCTCTGGGCAACCAAAGAGCTTGAAAGCAGGGTCGGCCGTGAGCGCTTCAAGGTATTCTTTGCGGTGCATGAAGTAGAGGCCTGGCTTCTAAGTAACTCTGAACTGTTTCCCACGGTCATCAGAAAGGCTCTACCGGCCAAGATCACGTACCCTGAGACCGTAAATTTCGATGAACCGCCTGGAAAACTACTTGATCGGCTCTACAAAGACAGATTGCGGCGAAAATACAAGAAGCTAACCGACGGGAAGGATCTGTTCGATCAGCTGGACCCACAAACTGTCTACAACAAGTGCCCGTACTTCAGACAGATGATGGACACCATGCTGCAATTGGCAAAAGACGCGGGCCAGTGAGTTCACCCGTAGGTCACGTCTCCGGCGTGACGGCGTTGTCCTGGCCGGTCAACTTCTCGAACAGGTTCGAGACTCCTAGACCAGCCACATTTTCATTCCCGATTGTGCTCCAGGGGCATGGGGGCTAATCTCCTGCTGCCCACTCCTTTGCGCTTTTGCATGACATAAACGCAAGTCTGCATCCCTCGTTAGTTCTTTATTATGTGGCGCCACCTCCGACATCGCTTCATCCACTCGTGGCCGTTCAGTCTCCCTAAGTGCTCCCCTGGTTGTGCGACCGAAACCCTGTGCTCATGCCATCAAAGGAGAATAACCCATGTCAACAGTTCATTCAACAGGCGCCAGGCCATCACGAATGATGCTCGCCTGGCGCTGGCTGTCGGTTCTCATGCTTGTTTTGCCCCTCGTTCTGACGCCGGCCGCGCAGGCCGCCCCCATCGCCTTGTCTGTTCATGCACAAGAAACACCGCCCACCAGCAGCACGCTGGCCCTGGAGGCCAACCTGCCGGGCAATTCTGACCCGGTCCTCACCGAAGAGGAACGCCTCTGGCAGCAGATCGAGGCGGCCACCAATGCTGACGACCAGGCGGCCCTGACCGCGCTCATCCAGGAACTGGCTCGGTTCGATCTGCCTGCGGCCATTCGCCTGGCGCGGGAGATTGCGCCGCCGGTTGATCGCCCTGCGCCGGCGCCGGTCGGCCCCATCTCCCGCGAAGAGGAGCTGCAGCAGGCCGCCGCAGACGCAGCCAACCGCGCTGAACTGCTGCGTCAGGAGGCGGTCAGTCGCGAGCAGGCGCTGCGCCCCACGCCGGCCGATGACGAGAAATGGGCCACACCGCCCGGTGACGCCGCGCCGCAGCGCCCGGCCGCCACCCTGACCGTCGGCGATAGCTGCACCTATGCCACGATCCAGGGTGCGGTCAACGCGGCCGCGTCGGGCGACACGATCCTCGTGCAGGGGAAGACCTTCACCGGCGCGGACGCCACCATCAACATCAACGCCAAGTCGCTGACGCTCAGCGGCGGCTGGAACAGCACATGCACGGCGGCAGGCAGCACCAGGACGACCCTGGACGCCACTGGCGCAAACGACACGGTCGTCGAGGTCTTTGGCGGCGCCGTCCCGCTGACGACGATCATCGACGGTTTCATGCTGCAGGGCGGCGAGGTCGACGGGGACTTCGGCGGCGGCCTGGAGATCGATAACCAAAACACAGTCACCCTGCGTCGCACCTCTGTCAGATACAACGATTCCTCCAGCGGCGGCGGGATTCACATGTCGGCGTCGACCGTGCTCAACCTGGAACAGCAGACGTTAGTGTATGACAACCACGCCGTGTATGACGACGGCGGCGGGATCCACTGCACCGGCGGCGCCATCAACATCGGCGACTCCGTTATCGGTGGTTTCTCCAACACCGCCTCCGGCGGCGGCGGCGGTCTCTATCTTGACAACTGCACGGTGTATTTGAACAGCACCGCGTGGGAGGTTGCGATGATTCTGACCAACACCGCCGCCGGCAACGGCGGCGGCATCTACGCGGTCAACGGCAGCTACATCAACCTGCGCGGCTCCAACGCGGCCATCGCAGAGAACAGCGCCAGCGGCAACGGCGGCGGGGTCTACCTGGCCGGTGCCTCGGACCTCTACGTGGACAACGGCAGCATCAGCGACAACACGGCTACCGGTTTGGGCGGCGGCGTCTATGCCACGGATGACTCGACGACCCTGGACATGGACCGCAACGCAGCCCAGGCGTGCAGCAGCAAATGTACCCAGATCTCCAACAACACCGCCAACAGCTACGGCGGCGCTGTTTACCTGACCAGCGGCGCCGATCTCGATTTCAACGGCGTCTATGCCGAGGGCAACAGCGGCTCGTTGGGCAGCGCTTTCTACGCGCGCGGTGACGCCAACGTCCTCCTCTACAACGTGATGGCGACCGGCAACACGGCCACGTCCAACTTCACGCTGCGCCTGCTCAACGACTTCGGCGCGCCCGACGCCACCGTGCGCAACAGCACCTTTGCCGGCAACAGCGGCCAGTCCAGGAGTTTCGGCATTGACACCGGCACGCGCCTGGACGGCGACGACTTGATCCTTTGGGCCAACAGCGACAGCAGCCTGGTCCTCGGCAGCGGCGACGTGACGATTGACTGCTCCATCGTGCAGTACGATTACCCCGGCAGCAACAACCTGGTCAGCGATCCCGATTTCTGGGACCCGGCCAATGGCGACTATCACCTCGTGCGCACCTCGCCCGCGGTGGACCACTGCAACAGCGGCCAGGCGACCGATGTAGATGGCGACAGCCGGCCGTACGACGTGGCCGGCGTCGGCGCCCTGATCGAGGCCGCGGCCCAGGTTACGCCGGAGGAGCGCCAGGCGACCGGTCGCCATGCGGTGCGCGTCACCTATGACGAGCTGGGCGACCGGCGCCTGGATGAGGCGCTGAGCGGCGCGCTCCTAGCGCGCGATTACGGCGCGTTTGCCTGGCTGGCCCTCGACGATGCGCAGTTCAGCGCAGTTGCAGGCCAGCGGTCTGCCCTTCGAGGAGGAAGATGGTTTTGGCCTGATCAGCTTCGACGCCTGGCGCTTCGATCCTGTGACCGACGGCCCGCCGGCCATGCCCGCCGGGTTGACCGCCAGCACGCGCAACGATCGCGGTCAAGGCCTGAGCCTGGTGCAGCTCTACGCCCCGGCCGACGAGCAGGACATGGACGCCCTCAGCGCGACCGGCGCGGTGCTCCAGCACTACCCGTACAACGCCTTCCTGCTCTGGAGCGACGCCCGTTCGCTGGCCCGCCTGACCGGCAACCCCAATGTGCGCTGGGTTGGCGAGTTCCCCGCCGCGTTCCGGCTCAGCGCACGCCTGGCGCAGGCCGCGGCCGAGGCGGGTCAAGCGGGCTTGCCGCGTGTGCAGGCGCTGCTGCTGGACGATGGCAACCTGGCGAGCATCGAGCGCCTGATCCAGGACGCGGGCGGTGTCATCCTCAGCCGCGCGCCGCGCCACGCGCCCGGTGAGGTGATGGCCCTGGAGGTTTGGGAGTTCAGCCTGCCCGCCCGCCTGCTGGAAGTGCTGGCGCGCCAGCCGCAGCTCATGGCGAGCGACATCGTGGGCCGGTCGGAGATTGACGACGAGCGCTCCAATCAGATCCTGGCCGACAACGCGCCCGGGGGAGAGCCGGAAACCGGCTACACCACCTGGCTGAACGAGATCGGCTACCGCGGCCGCGACGTCACGGTGGCGATCGTAGATACCGGTGTGGACTGGGATCACCCGGACCTCAACGTGACGGGCGGCACCGATTACGGCGGTTACAACGAACCGAACGAGCCTGGCTCGGATGGCGCGCCCGATGTGAACGGCGACGGCGCCGGTTCAGGCCACGGCACGCACGTCTCGGGCATCGTGGCCGGCGACGGCGGCAGCGCCACGGCCGATCCCGATGGCTTCGTCTACGGCTTGGGCATGGCGCCCAGCGCGACGCTGTACGCGATGGATGCCATTGCGGAGGACAACGTCAATCCGTCGGTGACGGTGCGTGTGCGCGACGCCGCGGCCAACGCCGATCTGAGCAACAACTCCTGGAACGTCGGCAGCCCGGCCGGCTACACCCTCAACGCGTCCAACCAGGACGATTGGGTGCTCGACGCGGACCGCACCAACGTCAACATCCGCGACCCGTTCCTGACCGTTTTTTCGGCTGGCAATGCGGGCGATGACTGCGGCGCGGGGCCGTGCATGTCCTCGATCACAGAACCGAAAGAGGCCAAGAACATCATCACCGTCGCGAGCAGCCTCAGCCGGCGCTCCAACACCGCCGGCGGCCTCACGGGCAACATCAACTCGCTGGCCGCGTCCAGCAGCCGCGGCCCGGCCTTCGACGGCCGCCTGCTGCCCAACCTGGCCGCGCCTGGCGTCAACATCATCAGCACCGAAAACCGTGTGGTGACGGCCGGCGGCGCGACCAATCTCTCCTGCGCCACCTCGCCTGGCAATTCTACGCAGCACAGCTACTGCTCGGGCACCAGCATGTCCACGCCGCACGTGACCGGCGCCGCCGCGCTCTTCTTCGAGTTCTGGCGGCTGCGCTTCGGCGCTGGCGATCCTTATCCGGAGACGGTCAAGGCCGCGTTCGTCAACGCCACCGATAACCTGGCGGGCGGCGACAACGGCTGGGGCACGGCGCTGGGCAACCGGCCCGATAATCACCAGGGCTGGGGGCGTTTGAACATGGACCGTGTGCTCAACCCCACCGTGGTGGTGCAGTATTACCAGAACCCGACGGTCCTGACCAGCGCCGGCAGCATCTGGGAACGGACCATCCGGCCGAACGACAGCGGTGAGCCGCTGCGCGTCAGCCTGGTCTGGTCCGATGCGCCGGGCGCGGCCAACGCCAACCCGGCCCGCGTCAACAACCTGGACCTGCGCGTGACCAGCGCGGGCGGCACAATCTGGCGCGGCAACGTCTTCAGCGGCGGCTGGAGCACCACCGGCGGCAGCGCCGATTCGCTGAACAACGTGGAAAACGTCTTCGTACAGACGCCCAGCTCCGGCTCGTACACGATCCGCGTGACGGCGACGGCGCTCAACGGCGATGGCTATTACTACAACGGCGACACCACCGACCAACACTTCAGCCTGGTGTGCTGGAACTGCGAGGAGATCCTGGACGGCGCCTACGATGCGGGCGCGGACGAGGCGATGGCTTTCGTTGGCCTCGACGGCGCGGCCTGCACGTGCGCGACCATCGTCTCGGCCATCAGCGCTGCTTCCTCCGGCGCCACGATCTACATCAGCCCGGGCACCTACCCGGAGCGGCTGGGCCTGATTGACAAGGACCTGGTGTTGACCGCGGCCACGAACGACTGCGGCGCCGGGGCCACGAGCGGCGTGACCGTTGATGCCAACGACGCGGTCGCCACCTACGGCGGCGTGGCGCAGATCGGCGCCGGCCGCAGCGTGACCCTCGCCAATCTGACTTTGACCGACGGCACAGCCACGTTGGGCGGCATCGTCTACGTCGGCTCCGGTGCGCACCTGGTCCTGGACAACACCGACCTCTCCTCCGGCTCTGCCTCCAGCCTGGGCGGCGGGCTGCGCATTTACGGCGGCACTGCGGAGTTGATCAATACCAGCCGCATTCTCGGAAGTGAAACGACAGTCAGCAACGGCGGCGGCGCGGCGCTCGATGGGGGAACCCTGATCCTGCGCGATGACAGCCGCATCGGCGATTATCTGCAGTCCAATACCTCCGCGGGCCTGGGCGGTGGGGTGTACCTGGATGGCGGCCTGCTGCAAATGGAAGATACCAGCCGCGTGCGCTCCAACACGGCGGCCACGAACGGCGGCGGCGTCTACGCGCTGAACGGCGGCGACATCGTCATGAACGACAGCGCGGACATCGGCTGGAGCCTGAGCACGGCAGGGAACAGCGCAGTGGATGGCGGCGGCGGCTATCTGACCGGCGCGGGCACCAGCCTGACTATGAACGATGACAGCGGCGTGCAGTTCAACACCGCCAGCGTGGACGGCGGCGGTATCTACGTGACCGGCGGCGCCAGCGTCACCGTGGACAGCGCGCTGGTCAACGACAACCAGGCCGTGGAGCGCGGGGGCGGCATCATGGTGGACACCAGCGCGACCGTCAACGTGCAGAACGGCGCGACGGTCAACGGCAATCAGGCCGCCGGCGCTTCGGGCCTGGGCGGCGGCCTGTACATTCTGGGCGACGGCGCCATCGTCACCGTGAACGCCAGCCAGGTCAACAGCAACGTGGCCGGTCACTCATATGGCGGCATCCGCGTGTACGGCGCCAGCAGCCTTACCCTGTCCAGCGGCGCTACGCTCAACAGCAACCAGGCCCAGATCGGTCCCGGCGGCGGGTTGAGCCTCCACCTGGGCGCCGTCACGATCAGCAACGCGGTGATTCAATCGAACACCGCGGTCTTGGGCGGCGGCGGGATCTATATGGATTCGGGCGCGGTGACGATCACCAACCCGGACATCCGTTACAACCAGGCCGCAAGTGGACCGGGCGGCGGCATCTACCGCAGCGACGGCCTGCTCAACGTGGAGGCCACGACACAAACCAGTTATGTGGCAGCCAACACCTCCGCCACGAACGGCGGCGGCATCTATGACGCCAGCAGCGCGCCGCTGGTGCTGCGGGCGCTCGACGGCTACCGTCTGAACATCAACAGCAACCAGGCCGGCGTCAACGGCGGTGGCATCTACGCCTTGCATACCTTTGTGAACGCCTATGGCTGGATTCAGATGACCAGCAACACCGCGGTCAATCACGGCGGCGCCCTGTACCTGGGGAGCGGCGCGACGGCCTGGTTCGACGACTACAACACGGCCAACGTCCCCGAGATCTGGGTGAACACGGCCACCAGCGGCAACGGCGGCGGCATCTACGCCAAGGACAGCACGCGGGTCGAGTTGGACGGCGGCCAGGTTGGCTTCGCCGGCGGCGGCAATCGGGCCCTGGCCGGCGACGGCGGCGGCATCTACCTCGACAACAGTGATCTGCTGGTGGACAACACGATCATCGTGGGCAACCAGGCCGGCAGCGATGGCGGCGGAATCGCGGCGGTCAACACCTCGTCGGTGACGATTGCGCCGACGATGGGCCTGCTGCGCGGGCCTGCCGAGGGTTCTGGCGACGAAGTCCGTTCACCGCAGGCCACGGCCTGCGATCCCAACGCCCTGGCGGCCAACACCTACTGCACCGAGGTGCGCGGCAACAGCGCGGCCGACCTGGGCGGCGGCATCTTCTTCCAGGGCGAGAGCACGGGCAGCATTGCGCGCACCGCGTTCATCGCCAACACCGCGGCCACCGGTTCGGCGCTGGAGCTGTACGACGCCACGGTCAGTCTGCAGAACAGCATGGTGCGCGACAACGTGGCCAGCGGCGTCAACAAGAGCACGATTCATGTCTACAACGAGGGCGGCGCGGGGCCAACCTCGACCTTCGACGCACAGCACAACACCATTGTCAACAACAGCCAGTATGGCATCTTCTACGCCAATACCACCGGCGGGACCTTTGACAACAACGTCGTCTGGGGCAATACCCTGCTGGGCTTCGTG
This sequence comes from Candidatus Amarolinea dominans, assembly GCA_016719785.1. Classification (NCBI taxonomy): domain Bacteria; kingdom Bacillati; phylum Chloroflexota; class Caldilineae; order Caldilineales; family Candidatus Amarolineaceae; genus Candidatus Amarolinea; species Candidatus Amarolinea dominans. The sequence continues at coordinate 584,491 of JADJYJ010000003.1, forward strand.
ACCGGCGGCGGTCTCACCACCACCGCTACCTGCAACGACACGCAAACCAGTGTGCTGACCGGCGCGGGCAACGTCAGCAGCGATCCGTTGTTCATCACCACCGCGCGCGGGGATTATCACCTCAAGCCCGGCTCACCGGCGCTGGACGCGTGCGCGGCGGGCAGCAGCCCTGACCTGGACAACATCTCCCGGCCGCGTGGAGTGCAGTACGACATGGGCGCGTTGGAGTTGTGGTGCGCCAGCGGCGTGACCGATGTCAACGGGTCTGGTAAGACCGACATCGTGGATGTGGAGCGGGTCGCGGGCGATTTTCTGGATGCGGGCTATCTGCCGCAGCACGACATCAACTGCGATGGGGTGGTTGATCTGGGTGACATTATGCTCGTCGCCGCAGCCTGGACGCCCTAGCGGCTGGTACGACCAGTAGTTCCAAATGTAGCCTGGTTTTTAACCACAGATGCGTTTTCTCCGAAAACGCAGAGATCACAAAGAACGCAGAGAAGTTGCCGATTTGCGTCTGATCTGCCGTTTCTTTGTGTTCTCTGTGCTCTTTGTGGTTGAATGTGTGCTACATTTGGAACTGCTGTGGTACGACCGCCGAACCGGATCAGCGGCGCCAGGTCATCTTTTCGCTGAGCCAGGTGGGTAGCAGATCGCCCGCGGCAACCAGGTACATCTCGGCGCCGGTGGCTGGCATGACATAGACGGCCCACACGCCGTTGCGATTGGAGCGGAAGGCAATCCATTTGCCGTCTGGCGACCAGACCGGCAGGCCCTCATCGGCCGGGCCATCGGTCAGTTTCTGCAGCCCGGCGCCGTCGGCCGCGATGCGGTAGATGTGGAAATGACCATCTTCCCGCGCCACGAAGGCCAGACTGCGGCCATCTGCGCTCCAGGCCGGCTGATAGCGACGCCGGCGCTGTCAGTCTAATCGGTTGATTGGCCTTTGTCAATGCTACTTTAGCACCCTTTTGCCGTTCGAGTCAATCAAGAATGCTGTTTGGTGGTTGGTTGACCGCATGATATACTGATCCCGATCGGCTGCGCGATCACGCGATACGAAACGAGGAGGAATCATGCTCACACGCTGCGCCTGGGCGGCTGCAACCAACCCGCTTTACCTGGCCTATCACGATGAGGAATGGGGCGTACCGGTCCACGACGACCGCAAGTTGTTCGAGATGCTGATCCTGGAAGGGATGCAGGCCGGGCTAAGCTGGTCCACCATTCTGAACAAGCGGGCCAACTTCCGGCAGGCCTTCGCCAACTTCGAGGTCGCCACGGTTGCGGCATACGGCGCCGCCGAGGTCGCGGCGCTGCTGGCCAATCCGGGCATCGTGCGCAATCGGCTCAAGGTCGCGGCCGCGATCAGGAACGCACAGGCTTTCCTGGCGGCTCAACGGGAATTCGGCAGTTTCGACGCCTACATCTGGCGGTTTGTAGATGGCCGGCCGCTGCGCAATGCCTGGCGAGATCTGGCCGACCTGCCCGCGCACACGCCTGTTTCGGACGCCATGAGCAAAGACCTGCTGCACCGCGGGTTCAAGTTCGTCGGCTCCACCATCTGCTACGCGTTCATGCAGGCCACCGGCATGGTCAACGATCATGTCGTGAGCTGCTTCCGCTACAATCAGTTGTGATGTGAAAACATCTCGTCCGGGGGACGAGGTGAGGGTGAATGAATCAGAGGGTCAATTCCGCCCTGACCATGGCCGCGCCGGGCGTTTCGGTCAGGGTGAAGCCGAGCTTCTGGCTGATGCTGCGCATCAGGTAGTTGTTGGGCGCAAATTCGGCCTGGATGCGCCCCAGACCCTCGGCGCGACCGACGGCGATCAAGCGCCGCATCAGCTCCGTGCCCAGGCCCTGCCCCTGGTAGCGGTCGTTGATCAGCAGGTTGAAAACGCCTGCGTCGGAACCAAACACCCTCTGCAACCGCGCCACACCAAAGATGGCGCGTTCGCCGCTGTCTGGATCTTCGCCGCGCGCCACCAGCGCCATCTCACGATCATAGTCAATGAAGCAGAGCCGTGCCAGCCGTTCGTGCGCCACCCGTTCGCCCAGCAGCATGGGGCTGAGGTAGCGCATGTTGACGCTCCTGTCCGACAGCGTTTGATGGAATTTGACCAGCATCGGCTCATCCTCTGGCCGGATGGGCCGGATGATCGCCTTCTGCCCGTTCTTCAAGGTCCACCAGGCCGCGTACTGGCTGGGATACGGGCGCACGGCCAGCCGCGGCAGGTCCCTGGCCGCCGTCTCCGCGCCGTAGACCACCACGCGGGCATCCAGGGCGATGAGCGAGGGCCGTCCATCGTCCTTCGGCTCCATCGCCAGGAGCGGGTTGATGTCCAGCTCCTTGATCCAGGGCTGTTCCACGATCAACTGGCTGAAATTGACCAGGATCTGTTCCAGCGAGGCCATGTCCACCGCCTGGCGCCCGCGCACCCCCTTCAGCGCACGGCTGATGCGCGTCTGTTCCATCATGCGCCGCGCCAGGGTGGTGTTGAGCGGCGGCAGCGCCAGCGAACGATCCTTGAAGACCTCTACCAACTGTCCGCCCGTGCCAAAGAGCAGCACCGGGCCAAACTGCGGGTCCACGCTCGAACCGATGATCAGTTCATACGCGCCCTCCAGCTTGATCATCGGCTGCACGGTGACGCCCTGGAAATGCTCCGCGCCCACCCGCTCACGCACGGCCCGTTCGATGGCCCGGTACGCGTAACCGACATCGTCGGCATTTTGCAGGTTCAGGCGCACGCCGCCCACATCGGTCTTGTGGGTGATCGTTTCCGAATAGATCTTCAACACCACGGGGTAGCCGAACTTGTCGGCCCAGGCGATGGCGTCCGCTTCGCTGGCGGCAATCTCCGTCGGCACAATCGGGATGTCGTACAGTGCCAGGAGTTGCTTGGATTCGGTCTCGGTCATGATCGTACGCCCCGACGCGCGCACCGCGTCCACCAACTGGCCGGCGCGCGTGCGATTCTGACCGCCGGTTTCGGCATCACTGCGCAAGACGGGCGTCTCATACAGGCCGCGTAGGTTGTAGCTGTAGCGCCACATGTAGTTGAACATGCGCGTGGCGGTGTCCGGGTACTGAAAGGTGGGAATGTTGCCCTGGTTGAGGAGTTGTTCGCCCTTTTCCACGTTAGCGCCGCCCATCCAACTGGCAAGCACCGGCTTACCGGTGGAGTGGGCAAAGGGCGTCAATGCCTCTGCCGTGCGCGTGGCGTCGGTCATGGCCTGCGGCGTCAGGATGACGAGCAGGCCGTCGCTGTTGGCGTCGCGCGCCGCGATCTCCAGCGTCTGCGCGTAGCGTTCCGGGCTGGCGTCGCCCAGCACATCCACCGGGTTGTTGTGGCTCCAGGCCGGCGGCAGGATTTTGTTCAGCTCTTCGTAGGTGGCCTGCGACAGCTCGGTCAGCTCGCCGCCGCCCATAAGCAGCGCGTCGGTCGCCAGCACCCCCGGCCCGCCGGCGTTGGTGACGATCGTCAGGCGTCCGCCGGTGGGGCGCGGCTGCTTGGAGAGCACCTCGGACATGTAGAACAGATCGGAAATGCTGTTCACCCGCAGGACGCCGCTGCGGCGGAAGGCCGATTCGAGCACCTCGTCGCTGCCGGTCAGGGAGCCGGTGTGCGAAGCGGCCGCCTTGGCCGCGCCTTCTGTGCGACCGGGTTTGATGACGATGATCGGCTTGGTCAGGGCAATCTCGCGCGCGGCGGACAGAAAGCCACGCGCATCGCCGATGGTTTCCATGTAGATGACGATGCTCTCCGTGCGCGGATCATCGCCCAGGTAATGGATCAGATCGCCCCAGCCCACGTCGAGCATGGAGCCGATGGAGACGAACGCGGTAAAGCCCACATTCTGCTTGAAGCTCCAGTCGAGCACGGCCGTGCAGAGCGCGCCGCTCTGGCTGATGAAACCGACCTTGCCAGGCCGCGCGATGGCGTTGGCAAAGGTGGCGTTCATGCCGGTCAGGCAGTTCATCACGCCCAGGCAGTTAGGACCGACAATGCGCATCTTGTTGCGCGCCTGCGCCATGATCTGCGTCTCCAGGGCAACGCCCTCCGGGCCGGTCTCCTTGAAGCCGGCCGAGATGACGATGGCCCCGCGCACGCCGGCCTCGACGCACTCGCCGATGATGTCGGGCACGGTGGGCGCGGGCGTGACGATGACCGCCAGGTCAATCGGATCAGGCACCTCGCGGATATTGGGGTAAGCCTTGATGCCTAGGACGTTGGGCCGCTTGGGGTTGATGGGGAAGACGGTGCCGCCAAAGGGGCTGCTGATCAGATTCCAGAGAATGGTGCGCCCCACACTGCCGGCTTTTTCGGTCGCGCCGATCAGCGCCACGCTCTGCGGGTTGAAGATGGCGTCGAGCGGCTGCTCATCGTAACGAAGGTAGTCGTGCGCCGGGTCAATGCCGGGTGTTCGTGATGTTTGAGTCATGCTTGTTTCCAGTCTTTCATAAGTGATTCGAAATGATTGTAACACACGTCATGTCGTGGTACAATAACTGCAAGCATTCTGTCACGAAATGGTTTCAACCAATGAGCATTCTACCCATCAATCTGGATGATCTGATCAACGCCCGTTCGGTGGAGTCGGTGCGCCGCGAATTCAAAGGAACCTGGTCCGCGCCCATCCTGGAACAGACGGTACGAACAATCAGCGCGTTTGCCAACGACTTCTTCAACCTGAACGGCGGCTATATCGTCATCGGAGTGGATGAGCAAGGCGGTTTGCCGGTCTTGCCCCCGCGCGGCCTCGAAGGTTTCAACCTCGACGAGATTCAGAAACAGATTCGCGGAAACTGCAGAAAAATTGATCCCGAATACCAGCCGGTGATTGCGCCTGAGGTTTACCAGGACAGGCAGATCCTGGTCATCTGGGCGCCGGCCGGCGATGTGCGGCCCTATCAGGCGCCGGAGACAACTCGTGGCGGCGAGCGCAGGTACTATGTCAGGCAAGGCGCCGAGACCGTCGAGGCCAAAGGCGATAGTCTCACGCAGCTCATGGCAATGACGGCCAAAGTTCCCTTCGACGACCGTCGCAGCCTGGGGCATACGGTTGACGTGATCTCGCCGACGCTGGTTCGCCACTTCTTGTCCGACATCAAGAGCGATCTCGTATCGCCGGGCGCCCAGGTTGCAGATCGAGATTTATATCGCTACATGCGGATTTCGGCCCAGGTGAACGGTTTCGATGCGCCCAGGAATGTCGCCCTCCTTTTCTTTGTCAATGACCCGGAGATTTACTTCCCAGGCGCGAGGATCGAGGTGGTGCAGTTTGGAGATGGCGCCGGCGGTGATCTCATCGAAGAGAGGCTGTTCCGCGGGCCGCTGTCGGCGCAAATCAGGCAGGCGCTGGATTATTTGGATGCCCTGAGCACCACGATGATTCGGAAGATTCCCCGGCAGGCCGAGGCCCACAGAACGGTCGCTTTTCCATACGAAGCGATGGAAGAGGCCCTGGTCAACGCGGTGTATCATCGCAGCTACGAAGGGGTGCCGGAGCCGGTGAAGGTTTACCTGTACCCTGACCGGATGGAAATCATCAGCTATCCTGGGCCAGCGCCTGGCATCGAAATGCGCCATTTCCAGGTGGGCGCAACCGTGCCCCCGGTGCCCAGTCGCAACAGACGCATAGGCGAATTCCTGAAGGAGCTTCGCCTCGCTGAAGGCCGCGGGACAGGTATCCCCAAGATCTATCGCAAGATGAACGAAAACGGTTCGCCGCGCCCGATCTTCGAGTTCGATGAGAGCCGCACCTACTTTCGCGTCATTCTGCCGGCCCATCCGCAGTATGTGGTCATCCATGCCCTGCGCGAAAGCGCCCATCTGTGGGCCGCGGGTGAGCGTCAAAGAGCCGTTGAAAACCTGGAGCAGGCGGTAAGTCAGGCGGTGAATTCAGGCGCGCTCGTGGCGCAATTGATAGAATACCATGCTTCCCTGGGCAACGTTCACGCGGCAGAGAGACTTTTCGCCAGCGTTCAATCTGGCGCGCCGATGATGGATGCGCATTTACCCTTCCTCGCCATGGCGAAACACTATCTTGACAGATCAGAATTTTCTAAGGCGGCCGACCTGCTCTCTCAAGTGCCATCGCCTACCAGAATTGATGATCTCATCGAACTTGCTGTGCTGTACAAAAGATCAGGTCGGTTTGCCGACGCGCACAGCGTGTTTGCATCAAACTACGACATGATCAAGGACAGCGCCAAAGCTGTTCACGAATACGCGCAGACGAAGCTGAAGTTGTCCATGACTTCGGCGTCGAGAGACAGAACGACGAAGCAGCGGCTGACGCGGGACGCAGTCGAGCTGCTGCGCCGCGCCATTCAGTTGTCTGACGATCGTGTGCGCAACGCGTGGTGCTATTTCGATCTGGCTAAAGCGCTGACCTGGCTGAAGTCTCCTGATACCGAAGTGCGACAAGCCTACGAAAAGGCGCTGGAGCTGCAGCCGAACGAACCGCGCTTCCGTGAGTCGTTCGAGGATTGGGAGCAGAAGCGATGAGGGTCGCCATCTGTACCCGAATGATGACGGCTGCTGGTATGGTTCTTTTCACTTGCATCGAGGATTTTGTTCAATGATTCTTACGAGTAACCAGATTCCCGGCCTTGTCTTGACCGAGCATGAATTTCGTGTCCCGCTCGATCACGCGCAACTGCAGGGCGAACAGATCACCATTTTTGCCAGGGAAGTGAGGGCCGCGGCCAAGAAGGATGCCGCGCTGCCCTGGCTTGTCTTCTTCCAGGGCGGCCCGGGCTTCGGCGCCCCGCGGCCGCTCAACAACAGCGGCTGGCTCAAACGGGCCTTGCAGGACTATCGCGTCCTCCTGCTCGATCAGCGCGGCACGGGTCGCAGCACACCGGTGACGTTCCAAACCCTGGCGCGGCTGTCATCGCCGCAGGCGCAGGCCGACTATCTCAAGCACTTCCGCGCGGATGCCATTGTGGCCGACGCCGAGTTGATTCGCCACGCGCTCGCCGGGCCTGACACCCCCTGGACGGCCCTGGGCCAGAGCTACGGCGGTTTCTGCGTGCTGACCTACCTCTCGCACGCGCCCCAGGGCCTGGCCGGCGCGCTCATCACCGGCGGTCTGGCGCCCCTGGATCGCTCCGTGGACGACATCTACCGCGCCACCTACCGCCGAACGCTGGGCAAGAACCGCCGCTTCTTCGAACGCTATCCGCAAGATGCGGCGCACAGCCAGCGCATCGCCGATTATCTGCTCAGGCACATCGTGCCTTTGCCGGGCGGCGGCCGCCTGAGCGCGCGGCGTTTTCAGCAAATCGGCATGGGCTTTGGCGCCAGCGATGGCTTCGAAAATGTTCATTACCTGCTGGAGAACGCGTTCGTAACCGGCGTCAACGGCCCGGAGATCAACTTCGTCTTTCTGCGCGGCCTGGAAGCCATGCAGTCCTTCGAAACGAACCCGATCTACGCGTTGCTGCACGAGCCGTGCTACTGCCAGGGCGCGGCCTCAGCCTGGTCCGCGCAGCGGATGCTGGCGGAGTTTCCCGAATTCGATCTGCACGCCGCGGCCAGCGGCCAGGCGCCGCTCATGTTCACCGGCGAGATGATCTACCCGTGGATGTTCGAGGATTACGCGTACCTGCGGCCGCTGCAAGGTGCAGCCGAAATTCTGGCCGCGTACGACGGCTGGCCGCCGCTGTACGACCCCTCTGCGCTGGCTGCCAACACCGTACCGGTCGCGGCGGTTTCCTATTACGATGACATGTATGTCGAACTGGCCTTTGCCGAGCAAACGGCGCGCCAGGTGGCTGGCCTCAAGCTGTGGGTGACGAATGAATACGAACACAACGGCCTGCGCGCCGATGGCGAACGCGTCCTCGGTCGCCTGCTCGACATGTTGGTCGGGAATGTTTGACAAGGTGGTGAAGGATGGGATTACTGGATAGCCTGAAAGCGCTCTTTGCCGGCGGCGGCGAACGCAAGCCAGAAGATGCCGGCGCCTGGTTCTATGTGCGCTGCCGGCGCTGCGGTGAAGTCATCCGGGTGCGTGTGGACATGCGCAACGATCCAAGCGCCGATGACGACGGACAGCACGTCGTTCGCAAAACGTTAGTGGGTGGCGCGCGACGCTGCTTCGCGCGCCTGGAGATGACCCTGACCTTCGATGCCAACCGCCGCCTGCAAAGCCAGGAGGTGACGGGCGGAGATTTCGTCAGCGCAGACGACTACGCGACGCAGAAGGCCGAGGTGCAAACATCCGGCGAGGAAACGATTCAACGCGAAGACGCAGGGGTGTTGTAATTTTATTGATCTGTCTACCTCATGCAGTCTGGCGGTCGAGCTGCGTATCTTCCCAGGAGACCGGGTCCTCCAGCGGTTCGAGGTGCGTCAGGATGGTGACGCCGGTCAGCGCCTCGCGCACCTCGCGCTCCAATTTCTCCAGCAGTTGATGGCCTCGCAGCACGGTCCAGTCGCCGGGTACCAGGACATGTACCGACATGAAACGCCGTGCGGCTGACTGGCGCGTGCGCAGGGCATGGAACTGCACGCCCTGCGCCTGGTAACGATCCAGAATGTTGGCGACCACGCTGCGTTCTGGCGCAGGCCAGGCCGTATCGAGCAAACCGAGCGCCGAACGCCGTACCAGTTGCACGCCCGACCAAATGATGTTGAGCGCCACGGCAAAGGCGATGATCGGATCGAGGCGCTCCCAGCCGGTCAGGGCCACGGCGCCGATGCCGGCCAACACGCCGACCGATGTCCACACATCGGTCATAAGATGCTGGGCGTCTGCATCCAGCGTAATCGAACTGTAACGTTGGCCGGCCCGCCGCAAGACGAGCGCCACCCCCAGGTTGATCAGCGACGCCAGCAGGGAGATGCCCAGGCCCAGGCCCAGGCCTTCCAGGGGCTGTGGGGCTAGAAGACGGTTCCACGCCGTCACGCCGATGCTGATCGCGGCCACCAGGATCAGCGCCCCTTCGACGCCGCTGCTGAAATACTCCGCTTTGTCATGCCCATAGACATGGTCCTCATCGGGCGGCCGCGCGGCCACCGTCAGCATGGCCAGCGCCATCAGCGCCGCCGCCAGGTTGACCAGCGATTCCAGGGCATCGGACAAGAGGCCGACCGAACCGGTCACGCGATAGGCGGCCATCTTCAGCCCGATGGTCACGATGGCCGCGGCAATCGAGAGCCAGGCAAAACGCGTAAGTGAAGGTCGCTGCATGGTCTATCCTTTCAATCGTTTCCGTTTCTTGGTGAGCGACATGTTGCACACGTGGCAGGTGGAACGCACCGCCAGATCGGTCGCGATGGTGCAGATTCTGCAGGGGCCGAGGTGGCCCTGGCGCAGGGTCTGCATCTGCCGCCGGCCGATCTGCGCCGGGTTGACTGAGTCCGGCAGGGTGATGGCATCCTCTGGGCAGGCGGCCTGGCAGATACCGCAGTCCACACAATCGGCGGCGATAAAGTTGAGATCGAAAGTGGTGACAGGCTGGGCGGCGGCCGCGTCCGTCGCTGGCGTCTGCGTCGTCCAGCGGATGGCGGCCGTAGGGCAGAAGCGCGCACACAGGCTGCACGCCGTACACGCGTCGCTGATCTGCACCGTGACCCAGGGCAGGCTGTCCGTCAGCATGGCCGCGCTGGGGGCGGGCCGAGCCGCGCCACCGAGGCGGTCAGATGACGACGTTGATAGGACAGCTCAGCGTCACGCGGTTGCGGCGACCCTGTCATCGGGTTCAGCGGCGCCAACGCCTCGACCGCCACCGTGCTCATCACCTGCGTCGTCGTGTGCCGCACAAAGGTCAGGAATTCACGCCGCGAATAGGACGGCTGCTGGCCGGAAAAAACAGCTACCCGGTGGACGGTCGTCAGCGCATCCGGTTCGGTGATCTGCGTGCGCAGTTCGATGGGGTGGTGCCAGGCGGCCAACACCAGGTTGGCCTGCGTGGCCGTCTCCTGGATGACCGGCAGCGCCTGACCCAGGGGGCAGGCTGCACAATCGCTGTCATTCAACCACAGATTGCGCTGGCGGGGCTGCGCCAGATCGAGCAGTTCAGCCAACGAAAGAGCGGCCAGGCAGCGTCCGCTCTGCACCACGGCCTCGACCGGCGCGGCGGTTCTGTCCACCTGGCGATTGGCCGGGCAGGTCAACTCCAGGGCGCGGCCGGCCAGGGGCGCGGCCGCGTCCAGCAGCCGCTTGTCGGCCTGCGCTTGGTTTGGGGCCGCAAACACCCCCGTGGGGCAGACATACAGACAGATGCCACAGTGAACGCAGGTCTCCGGCGCGATGCGCACATTTGCACCCTGCACGGTGATGGCCGCCACCGGGCAGGCGTCTGCACACAGGTGGCAGTTGGCCGCCTTGAAGCGCTGATTGAGGCACAGACTGGCGTCGCAGGCCGGTGCGTCATCGCCGAATGTCGAGAGGAGTTTGGTGAGCAGAGTCAGGTCAGGCATGGGTCTCTATCTTTAGTGGCAGCGTCTCGTTGCCGATCCATCAGCAACGGTGGCGTCTTGCATGCGCCATTTCGATTGTAACACACGGTCACAGGCGGGTCAAAGCGCAGCTCTAAAAAAGATTGACAAACCACGGTTTCTGTGCTAACATATGAACAGGTATTCATATGTTTGCGAACGCTGGACATGACGGATGGATGCTGACACGAACAACGGGCAAGATAGTCATCCCCTGGGGCAGGAAGCTCCGCTGCTGGCCCCAGGACAGGCTGTGCGCCTGGCCGACCTTTTCAAGGCGCTGAGCGATCCGACGCGCGTGCGGCTGATGGCGGCCCTGACGGGGACGCCGGAGCTGTGCGTCAGCGACCTGAGCACCTTGTTGGGCATGGGGCAATCGGCTGTTTCGCATCAACTGGCCTATTTGCGCGACATGCGCCTGCTGCGTATGCGCCGCGCCGGCCGCCACATCTTCTATGCCCTGGACGATGACCACATTTTGCGCCTGTTCGAGCAGGGTCTCGATCACGTGCGCCACGGGTAATTTCATGCAAAAGATCAAACTCGACCTCCCGGTTTTGTTACCTGCCAACGGGGACTGTGAGCCTTGCGCCGAACGCCTGTTGGACACCTTGCGCCGGCGCGATGGCGTCTATGATGCGCACCTCGATCGTAGCAATGGACGGACGGCCCAGCTGTGCCTGCATTATGACCCGGCGCGGGTCACAGCGGTCGCGGTGGAACAGCACGCGCGTGACGCCGGTGCGACCGTGCAGCAGCGCTATCGCCATCGCGAGCTGGTCATTGCGGGCATGGACTGCGCCGATTGTGCGCTGAAGCTGGAGCGCGGGGTGGGACAGTTGGATGGCGTGCTGCAGGCGACTGTCAATTTCACGGCTGGTAAGATGTGGGTTGAGTACGATGCCGACGCGGTTGACCAGGGGGTCATTGCCGGTCGTGTCCAGCGCCTCGGCTACCGCGTGCAGGAGCCAGCGAACGCGGCGAACGCGGCGGCCGCGGTCGCGCCGGCGTCAACCTTCGTGCGCTTCCTCACCGGGCACCCGCGGGATGTCTCCACGCTGCTGGCAGGACTGCTGCTGCTGTTGGCCGGCGTGCTGACGCTGGGCGGCGCGGCCGGCTGGCTGGTCAACGGGATCATCGTCCTGGCGACCGTCACTGGCGGTTGGTTCGTGGCACGGCGGGGCCTCAACGTGCTGTGGATCAATCGTGAGTTGGATATGAACTTCCTCATGACCGTGGCGGCTGTGGGCGCGCTGGTCATCGGCGAGCTGTGGGAAGCCGCGCTGGTCATGTTCCTCTTCAGTCTGGGCGAGACCCTGGAAGCCTATACGATGGATCGCGCCCGCCAGAGCATCCGCAGCCTGTTGAACCTGGCGCCTGCCACCGCCACCCGCCTGACCGGCTGCCTGGACTGCGAGGAACACCTGGGCCAGGATGGCTACAGCGGCGGCATCTGCCCCTTCTGCGCGCAGCAAGAGACGCGCGTGCCGGTGGCCGATCTTGCTGTGGGCGACATAATTCTGGTCAAGGCGGGCGAACGCATCGCGATGGACGGCGTCGTCATCGCGGGCAGTTCGGCGGTCAACCAGGCCTCTGTCACCGGCGAGAGTGTGCCGGTGGACAAGGCCCTGGGTGGGGAGCTTTTTGCCGGCACCCTCAACGGCAGCGGCGCGCTGGAGGTGCGGGTGACGCGCCTGGCTGCAGACAACACCATCAGCCGCCTGATCCACCTGGTGGAGCAGGCGCAGGCCCAGAAAGCGCCCACGCAGCGCTGGGTTGACCGCTTTGCGCGCATCTACACTCCGACCGTCGTGCTGGGCGCGATCTTGATTGCGCTGGGGCCGCCGCTGCTGGCAGCCCAACCGTTCTGGAATCTGCCCGATGGCACGCACGGCTGGCTCTACCGCGCCCTGACCATGCTGGTCATTGCTTGCCCCTGCGCGCTGGTCATCTCCACACCGGTCAGCATTGTCAGTGCCATCAGCCGGGCCGCCAAGCAAGGCATCCTGATCAAAGGCGGCGCCTCCCTGGAAACTGCCGGCCGCCTGCGCGTCATCGCCTTCGACAAGACCGGGACACTGACCCAGGGCAGCCCCGCCCTGACCGACGTGGTGCTCGATCCGAACGCGGGGATAACGTCAGACGCGCTGCTGGGCCTGGCGGCGGCCGTCGAGAGCCGCTCTGAGCACCCGCTGGCGCAGGCCGTGGTGACCGCGGCCACCGAGCGTGGCCTCAGCGTCACGCCTGCGCTGAACGTGCAGGCGCTCAGCGGCCGCGGGGCGCGTGGGCTGGTCAATGGAGAATCTGTGCTGGTGGGCAATGTGGCGCTCTTTGCGGAACAAGGTCAGGCGCTGCCCTCTGGCCTGGCCCAGGCTGTGGCCGATCTGGAGGCGGCCGGTAAGACGGTGATGTTGGTGGGGCGCGTGCCTGGTCCCGTGTTGGGGCTGCTGGCCGTTGCCGACACGGTGCGCCCCGATGCCCGCGAGGCGTTAGCCGGCCTGAAACGCGCCGGCATTACGCTCACGGTCATGCTGACCGGGGACAATGAGCGCACCGCGCGCGCCATTGCCGAGCAGGCCGGTGTGGATGAGTTCAGGGCCAATTTGATGCCGGCGCAGAAAGTGGCCGCGCTGGAAGCGCTGTTGGCTCAACATGGCAGCGTGGCGATGGTCGGGGATGGCGTCAATGATGCGCCGGCCCTGGCGCGTGCTTCGGTTGGGGTAGCGATGGGCGGCGCAGGCAGCGATCAAGCCCTGGAGACGGCCGATGTGGTGTTGCTGGCGGATGATCTGCGCAAATTACCCGCGCTGGTAACGCTGAGCCGGCGCGCCTGGCACATCGTCCGCCAAAACATCGCGTTCAGCCTGGGTATCAAGGTTGTCTTCATGGCGCTCGCCCTGCTGGGCGCCGCGACGCTGTGGATGGCCGTTTTTGCCGATATGGGCGCCTCGTTGATCGTCATCTTCAACGGCATGCGCCTCTTGCGGCGCGCGACGAATGAGTGGGACGCGGACGTGTCGTCCGCGTAGATCGTTGTTTCAGTCACCGGGCAGTTTTGTCTGCCCCAATTCTCAGGAGGTTTCACTATGTATTCCGCTGTTGGGTTCATTGTTCTGTTGCTGTTCGTCCTGGCCTCGTCGGCCATCAAAATTGTGCAGGAGTACGAGCGTGGCGTCATCTTCCGCCTGGGGCGGTTGATCGGCGCCAAGGGGCCGGGCCTGTTCCTGATCATCCCCTTTGTAGATCGTTTCGTCAAGGTAGATCTGCGCACGATCACGCTGGATGTGCCCGCGCAGGAAGCGATCACCAAAGACAACATCACCGTCAAGGTGAATGCGGTCGTCTATTTCCGGGTCATTGACCCGTCGGCGTCGGTGGTCAACGTGGAGGACTATCGCCGGGCCACCTGGAACATTGCGCAGACAACCCTACGTAACGTGCTCGGTCAATCGGAGTTGGACGAGCTGCTGCAGCACCGCGAGAGCATCAACGCCAAACTGCAACAGATCATTGACGAGGCCACCGAACCGTGGGGCGTCAAGGTTTCCATTGTAGAAGTCAAGGATGTGGAACTGCCGCAGACGATGCAGCGGGCCATGGCGCGACAGGCCGAGGCCGAGCGCGAGAAGCGCGCCAAGATTATTCACGCCGAGGGTGAATTCCAGGCTGCGGTGCAGCTGCGTAACGCCGCCAGGACCATGTCAGACGAACCGATCGCCATCCAACTGCGCTATCTGCAGACGTTGACTGAGATTGCCGTAGAGAAAAACTCGACGATCATCTTCCCGGTGCCGATTGACCTCTTGACAATCGTACGCAGCATGGTTGACTCTCTGCCGGTCGTGGCCGAGCCGGCAACCCCTTCTGCGCCCCTGATCAAGGCCTGAGTACAAGAATAAGCCCCGCGCACGGTTGAGGCACGCAAGAGCGACCTGCGCGGGGCGGGGCTGCGGGGGGCACGACGAGCATCGTTGCGTCGGATGACGCGCCTGACGCGAAATTTGGGCTGGCGTTTGCGTTAGCTACCTGCAAGAGGCATGACGCATGAACGACTGGCTGCAACGCAATTTCAAGACACTGGCGCTGGCGCTGCTGTGGCTGCTCAGTCTGGGCGGCGTTGCCTTTCTGGTGCGCCGCCCGGCGCAGACGCCGATCGAGATCGTCCTGCCGCCCACGGCCACCATGACGCCGCTGCCCACCGAGACGCCAACGCCCGCGCCGCTGCGCGTGCATGTCAGCGGCGCGGTGCTGCGGCCTGATGTCTATGTGCTGGCGCCTGATGCGATCGTCAGGGATGCGATCACGGCGGCCGGTGGTTTCGATGCCCAGGCCGATCAGACGAGCCTCAACCTGGCGCAGCCGCTCTACGATGGTGCGCAGGTTCATGTCCCCAGCCAGGTGGCGGAGATCACCCCGCCGCCGGTGGGGGTTAGCGCGCCAGTGGCGACGCCGACCCTGGGGTCCACTAACCTTTCCGACACGACCGCGTCCAATCCCCTGGCGCCAGGCGTCAAGATCAACGTCAACACAGCCAGCCTCAGTGACCTGGAACAGTTACCCGGCATTGGGCCGGCGATGGCTCAGCGCATTGTGGAAGGGCGGCCGTATCGCAGCGTGGAGGACTTGAAGAAGGTCAAGGGTATTGGTGAGGCTACGTACAGTAAACTGGCGCCGTTCGTCACCGTGCAGTGAGGCAGGCCCGGCGGTGAAGGTGGGGTGCTCCAGAATCTGTGAGTGGAAGGATGGTAAGTCCACGGACTGCCAACCTTCCACTCTTTTTTTGGTCGCGATCCGCCGGTGTTACGGCACGAACCACGGCGCCGGCGCGCCGGTGTCGTAGCCCGGCCCTAGCGGTGAATTGGTGCCAAAGCCGGTGTAGAAGGTCTCTGTACGTGCGATGGGGCCGACCACTTCCGGGCCGGCCTGGTTCCTGAAGGTCAGGTGACTGGTTACAGGCAGCTCGCTGGTAAAGACGCCGCCCTGCTCATAGGTGCGGGTAATGGTCATGGCGCCGGGGGTCTGCGGCGTGTTGGGTTGAACCTGCATCTGCACCGACCAGGGCTGCGGGTTCTGTCCGCCGTTATAGGTGACGACGATCGGCTGTACGCTGATCAAATTCAGAGCCACGATTTCGATGGGGACGGCCTGCGTGGCAGCCGGCGTGCCCGGGTCATGCAGCATGGCGTCCTGCAAGCGCCTGATCACGGTGTCGCCCTGCGCAGAGGCCTGGCGTGCATCCACCAGGACGTGCTGGGCGGTCTCGCTCACGTGGGGAAACGGGCCTTGAGGCTGAAACGGCTGGCTGCTGGGCGGAGCAAAGGGCACGCCTGCGAACTGCACGGTGCCCACGAACGGATCCGAGCCAGGGCCGAAGAATCCCAGCGGCAGGTTGAGAAAGAGCACCGATTGCCCGGGCGGTGAACGAAAGACATCGTCGCCGGCCTGCACAACCAGGGGCGGTGCGGGATTGACCAGGCAGCCGGCGCCAAAGCCCGCCGCGGTGGTCTGCACCGTCTGAATATCGGCGTTGGCCGGCCAGCGGTTAGCCATCAAGACGATGTCGGCCAGGTTCACTTGGGCATCGCCGTTGTGGTCGGCCGGATGAAAAGTCTGGCAGGCCATCGGCATGCTGGGCTGGAAGCGCATGATATTCGAGAACTCTTGCACGTCCTGGGGGGTGTTGCTGTAGTTCATGCCGTGCCCGGCCAGACTCAGCCATCCGAAGAGGTCGCCTGCCAGCCAGGCGTTGCCCGGATCATCGTTGAGAAAAAGAATTGGCACGGCCGGAGTTTGGCCGTGGATGTACACCACATGTGGGGGAAACGCCTGCAGGCTATCATTGAACACCAGCAGTGGGGTGTTGTTGAACAGGGTGCCCCCTGGGAAACTACCCGTGGGCGGCAAGTCTACCTCGACGAATACGTCGAAAAAGCTCTCGGCCGGAAAATCCAGGTTTGGATCGCCGCTGGCGCCGCTCAGGGATTCAACCTCACCCACGCTGTGCGGCCTGCCCGGCGCGGAGTCACCAGCCCGCACCATGACCAGCCCGCCCAGCGCGGCAATGTTGAAGTCGGCGATGCGGGTATGCACCTCGCGCGTGCCAGGCGGGCCTTGAAAGCCCGCAGGTACGATGGCGAAATTGGAGTCGGCCACCATAATGCCGGCTGTGCCAACCGGCGTGCCGCCGGTGTCGGGCGCGCTGCCGTCCAAATGGGGATTGCTGCGTCCAATGATGGTTGTGGGATCGAATAGCGTGGGACTGGTCAACGTCCCGCTGGCGCTATCGTAGCCTGGATAGCCTGCCATCAAGGGCTGGAAAGCAGGCGCAACGAAGACGGTAAAGGAGCCAAGCGACGGGGCTGAGTCATCGCCCTGGCCAGGAAAAGGCCCTGACAAGGCATGGGGCTGTGCGCCCGGCGCTGTCAGGCGATCCAATTGTGTCGTAACGACACGGTCGAGTGCGGCGATCAAGGTTGATGGGGAGAACGGCGCCACCTGCAGGCCCAGGGCAATGCTGCCCAGCACCAGGAGCGCCACCAGCGCCAGCCACAAGGGCCGCTTACGTCCTTTGTTCATGGTTCACCTCCGGTAATCCGCGACACGCCACAGGCCTGGCTGCGTCAGTTCTCTGGCAATCAACATGAAGAACGGGGAGATACCCAGTCTCAGGCAGGGTTGGAGCAGCGCCCGCTGGGAGCAACATCGAAATGACCACCTCATAAAGCATGGCAGGTGCTGCCAACCTTGCAGATTGCGCAGCGTTTCAGGTTCGGTTCAGTTGATCAGCGCCATGATCTGGCGATGGACTGCGGTACCATCGAGGAAACGATCGTGCAGGGCCGGGTCGCTGATGCGATCGGCTCGCTCGCGCACGAAGCGCCATGCCTGCTGCAGCACCCTGTCGGCGCGCGGATCGCCGGTGGCGACCAAGACGTCGTAGCAGGCCAGGCAGATGACCACCGGTTCGGCGATCATCTCCTGGTCCCAGGAGACGCGGGCCAGGGTGTCCAGGATCTCGTTGACCTGACGCCGGGCCTCCTCCACTTGACTCTGTTCCCAGGAGATCAGCGCAAGCCCAGCCAGTGAATCCAGGGCGAATTCGGGCGCGGCCAGCGCATGCTGTTCCCACATCTGCACGGCCGCCCGGTAGCTGTCGCTGGCTGCCGCCAAGTTGTCCTGGCGGCGCTGGGCATGACCCAGAACCGGCAGGGCCATGCCGGCTGCATAAACATAGCGGATTTCCTGGCTCAAGACAACCGCCGCTTCTGCCAGTTGACAGGCCTGCGCATCGGCGCCTGCGTAGTAGGCGAGCCAGGCCTGTTGGGCCAGCATGCACGACTCCAGTTCCTGGTTTTGGATGTTGCGGCTGTGTTCAAGCGCATGCGCGCAGATCAAGCCGGCGTTTTGATAGTCGCCCAGCAGCAAGCTCACCCGCGCCTCATTGGCTAACAGATACCCCTGGATCACGGGATGCCCACCGGCTTCGGCGAGCAGGCGCAAGCCCTCGCGAATACAGGCATCGGCTTGCTGGTAGGCGCCGCAGTCGGCATAAGCTGAAGACAGGTTGTTCAACGTGCCCGCGGCGCGGCGCTTACAGCCCGTTTGCAGATTCAGCGCCAGTGCTTTTTCCCATCGTTCCTGTGCTGAGGCCAAATTACCCTGGCGATAGGCCACGCTGCCCAGCTCATGCAAGCAATTGGCCTCACCATCCGTGTGCTGATAACGCCGGAAGATCTGCAAGGCCTGCTGCAGCATGGTGCTGGCGGCCGCCAGATTGTCGAGTTTCCATTGCGCAGTCCCACACCAAAGATAGGCCCGGGCCTGCTCCAGATCGGTCGTTGCAAACGCCAGCGCCCGCTGCGCAGCGGCGGCAGTTTCAGCATATTTGACGTGACGGTCGCAAAGCATGGCCTGCTGGATGTTAAGGCCGCTCAGCACGCTCGCCGGCGCGCCGGCGGCGCTCAGTTCCACGCAGGTTCGATCGAACAACGCTTGACCTTCGCTCAGCAGGCCGACTTTTCCAAGCAGATGCCCCAAGCCATCGGCGGCCTGGCCAAGCTCGGCAAAGCGTCTTTCCGCCACGGCCTGCTGCCAAGCCTGCCGTATGTTGTCAATCTCAGTGACAAGCATAGCCAGGACTGCGGCCGGGAGTGCCCGCTGGCAGTCGGACAGCTCGAGGTCTTGCCGGTGCTGAGTGGGCATCAGTTGGGCCAGGTAGTATTGGCTGTGTTTTGATGCGATGCTCTGCGCCTCGCCCGCGGCGAGCAGCTTTGCGGCCGCAAACTGGCGCATCATTTCGTGCATGTCATAGCGGCCTTCATCGGCGCGACGCAGCAATGACCGGTGTTCCAGCATGGTCAACTGGCCCGGCGCCGCGGCGGCCACCGCGGCGGCCGCGGCTTCGGTGAAACCGCCACGAAAGACCGAACAACGCGCCAGCAGGCGTGCCTCGGCTGCGTTCAACCCATGCCACGACTGTTCGAACACCGCGCGCAGGCTGCGATGATGCGGAGAAATATCTGACTCGCTCGTGGTCAGGCTGGCGAGGCTGCTGAGCAGGGTGCTTTCCACCGCGGCCAGTGACTGGTGCTCGAGGAGCGTGGCTGCCAGTTCGATCCCCAAGGGCAGGCCCTCCAGGGCCTGGCAAATCGAAATCATGGCGGCGCGAGTCTCTGGGTTCAGTGGCACCGTGACGCCCACGCGCTCCGCCCGCGCCATGAACAAGCGCACGCTGCTGACCTGGGCCAGGTCCTCGCCGGCGGAATCGGTCTGCGATCGGTTCCACGGCGCGCGCCGGGGCGGCACCGGCAGTCCATGCACGCGTAAGACATGCTCAGCCTGCAAGCCAAGCCGCTGTCTCGATGTGACCAGCACGTAGACGTGCTGCGCCTGGCTGACAAGCATGGGCAGCCAGCTCGCGCCCAGAATTTGGTGTTCGAAATTATCCAGGATGAGCAAGAGATGCCGTTGCCGCAACTGGCGGATGAGCTGCAGGTGCGGTGGGTCAGTGCCCACAAGTGCCAGGCCGAGACTTTTGGCAATGGCGGCCGCGATGCGATCGTACACCTGCACGGCGCGGCGGTCTTCGTTGGGCGTCAGCGGCTCGTCAAGGCCATCCATTGCAGGCGGCAACGGGGTCAGCGGCACAAACCAGACGCCATCACCGTACTCCTCCTTGACCTGGGCGGCGACAGCCAACGCCAGACGCGTCTTGCCCACGCCGCCTTCGCCAATCAGCGTGAGCAAGGGCAGCTCGCCGCTGCGCAGGAGGTCACTGAGCGCGGCAATCTCCTGCTCGCGGCCGAAGAAGCGGTTGAGGGTACGCGGCAGGTTGTGACGTGGAGGAGCCAGCGGCGTTTGCAGGATGCGGTGCATCGTGTCGAAGATCCCCTGAAACTGGGCCTGGGTCTTCTCTCGCCAGGCGTCAAACGGCTGCTCATCATGGCTGCTGAGACCGTGCAAGAACTCGCCCTGATAGAGAGATGTCGCTTGTTGGAGTTGGGCGCGACACCTGGCGCAGCGGGCCAGGTTGGGGTGAGCGTGCTGCTGGCACACCTCCAGGGCATGGGCAAACGCCAGCGCGTCGCACCACACCCCCTCGGCGGTGGCATCGAACTCAACCGTGTGGCGTGTGATCTTCAGGCAGGCCACAGCGGCCAGCAGAGAGCGCAGATTGGTCAACGACTTGGCCAGGCTGTTGAGCGCGGTGTCCGGGGTGTAGCCACTCCAGAGCAAGTCAACCAGGTGCGCGCGGCGTAATGGGCGGTTGTGTTCCATGACCAGGTAGGCCAGAAGAGCGCGTACCTTGTCTGAGCGGAATTCCGTGAGCGGTTGACCATCCAATGTAACATGAAAGGAACCCAGTAGCCTGATTTCGAGAAGCGGCATGGAACGTGACCTGGAACGTGACCTGGAACGTGACCTGGAAAGCTAGATTCACACCTATTGTACCACGCATCCGCCAGTTGTGGTATCGCCGCGTGACTTGGGTCTTCCCTGCGCCGATGGTATAATGCGTCATCACAACCAGACAGGAGACGAGGTAGCGGTGACAATTGTGCAACGGATCAAGCGGATGGTGCTGGAGCACGGGCGGGTGGTCAGCGACTCGATCCTGAGCGTGGACACCCTGCTCAATCACCGCATTGACTACACCTTCAGCGCATACTGCGGCGATGCGCTGGCGCACCTGGTCTCCGGCCAGGCCATTGATGTGATCTTCACAGCCGAAGCCAGCGGTATCAGCGTGGCCGTGTTCATGGCCATTGTCGTCAACAATGCCCAGTGGCCGCAGCAGGCCGCGGTGGTCTTCGCCAAAAAGAGCCGCCCGGTCACCATGGGTGTGGACGGTTTCTACGTGGTGGACAGCTACAGCCGCACGAAGGAACGGCCGGTGCAACTTTACCTGGGTAAACACATCATGACGCCCGGCGCCCGTGTCTTCATCGTGGACGACTTCATGGCACGCGGCACCACCCTGGCCGCGTTGGGCGACCTGGCTCTCCTGGCGAACGCTCACATCGTGGGTTTCGGCGCGGTGATCGAGAAAACGTTCGAGAACGGACGCCAGGAATTGCAGCGGTTCGGTGCGCCGGTTCACGCCCTGGTGCAGGTCACTTCCCTGGTGGGCGGCCAGATTCACCTGGCGACTGACCCTGGGGTGGCCGGGTGACATCGTGTGATTTATTCGTCACCTGTTTGATTGACCTGTTCTACCCGGACACCGGCGAGGCCGTGGTGGTCGTGTTGGAAAAACAGGGCTGCACGGTTGACTTTCGGCCGGCGCAGGAATGTTGTGGCCGTTTTGCCCTGGAGGCCGGCTATACCGATGACGCCGCCCAACAGGCGCGCCAGTTCTGCGCTGTGTTCGCCGACGCCGGGCTGATCGTTGTGCCCTCGCCCGCGTGCGCCGCCATGATCCAGCTCGAATATCCCCATCTGCTGCCGGACGACCCACGGGCCGCCGCGCTGGCCGCCCGCACGTGGGAACTGAGCCAGTTTCTGGTGGATTACCTGCACGTCAGCGATCCGGTCGTGTCCTACGCCGGCAAGATCGCCTATCAGCCGGCCTGCCACCTCCTGCACGATCTGCACGGCGCGGCGCAGGCGCCGGCGCTGCTCAGCGCAGTGCAGGGCGCGACCCTGGCGCCCTGGCGTGAAGCCGACGAGTGCTGTGGCTTTGGCGGTCCCTTTGCGCTCAATCTGCCGGAAGTATCGGCTTCCATTCTTGACAGCCATGTGCAGCACCTTGAGGCCAGCGGCGCGGATGTGGTGGTCACCTGTGACCCCGGCTGCCTGCTGCACCTGAACGGTGGACTGGACCGCCAGGGCTGCCGGGTGCGGGCCGTTCACCTGGCCGATCTGCTGGCTGGCCAAGTCACACCTGCGCCTGCGCCCGCAGCGGCGAAGGTGGTCAAACCCAAGCTGCGCCCGCGCCCCTGGTAGATCAACGCCCGTTTGGAGACAAAACGATGACCGTCACGCCTACTTCCTGGCAGCCTCCCGACCCGTCGCCTCCTGACACGCGCCGCGACTGGCTGCTGCTCGCTCTGGCTTTGATCGCAATCATCGGCATCACTCTGTTGGCGCCGGGCGGTCTGCTCGACAAGGCCGACAAGGTGGGTTATGCCGTCTGCCACCGCATCACCATACGCTCTTTTCTGATCGGTGAGCGACAGATGCCGCTGTGTGCGCGCTGTACCGGGCAATACCTGGGCGCGGTTGCCGGCCTGCTCTACCTGCTCCTGCGGGGACGGGCACGAGCCAGTGAGCTCCCGTCACCGTCCGTGCTGACGGTGCTCTTGCTCTTCCTGGGCATCTGGGCCTTCGATGGCGTCAACTCCTACCTGACGCTCTTTCCGGGCATGCCCCACCTGTACGAGCCGCACAACATCCTGCGCGTCAGCACTGGGCTGCTGCAGGGCTTCGCGGTGGTCAGCCTGGTGTGGCCGGTGTTCAACCTGACCGCCTGGGCGCAGCCGGACCCGCAGCGGTCGCTCGACCATGTGGGTGAGCTGGCCTCACTGGTGGGCATCGGCGCGCTGCTGGTGCTGGCGCTGCAGAGCGAGGTGGAAGCCATCCTGCTGCCGTTAGCGATCGTCAGTTCCCTGGGCACCGTGCTGATGTTGACCCTGGTGTTGACGGTGATGGTGCTGCTGGTTCTGCGCCGCGCCAATCGCGCCACCCGTTGGCGTCACCTGCTCATGCCGCTGGCGGCTGGCCTGGCCACCAGCCTGACCCTCATCGCCCTCATTGACAGCGCCCGCGCCAGCCTGACCCGTGCGCTTGGACTGCCCTTTTAGGAACGGGCGCTTGGGTTGCCAGGCGCGTCGAAGTTTGTTATAATCCGTCAAGTAACTTGCTATCCCCACGCGTCTCCCCAATTTCTTTTTTCTCATCACGTGCGTAGGAGGAATTGTCATGATTCAGGGTGTCAACTTCAGTGAGATGATCAGTCAGAGCATCAAAGTGCTCACGCAGCCCCGTACTGAGACCTTCGAGGAGTTCGAGAAGCATGGCGGTCAGCGTGAGGCGTTGACCTACGTTGGCGTCGCGGCCGGCCTGGCCGGCGTCGTCGCTTTCATCGTTGGTATCTTCAGTGGTCCACTGGTCGCCATTATCGCCCTCTTGGGCGCGCTGATTGCGCCGCTCTTGAGCTTCTTCGTCTTTGCCTTTGTGATCAACTGGATGGGTAAGCAGCAGGGCGGCACCGGCACCCAGGACGAGGTGTTCTACACCTGCTCCCTCTACACCGCGCCCATTTTGGCTGTCACCGGCATTGTGGGTAACATCCCGGTCCTCGGCTGCCTCTTTGCCCCTGTCAGCCTGGTGCTGGGGCTCTATCAGCTCTATCTGGGTTATCTGGCCACGCGCGCCAGCATGAACCTGGACCAGAACAAGGCCATCATCACCGTCATTGTGGCCATCGTGGCCCAGTGGATCGTCTTCGCCGTCATCGGCGTAATTGTTGCGGCCATCGCCATCAGCATGGGCGTGGCCTCAGGCGCCATTTCAGCACAATAACCGCCCTGGCAGAATGCTCTTGCCACGGACAGGACGGACAAGGAGGATCCATTGGACATTCAGAAATCGCTTACTTTCCAGATCGAAGATGAAAACTGGACCAACAAGGTGCTCGTTGGTGCGGTTATCAGCGCCGTTCCCATTCTGAGCCTCGCAGCTACCGGCTATGGGCTGGACGTGGTCAAGAATGTGGTCGCGGATGAGGCACGGCCCTTGCCCAGCTGGGACAACCTCGGTAACCAGTTTGTGCGCGGCTTGGTCTACGTGGTCGGCGTCTTGATCTACTTCTTGCCTTTGTTCATCATCGGCTGTCTGTTTGCGGTCGTGGGCGGCGGTCTGGGCGCGGCCATGGGTGATTCGCAATCAGCGCAGGATTCGTTCGGCGCATTGCTGGGCGGCGGCGGCATCTTGTTCGTCTGCCTGACTCTGTTCTACTCGCTGGCCGTGCTCGTCATCCTGCCGGCAGCGACGGTACGCTTTGCTCTCACCAACCAGTTGAGCGAGATGTTCAAGTTCAAGGAACTGTTCGCTGACATCCGGCGCAACGTTTCTGGCTACTTGACCGCCATCCTGGTAGTCGTCGTGGTTGGGATCGTGTTGGGGATCGTCGTCTCCGTGGTGAGTGGCATCCTGGCTCTGATCCCGATCTGTGGGTGGATCGCCGCCTGGATTATCAGCGCCGCGGCCAGCTTCTACGTGCAACTGGTCGCCAGCCATATGTGGGGTCAGTTCCACCGCGACGCCCGCGCGGCCGGTACGGTCACGCTGTAAGCGAATCAGGTGACAGAAAGAAAAGGACGCCAGCCCATCAAGGTTGGCGTCCTTTTCTTTTGAGTCCTTTTCAAGAGGCGCCAACTTTTGCAAAAGTTGGCGCCTCTCATCTTCGACGTTTCGCTTATGCCAACTCGCCGCGCAGCCGCGCCAACTCCGCGCGCAGCCTGAGGTTCTCGGCCTCGACCTCGGCCGTCCGCTGTTCGGCCGCGCGCTTTCTGGCCTCGACCTCGGCCGTCCGCAGATCAGCCAGCCGCGCCGCAGCTTTCGCCTGCTGACCGATCTCGAAATCGCTCAGCAGCCGCTCGCCGCTTTCCACCGAATAGAACTGCAAACGATTTTCCTCATCCAGCGCCAGGCGCAGCCCCAAGAGGGGGCTGACGTACTCCGGCGACTCGCCCTCGCCGGGCACAAAGGTCAGGTCGCCCAGCCGCATCTTGCCATTGTCCGGCTGCATCGGCGCGAAACTGTCGCCCACGCGTTGAAATGCAACCAGCGGTGGTTTCAGATAGTCGCTCGTTGGATCGTAGAGATAATACTCCTCCACCCCCAACTGCGCGTACAGACGCATCTTGTCCTTCATGTCCTCGCGCCGCGTGGACTTGGACGTCACCTCGAAAACCACCTGCGGCGCCTGGCCTTCTTCCCACAACTTGTAGATGGGCCGCAGCCGCGCTTCCACCCCCCACACCACGAAGCAGTCCGGCGCGACCGATTTGCGCGGATTGCCCTGCTCGTAATAGATGAGCAAGTTGCCGCTGACGTAAACCCGCTGCCCCGCGAAGAAACGCTGCAGCAGATGAATGATCCAGAACATAATCTCGCGGTGCAGGTCAGTTTCGGCCATCGGTTTGCCATCACGTTCTGGGTAGACTGTCTTGTCCGCGGCCATCGCCAGCGGGATACGTTGTCTGATCGTCATAGTCATCACCTCACGCGCAACAGGGGCTGGGAGCGTACCTGAGAGTTGCCAACTTTGCAGGGTTGGCAACTCTCGTCTTCGGCGTTTGACTCATGCCTTGGGTGCTTATTGTACCACAAGTTGTAGCACAAACAACGGAGTTCAGGCGAACAAGGGCACAGGCGCCAGGATGATCGGCGCCCAGGAGTCGGCCGCGGCCAGGACGCCCTGCATCGAGTAGGCGCTGGCCCAGGTGATGCGCACCGTCGCCAGCTTGCCGCGCCAGTCGCCGGCATCCTCGAAGAAGACCAGTTTGTTCTGGCGTGAGCGCCCGCGCCATTTGCCCTTGTGCTGATCCTCCACCAGCACCTCCACCGTTTCACCGAGCAGTCGCCGGTTCTTCTCGCCCTGGATGCGCTCCTGCAGGTCCTCCAACGCGTGCAGGCGCCGATGTTTTTCCTCGTCAGGCACATCATCCACCATGCGCCGCGCGCTAACGGTGCCGGGACGCGGAGAATAGCGCGCCAGGTGCGCCTTGTCCAGTTCCAACTCCGCCAGCAGGTCGTAAGTGTCCTGGAACTGCGCCTCGCTCTCGCCTGCAAAGCCCACGATGACATCGGTGTGAATCGCCACATGCGGGATGCGCTCCCGGATACGCTGGATCAACGCCCGATAGTCAGCCACCGCATAGCCGCGCTTCATGCTCGCCAACACCTCATCATTGCCGGCTTGACACGGCACCTCGATGTGCTCCATGACCTTCGGCAGATCGCGTACCGCTTCGAGAATACGGTCGCTCATGTAATTCGGATGGCTGGTGAGAAAACGGATGCGCTGCAAGCCCTCAACCTCGTGTACCGCATAGAGCAGATCGGCCAGGTCGGGAGAGGGTGTGGAGAGCGGACGGTTGTCGTAGCCGTAGCGGTCCACAATCTGACCGAGCAGCGTGACTTCACGCACACCCTGGGCGACCAGGCCGCGTACCTCGTCCACGATTTCGTGAATGGGACGGCTGCGCTCGATCCCGCGGCGGAAGGGGATGATGCAGAAGGTGCAGGCGTGCGAGCAGCCGTAGACGATGGGGACATGGGCCGCAATGGGCGCCTGGCCGTGCGCAGAAATGTGCTTGACACTCTGCCAATGCGTGGTCGCCACGGCTGTGGTCCCATCTTCATCCTGCACGTGGTAGCGGCGGGCCAGTTGCCCGGCTTCGATGGCGGCCAGCTCCTCGGCCAGCCATTGATTGCGCAGATGATCCACCAACGGCTGTGGATCAGAGGGCGACAGCAGGACATCCACATGGGGAAAACGTTTGAGCAGTTCGGGCGCGGGCTTGACGCCGACCAGGCACCCCATTAGGGCGATGGTGGTATCCGGGCGCTTCTTCTTCAGCGGCTTCCAGGCCCACAGCTTGCCGACTGCCTTCTCCTCGGCGCTGTTGCGCACGACACAGGTGTTGATGACGAGCACATCGGCGCTCTCCTCCTGGTCCGTAGGCACGTAGCCCAGGCGGTCAAGCTCGGCGGCCACGTGACCGCTATCGGCCACATTCATCTGACAGCCGAATGTGTGGATATGATACGTTTTGGACATCGGTTCCTCCCATGGTGACCGGCGTGCAACCGGGCAGGGAAATCGGCGGTCAAACCGACCGCGTGGGGGTTGAAATTGTAGCAGGCCGCGCGGCTTTGTCAAAATGGCTGGCGTCCGGTATCATCCCCCGTGTTTTGGGAATCTTAGCGCTGGTGTTGCCTGGCCGTCTCATGCCGTGAGCCTGGCCGGCACGCACCGTGCTTCAAGCAATGACTGGAGATCATGATGTTCTACCCAATTTACGATGCTATCCACCCCCTGACCCGGCGACAGCAGCGCTTCACGTCGCGCCTCGTGGTCCTGCCCTTGTTGGTTTTTGGCATCAGCCTGACGTTGACGGCCTGCGGCGGCGCTCAGACGCCTGCGCCCACAGATACGCCCGCACCTGTGGCAACGGCACAGCTACTCCCGACCGCGACGGTCATGGTTGCAGCCACGGTTGCGCCCACTGTCGTTGCCACAGCCGACGTTGCGACGCCGCTGCCGCCGGCCACCCCTGCTGCGCCGCCGGCTGCTACCGCGACAACCAATCCCCTACCCATGATTGCGGGGCGCCTCAACGACCTGACGCTGGGCCTGCAAACGCTGATCACAGGGCTGGACGAGCCGGTCTTCATCACGCACGCCGGGGATGGCAGCGGCCGCCTGTTCATCGTGGAGAAGCGCGGCGTCATTCGCATCTGGCAGGGAAACCAACTGCTGGAACCGCCTTTCCTTGACATTGTGAGCCGTGTGGGGAGCAATTCCAGTGAGCAGGGCCTGCTGGGCCTGGCCTTCGCGCCCGATTTTGCCAGCAGCCGCCTCATCTTCGTCAACTACACCAACCGTCAGGGCGACACGATCGTCGAACGCTATGGCGTCACCGATGACCCCAACCGCGCCGACCCGGCCAGCGCATTTCGCATTCTGCGCATTGATCAGCCGGCGCCCAATCACAACGGCGGCATGGTTGCGTTTGGGCCTGATGGCAACCTGTGGATCGGCGCCGGCGACGGCGGCGGGGCCAATGATGTTTTCAAGAACGGACAAAACCCCCGCGCGCTGCTGGGCAAAATGCTGCGCCTGGATGTGATGAGCGATCTGAGCAAGCCCTACGTGACGCCGGCCGACAATCCGTGGGTCAACCAAACCTGGAACGGGCAGCGCATGGCGCCCGAAATTTGGGCGCTGGGCCTGCGCAATCCGTGGCGCTTCAGTTTCGACCGGGCCACGGGCGACTTGTGGATCGGCGATGTGGGTCAGGACGCTTACGAGGAGATTGATCGGGTTGCGGCCGAGCAGAAGGGCTATCCCAACGGTGGGCTGAACTTCGGCTGGCCCATCATGGAGGGCCTGCACTGTTTCGAATCGGGATCGGGGTGCAACCGGCAAGGATTGGTGCTGCCGGTCGCCGAGCATGACCACAGCGCCGGCAACTGCTCCATCACCGGCGGTTACGTCTATCGAGGGGCTGCCATCCCTGCCCTGGACGCCGTCTACTTCTACGGTGATTATTGCAGCGGCAGCGTCTGGGCGCTTGTCGGCGCCAGCGATCGCATGCAGCCTCCGGTCAGTGTCTTTGCCACCGATCTCAACATCAGCTCGTTTGGCGAAGACGAAACCGGTGAACTGTATGTGGCGGACTTGGGCAGAGGCACGGTTTACCAGCTCGTCAAGCCGTGAGATTATTGGATTTTGATCTTGCGCCCGCGCCATGCTACAATGAGGATATCTGCTACCTGGAGAGGGCCGGATGTCTGACTTTTGCACGCAAGCCGACGCGATGCTTGCCCAGTTGATCGCCTGGCGACGCGACTTTCATCAGCACCCCGAGCTTGGTTTCCAAGAAACGCGCACCAGCAGCATTGTGGCCGGCCATCTAAACGACCTGGGCATCGAAGTACAGCAGGGCGTCGGGCGCACCGGCGTGGTCGGCATCGTAGATGGCGCAGGCGACGGACCGACGGTGCTGCTGCGTTTCGACATGGATGCCTTGCCGATTCAGGAGATCAGCGACGCGCCCTACCGCTCGCAGCACGCGGGTGTCATGCATGCGTGCGGGCATGACGGCCACACTGCCATCGGCCTGGGCGTGGCGACGCTGCTCAGCCGGCAACGCCAGCGCCTGTTTGGCCGTGTCAAGCTGATTTTTCAGCCGGCCGAAGAAGGCCTGGGCGGCGCCATGGCCATGATCCAGGACGGGGTCTTGCAGCAGCCGGCGCCAGACTATGCGTTCGGCCTGCATCTGTGGAACCAGTTGGCCTTTGGACAGGTTGCGATTCAGGCCGGCCCTCTGCTGGCCGCGGCTGACGAATTCAGCCTGACGATCATCGGCCGCGGCAGTCATGGCGCGATGCCCCACGAGGGCATTGATGCCGTCGTGGTGGCGGCGCAGGTGGTGATGGCCCTGCAGACCATCGTCAGCCGCCTGGTTGATCCCACGGAGACCGCGGTGCTGACCATCGGCACCATTCACGGCGGCCAGGCATTCAACGTGCTGGCCGGTGACGTCACGATGACCGGCACCGTCAGAACCTTCGATGCCAACATTCGGCAGCAGGTGTGGCAGGGCATCGAAACGCTCGTGCATGGCATTTGCCAGGCCTATGGCGCCACCTTTGCGCTGCAGCAGGCGGGCTGCGCCGCGCCGGCAACGGTCAACGATCCCCGCGCAACCGCAACCATGCGGCAAGCCGCGCAGGCGCTGGCAGACGCAACCCAGGTCACGCCGATCAAGCCCCTGATGATTGCCGAAGACATGAGTGAGTTTCTGCAGCGCGTGCCGGGCTGCTTTGCCCTGTTGGGCGCCGGCCCCCACCCGCATCCGCATCATAATGCGGGCTTCGACTTCGACGAACGGGCATTGCCCGTGGGTGTGGCCTTACTGTGCGAGACGGCCGCGCTTGTGCTGAGCCAACCAGTCAGCCCTGGTTGAAAGCCAGACTGCAGGGACGAATTCACCAGAAGGAGACCCATTGTGCAAGAGATTGAAGGCTATTTTATTGACCGACAGGGACAGCCTGTCGCAGAGTGCAGCGTGGAAGTGGTGGCCTGGGAAGGCGAAGTGCTGGCCGCCACCACCGCGTTATCCGACCATTTTACGTTGCGTATCCCCAATGCATCGCCCAACATCCCGGTCTACTTCCGTATTCACACCATGACCAATCGCGCCCTCAGCACGCATCACGAGATTGACTCGCCCGGCCTGATTTTGCCGGCCTCGGAGCAGAAAATACGTCTGTTCCTGGCCGCGGCGCGCAACGCGCTGGATCCGCAGCCGCTGGATTCGACGCGACCGGCCTGGGTGATCTTGCAGATGCCGGAAAAGATGGTCAAGCGAGTAGGTTAGCGCATCTTGTCTCTGGTACACAACCATGTCAAACTTCATCAAACCATTAGGTCACGCTGCCAGCCGGGCAGAGAAACCGTTCAAGCACACGTTTTTCCAAAGCCCGCGCCTGCTGGTTGGCCTGAACTGCCTCGATGCCGGCCAGCGCCAGGGCCTGCACGAGCATGTGCATCAGGATAAGTTTTACCTGGTGCTCGAAGGCCAGGGCGCGTTCACCATCGGCGAGAGGACGGTCGTCTGCGGCCCAGGCGAGTTGATCCTGGCGCCGGCCGGGATTTTGCACGCGGTGACCAACGACGGCCCGGCGCGGCTCTCGTTCATCACCGCGCTCGCACCGGCGACATGACCCTGAACGCCGGGCATGAGAGCGAACTGCAGTTCAGCGCGATGGAATTGCGTCGCTTCGACGGGCAAGCAGGACGGCCAGCGTACATCGCCTACGACGGAGTGGTCTATGATGTAACCCACTCGACCCTCTGGCGCGACGGCATGCACAGAAACCTGCACTACGCCGGTCTTGATCTCACCCGTTCGCTGCGCAAAGCGCCGCACGATGCGTCCGTTTTTGCGCGGCTGCGCCGAGTGGGTCTCCTGCAACCGGAATTCTGAGCCGCCCCAGCCAGCGCCATGCCTCCCGCATCTCCGTAGCGCCGAATTTATCCGGTATCTCCCGCGCCGAGCCGCTCAACGCCCCCGGCGCCGGCTTGAATTTCTTGATGATTCGAACACCACGCGCTGACCGCGCAACGTGCTCAGCACGAACTCCAGCGCAATGATCAACATCCCGCAGCCGATGTCCACCACCAGCGTAAACGTGAACGCCTCCGCCAGCACCAGCAGCACGGCGTTGATCGCGGCCAGCCAATCAGGCGCCAATTGCGGCGTCCAGCCGGCAATCAGCGCCAGGCAGATGAGCAGACCGCCAAACATCAGCACCGGGCGCACCGGTTCGGTGTCACTGGGGCTGGGGAACATCGCGTTGCTGATGGCAAACGTCAGGTAAAGCCACAGCCAGGCATCAGACACACCGAGTACGGCGATCAGCCCTTGCCACGCACCGCTCCAGCCTTCCTGGGTGATGCCTTGCACCATGCCGGTCAGGTCAAAGACACGGGTGCCGAGCACGAGCACGCCGAGGCTGCCCAAGAGAAAAGGGGCCATACCCACCACGCTGTCAGGCAGATGACCACCTGAAGTGACCGTCACCGAACCCAGGCGGATGTGTTTACCGCGGCGCCTGGGGTAGAGGTCCGGCGGCTTGACTTTGAGGCCGAGCAGTTTCGCCACCAGCCAGTGGCTCAACTCGTGGACGAGAATGCCAGGAAACAGGATTGCCCACAGCGCGACCACCGCGCCGTCGGCGTTACCGGCGATCAACCAGCCGAGGGCCTGAATGTGGCTGCTGATCCAGCGGGCCACGATCCACAGGGCCGCCAGTGAGCCAATTGTCCAGAGCAGTGGAATCCAGTCGTTCACGCGTCACCCCTCCCCGGTCTTGTTGTGTGCGCCATTGTAGCCAGGATCAGGCGCACGTGCAAACAGGTGAGCAGGCAAAGAAAAACCGGGTTCTTTTCATAAGAACCCGGTTTCGGCCAGAGCGCTTAGCCGCGCACGTTGGCAGTGATGCGGATCATTTCGATGAAATCCTCCGCCTTGAGGCTGGCGCCGCCCACCAGCGCGCCGTCAATATCGGGCTGCTGCATGTACTCCGCCATGTTCTTAGCATTGGTGCTGCCGCCATACTGCACGCGCAGCGCCTGCGCCACCGTCTCACCAAACAGATCGGCCACCGGGCCGCGCACGCTGATGCTGATGATCTGATTGGCCGCGGCGCCGGTGGCAGCCCTGCCGGTGCCAATGGCCCAGATCGGTTCGTAGGCAATGACCAGGCCGGCCACCTGCTCAGCGCTCAGCCCGGCCAGCGCGCCGTTGACCTGGCCGCGCACTACGGCGTCGGTAGCGCCGGCCTCGTACTGCTCCAGGTTCTCGCCCACGCAGACGATCGGAATCAGGCCGTGCGCCAGCGCTGCCTTGATCTTGCGGTTGACGCTGGCGTCCGTTTCATCAAAGTACTGGCGCCGCTCCGAATGTCCCAGGATGACATATTGGCACAGTTCGGCCACCATGTTGGGCGCCACCTCACCGGTGAACGCGCCCTTCTCTTCCCAGTAAAGATTCTGTGCGCCCAGGCCCACCCGTGAGCCGTTCAGCGCCTGTTTGACCGACGCCAGCGCCGTGAAGGGCGGGCAGACCACGCTGGTGACGGCCGGGATCTCATCGAGCAGGGGGCGCAGGCTGTTGACTAAGGCCACCGCCTCCGCCACCGTCTTGTTCATCTTCCAATTGCCCGCAACAATCGGTTTACGCATACTTTTTCACCTCAACGAAAAACGAACTGCGCAACGGCTAAAGGTCCAACAGCGCTTCCACGCCGGGCAGTTGCTTGCCTTCCAGGAATTCCAGGCTGGCGCCGCCGCCAGTGGAGATGTGGGTCATCTTGTCGGCCAGCCCCGCCTGCTCGACCGCCGCGGCCGAATCGCCGCCGCCGATGATCGTGATTGCGCTGAGGCCGGCCAGCACCTCGGCGATGGCAAAGGTGCCAACCGCAAAGCGTGGAAACTCGAAAACGCCCATGGGGCCGTTCCACACCACCGTCTTGGCCGGCAGCAGGGCGTTCTTGAAAAGCGCCACGCTGGCCGGGCCGATGTCCAGCACACGCCAGCCGGCCGGAATGTTGGCGACGGGCATAGTCTGGCTGGCAGCGGCGGGATCGAATTTGTCGCCGATGACGACATCCACAGGCAGCAGCAGCAGCTTGCTGCCGGCGCGTGCGATCAGGCCGCGCGCCATTTCCACGCTGCCCTCTTCCACCAGGGAATCGGCCAGATCGAAGCCCTGCGCCTTGAGGAAGGTGTTGGCCATACCGCCGCCGATCAGCAGCGCGTCCACTTTGGTCAGCAGCGCCTCGATGACGCCGATTTTATCCGAGATCTTGGCCCCGCCCAGGATGGCCACGAACGGCCGCTGCGGCTTGTCCAACGCCTTGCCCAGGAAAGCCAGTTCCTTTTCCATCAGAAAACCGGCCACCGCGGGCAAGAAACGCGCCACCCCTTCGGTGGATGAATGGGCGCGATGGGCCGAGCCAAAGGCATCGTTGACGAAGATGTCGCCCAGCCGGGCCATCTGCCGGGCCAGTTCCAAATCGTTCTTCTCTTCGGTCGGATGGAAACGGGTGTTTTCGAGCAGGAGCACCGCGCCCGGCTTGAGTGCAAGCGCGGCGGCCTCCGCGGTGGGGCCGACGCAATCATCGGCAAACTGCACCGGCCGGCCCAACAGTTCGCTCAAGTGTCCAACCAGCGGCTGCATGGTGTACTTGGGATCAGGGCCGCCCTTGGGGCGCCCCAGGTGCGACATGAGCACCAGCGCTGCGCCGTGGTCGAGCAGGTAAGTCAGCGTGGGTAACGCGGCCCGCATGCGGGTATCATCATTGACCGCGCCATCTTTGATGGGCACGTTGAAATCAACCCGCACCAGCACGCGTTTGCCGCTCACCTCGATATCACGAATCGTCTTTTTGTCCATGGTCTGTCCTCGATAAACACCCGGCGGGTTCAGTGACCCGCCGGGAATACAAACTCAAGCGCAACGTCGTCCGGCCGTAAGTCACGCCTGCGGCGTGACAACGCCCTCCGCGACCTATCACGCCCCGCTTAGATCAGAGGCCCTTCTGCATCAGCATGTTGCACAGGTCCGCCACACGCATGGAATAGGCCCACTCGTTGTCATACCAGGCCAGGACCTTGGCCAGGTTGCCGCCGAGCACCTGGCAGAACTCGGCGTCCACGATACTGGAGCGTGCATCGCCCTTGAAGTCCATGGAAACCGGTGAATCCTCACTGACGCCCAGGATACCCTTGAGCGAGCCAGCTTCGGCCGCCTTGAACGCGGCGATCAGATCGGCCGTGGTGGTTTCCTTCTCCAGGAGGCAGACGAAGTCCACAACCGACACCGTGGGCGTGGGCACCCGCAGCGACATGCCATCGAACTTGCCCTTCAGCTCAGGGATCACGAGCGACAGGGCGCGGGCCGCGCCGGTGGATGTGGGGATGATGTTCAGAGCGGCGGCGCGAGCGCGGCGCAGGTCTTTGTGCGGCAGGTCCAGGATGCGCTGATCGTTGGTGTACGAGTGAATCGTATTCATCAGCCCTCTGACGATGCCGAAGTTGTCGAACACCACCTTGGCCGCCGGGGCCAGGCAGTTTGTGGTGCAGGAAGCGTTCGAGATGATGTGGTGGACGGCCGGATCGTACTTGTCCTGGTTGACGCCCAGGACGATCGTGATATCCGGACCGGTGGCCGGCGCGCTGATGATGACCTTCTTGGCGCCGCCGTTGTTGCGATGGACGGCCGCCTGTTCACCCTTGGTGAAGACGCCGGTAGATTCAACGACGATTTCGACGCCCAGGTCCTTCCACGGCAACTGGGCGGGGTCCTTCATGGCAAACACCGTCACCGGCCTGCCATCCACGATGAGGGCATTGTCGCCCACTTCCACGGTGCCATCGAACTTGCCGTAGTTCGAGTCATACTTCAGCAAGTGCGCGTTTGTCTTGGCGTCGAACAGGTCGTTGATCGCCACAACTTCGAGCGTTTCGCCGTAAGTGTCACGCAGTGCCTTGAACACTTGGCGTCCGATACGACCAAAACCATTGATGCCGATACGAGTCTTCATGCAGATTCCTCCCTGCAAAGTCTGTTGCCGTTGCCGGCTGCAAATAATCAATACTGAACACAAGAATAGCCAGGGTGTGACCTGGCTACATGGCCGCTGATTGCCACTTCAGCGTAATTGTACCACAGTGGGCGCTGGCACGCTATGATTTAGGGCAGTTTTTTCCGCACGAGCTTGCGAATTGGTGAGCTGCGCGTAGATCTGCATGATCGCGCTGGCCAATAGCTCGCTGTCATGTCGCCACGGGCGCTGCCGATCAACCAGGTCTGCCAGGTAGACTGAAACGCCGGGCAGGTCATCCGTTGGGGGAGTGACCCATTCGAAATGGGCGGTCGGCGCTGGAATTGGCATGCGCGTGTTATTGTTGGCCAGAACATGCATGAAAACGCCCTCACCCACATGCCGATTGAGCGACTCGACATGCTCACCCACCCCAAAACCGGCTGTTTCGCCGGGCTGAGTTGCCACATTGCAGATGTAGATGCGCGGCGCCTGTGCGGCCTTCACCGCGCGCGCGATACCATCCACCAGCAGGTTGGGGAGCACACTGGTGAACAGGCTGCCCGGCCCCGCCACGATCACATCGGCATCGAGGATCGCCTTGACGGCCGCGGGGTACGCGCGCGCATCCTCGGGTTGCAGGAATACGCGTTCGATGCGCTGACCTAAGCCAGGAATGGCCGATTCGCCTTGCACACGACGCCAGCCCTCGGCGCCATCCTCCAACTCCTCACGCAGATCGGCGCACAGCGTCACATCCTGCAGCGTCGAAGGGATCACCTGCCCGCGCACCGCCAGGACCCGGCTGGCCTCGGCCAGGCCGCTCTCGAAGCTGCCGGTGATGTTGGTCATCGCGGCGATGAACAGGTTGCCAAAGGAATGGCCGTTCAGCCCCATGCCTTCACTAAACCGGTATTCGAAGAGGCGGGTGGTGAGGGTTTCGGCGTCGGAGAGCGCCGCAATACAGGCTCGAAAGTCGCCAGGCGGCGGCAAACCCAGTTCCTGGCGCAGACGGCCAGAGGAGCCGCCATCATCGGCCACGGTGACGATCGCTGTGATGTTATCGGTGTACTTCTTGAGTCCTCGCAGCAGCGTGGACAACCCGGTGCCGCCGCCAAAGGCCACCACTTTAGGCCCACCCCGGCGCCGGCGGTGTTGATAGACAATGTCGGCCACATGGCCCTGCCCAGGGCGCAAGAACGGCTCGACCAGGGCCTGACTCAACTTGTAGAGGGCCAGGCCGATCAGCCCAAGCCCCATGCCGGAGAAGACCAGCGCGCGCAGCGGGCGGTCTGCGAACTGCAACATGCCAAAATAGACGATCGGTGAAAACGTATGACTGTCTGCGGCACTGCGGATGAGAATAGCGAAGCCCAGGCTGAGCACAATACTACCGAGCATGAGCAATAGCAGCCAGCGCTTGACGTGCATTCCGGGAACGAGCCACTTGAGGTGCGAGCGGCGACCATTACTTGATGCCATGAACGGAGGATTCCTTCCAGTATTGCCAATCACAGATGCTCATCCGGCAAGACCAGCCGTGAGCGTCACACAATCCTATCAACCCAACCCATCGTTGTCTCCTGCACAAAGTGCGCCGGGCAACCTTTCCTGATTATAGCCCATAACCAGTAAAGGCCAAAAAGAGCAGGGTCAGAGGGCGGAGGTCAGCCGCCTGCGCAGCACAAAGGTCAGGGCCAGCACCTCGGCCGTCACCGCGATGGAGTTGGCCAGGGCCAGACCGCCAAAGCCCAGTGGCCCCATCAGCAGCAGGCCCAGCACGATGTTGACCAGCGCGGAGGCTGTTGCCAGCAGCAGGGGTGTGAGGGTGTCCTGGCGGGCGAAAAACGCACGTGCGACCAACTCCAGGCTGGCGTGACCCACCAGCCCCAGCGCGTAGAAGCGCAGCGCCACGTAAACGGCCTCCGTGCTGCTGGCATCGAACGCGCCGCGCTGGTAGAGCAGTTGCAGCAGCGGGCGCCCCAACACGATCAACCCGACCGCCGCGGGCACGGTCAGCGCCACGACGACGCGCAGAGATTGACTCAGCGTGCGCCGCAGCCCGGCCAGATCGCCCCGGGCGGCCAGTTCGGCCAGGGTGGGAAAGGCCACCAGCCCAAACGCCGTGCCGATGAGCGTCTCCGGCAATTGCATGGCGTCCCAGCCCCACTCCAGCGCGCTGACGCTGCCCGTCCCCAGGCGCGAGGCCAGGTTGGTCATCATGATGAGCGTCACGTGAAACACGCCCAGGTCAAGCAGGCGCGGCCCCAGCAGCCAGAGGACGTGGCGCATGGCCGGCGTGCGCAGATCGAGCACGGGGCGCCAGTGGAAGCCATAGTGCAGCAGCGCAGGAAATTTGATCGCCAGGTGCAGCAAGGCGCCGATCACCGCGCCCACCGCCAGCCCGCGCGTGCCCCACAGCGGGCCGAGCCACAGCGCGCCGGCCACGATGCCCAGCGGATAGACGACCGGCGCCAGGGCCGGCAGCAGAAAATGCTTGAAGCTGTGCAAGACACTGCCCTGCACCGCACTGACACCAAAGATGACGGTGGAGACGAGCAGGATGCGCATCACCGCGGCGGTTTCAGCCTGCGCCGCGGGCGTAAAGCCGGGGGCAATCACCCTGCCGACTAACCACGGAGCCGCCAAGCCGGCCACGACCGCCAACGCGGTCACCACCAGCACCACCAGGTTGGTCACGGCGCTGGCGAGGCGCCAGGCGCCCGCGCGGTCGTCGGCAGCCAGGAAATCGGCAAACACCGGAATGAACGCGGTAGCCAACGCCCCCCCGGCCACGATGCTGAAGAGCAGATCGGGCAGCTTGAACGCCGCGTAATAGGCATCCAGGTCGGCGCCGATGCCGAATTGGCGCCCGAGGATGATGTTGCGCAGCAGCCCGGCGGCCGCGGCCAGGCCAAAGGCGGCCGCCACGATCAGGGTGTTGCGGGCAATGGATGCAAAAGGGGAGGCGGTTTTTCTGCTGGACATGATTCGTAAGACTCC
Organism: Candidatus Amarolinea dominans; assembly: GCA_016719785.1. Taxonomy (NCBI): domain Bacteria; kingdom Bacillati; phylum Chloroflexota; class Caldilineae; order Caldilineales; family Candidatus Amarolineaceae; genus Candidatus Amarolinea; species Candidatus Amarolinea dominans. Next base: position 622,302 of record JADJYJ010000003.1, read on the forward strand.
ATCTGGCCTGGCCGCGCAGCCTCGGCCGCGCCTTGCAGATTGACTTCGCGACGGTGGCCGTGACTTGCAGTCGCCCGTCCCCTGCCCGACTCAGGGCTTGAGCGCGGCTACGGCGGCCGCGTAACCCGGATTCAGCGCCACGGCCCGTGCAAACGCCTGGCGCGCGCCTTCCGGATCGCCCAGCGCGGCCAGCGCGCGCCCGCGCCAGTAGTGCAGTTCCTCCACATCGGTGGTGGTCCTGAGGGTGGCATCGGCCAGCGCCAGGACTTCCGCGTGGCGCCCAACCTCAGAATAGGCGGCAAACGGCCCAAACTGATACCACAGCATGCGCCAGGGCAGACCCAGTTGCCGCGCCTGATCGTATGCGGCCGCGGCCGCGGCAAACTGACCGAGGGCCGTGAGATCGCTCCCCAGGTTGAACCAGGCGAACGCGTCCTGCGGCTGCGCGTCCACCGCGGCCTGCGCCAGGGCCAGGCCCCGTTGGCGGGCAAGCGCCTCGTCGGCGTCCGCGCCCAGGATGGCCGCCACCAGGGGCGCCTGCTCGGCCCGGTAGACCAGCAGATAGGTGTCATCGAAGACGCGCCATAGCGATCCCACATCCGCGTAGGGCAAGAGAATGCCCTGGTACGGGTCGCCTTTCTTAAGCCCCTGGCTGACGTACGAATCGTAAACGATCCACATCTGCTCGGCATCGTCATAGCCGGTCAGCAAGCGGTAGTGCCCCATGCCATCGTTGGGGTGCAGTTCCAGCCAGGTTTCGATCAGCACCGGCAGGCCATTGCTCAGAAACAGGCGCATGCGGTCCGCGTCGCCGTGGGTGCGCACCAGCGTCTGCAGGCCCTGAGACTGGGCAAAGGCGGCCATTTCGCCCAGATTGACGTTCTTGTCCTCTGGGTTGGGGCGCAGCGCCCGGCGCAGATCCTCCTGGCGCAGCGGGCTGCCGAAGTAGCTGAGATAAAACGCCAGCGTGGCAGGGCCGCAGTTGTTCCAGGTCTGCCATTCGTGCCGCAGCCCGCGCAGCTCAACCTGCGGCGCAACCGCCTGAAACGACGGCGGCCGGGTTGGCGCGACGCGCGGCACAGTGGCATCCGTGGTCAGAACCAGGGGCGGCGCGGTGACGGCAGAGCGTGTGGCCGTGGCTGTGGGCTGTGGCGGCGCGGTTGTGATCTGCGCCGGCGGCGGGCGAGTGGCGACCCCTGCGGGCGTGATGGGCAGTGGCGTTGGCACCCACTGGGGGTGCGGGAGTGGCTCGCCGAACGTTGCCTGGGCGCGCCGCCATAAGCCCGTTGGCCCCCCATAGCGCCACAGGCCGGTCGCCAACAACAGAAGTGCGCACACAACGCCCAGGGCCAGAATGAAGCGAATGGACAGGGTCGCCCTGCGCGGGTGAATTTTATGATCGTTCATCAGTTCAACCTTCATCCCATTGAACGTGCCACCACTCACGCCAGTTACATGGCGGCCTACTGCCAAACCGACCGGCCCACGGAGCGCAGCGCAGGTTTCCGCAATGTATCTTTTTTGTTGTGCAGTGTTATAATACTGGTGTCCAGCGTCCGCCTGGCAACCGGGGCCAGCCGTCTGTCCCCTGATGGCGCATCGGCCCAGGCACAGACAGAAACGCACAAAAATGGGGGAAATAAAGGGAGGGAGCTATGTCTTTATCGTTCAATTTCAGTCCGTTGGCCGCCTTCGTCCTCGGCATCTTGCTCGGTTTTCTCATCGAGTGGCTGTTGGAGTTGCTCTATTTCAGGCGCCAGCGCCGCGGATGCGAGGAACGTCTGGCCCGGGCCGAGACCGACCTACAGGAACGCAACCGCGACGTGTTGACCCTGCGCACACAGGCAGACGCGTTACGCGGCGACCTCAGCACGGCCCAAGCGCGCACCACCACGCTGCAAGGAGAATTGCAGGCCACGCAGCAGCGGGCCGCGGGATTACAGGCCACGCTGGGTGACAGCACGACCCAGGTGAGCGGCCTGCAGGCCGGGCGCCAGGACCTTGATGCCCGCCTGACCTCCGCGCTTGGCGAAATCGAGGCCCTGCGCGGCCAGGTTGGCAGCGCGGTCGCTCGCCGTGATTCGCTGGATGCTGCACTGCAAGCGCGCGGGGCAGCCTACAAATCGTTGGAGGCCGCCCTGGCCGCCTCACGTGCCAACGAAGTCACCTTGCAGGACGACCTGGAACGCCTGCGCGGCGATATGCAGACCCGCGAGGCCCTGCTAGGTAGCGCGCAAGGCGCAAGCGAGAGCCTACGGCAGCAGCTCAGCCAGACCAGCGCCCGCCGTGATTCGCTGGACGCCGCGCTGAAAGCGCGTGACGCCGCCTATCGCGCCCTGGAAGCCGCCCAGGCTGAATCGCGCGCGCATGAAGTGGCGCTACGGGATCAACTGGCCGACCTGCGCGCCAATTTCCAGGCGCGCAACAACACGTTGGACAGCGCCATGTCGGAATCAGAAAGTCTGCGCAGCCAGCTCGCTGACAACGAAGCCCGGCGCACCTCCCTGCAGCATGAACTGGCCGCGGCCGGGGATAAAATTTCCAACTTACAGGCATCCCTGGATGTTGGCGGCAGCCGCGGGGTGTCGTTTGCACAGGAGACGCCCGGTTTCGATCTGCCAGGCGCCGGATCTGGCCTGGTGGCCGGCGAGGGCGCCGGCTTTGCTTCCGGGGCAGAGGCGGCCGACGTTGGTGAGTATGACGCCGACCTGACCGGGAGCCGCGGCCCAGGTTTTGCGTCTGGCGCGGCAGGATCGCTCAGCGATCTCCCTGACGCCGATGTGACAGCGGGCGGCAGGCCCCCCGGCGTGGAGGCTGGGCTGGTCGCCGGTGGCATTGCCTTCGGGGGCGCGCTTGCTCAGTTGGGCGATCAGGGCGAGCCAGCAGGAGCACGCGCGGCGTCCTGCCCGCAGGACCTCTCCAAAGTCATGGGCATCGGCCAGGTCTATGAAACAAAACTCTATGCGGCAGGCATCGGCAGCTTCTGGCAATTGGCGACTGCAGACGATGACACGCTGCGCCGCATCTTCGGTATCAAAGACTTTCAGAAGATTGACCTGGGCACCATCAAGGCAGACGCCCGTCGCCTGGCTGAGGACAGCAATACGGTCGGTCGTGGCTGGGACGGCTCCCAACCGGACGATTTCGAGTCCATGGAGGGCATCGGCGCCGTCTTCGAAGGGCGCCTGTACGATGGCGGCATCTGCACCTTGCGCGCGCTGGCCGATGCCACAGAGGCACAGTTGGAAGCCCTTTGCCCGGCGCCCGCCTGGCGTCGCCCCGACTATGCCGGCTGGATTCGCCAGGCCAAAGCCAGGCTGGGGGAGGTCTAAGCGATGTTTCGCCAACGTGGATGGTTCTGGACGCCGCTCTTCGATCGTTGGCAAGTGCTGGCTGCGCTGCTGCTGGCTGCGCTTTTCGTTTGCTGACGATACGGTTCGATCGCACACCGCCGGCCCCCGTCTTCACTGAGCCGGCCGCCAATGCCCAACTGACAGCCGCTGCGCTGGGTGACGCGGCCGGTACCGCCCGCGCCAATGACACGGTGCGCCTGTTCGCCGGTGACACGGCGCTCGGTGACGCCAAAGCTGATGCCGGCGGTCAATGGCGCCTGCCGCTGACCAACCTGACGCCCGGTCAGCATACGCTGCTGGCCAGGATCGTGGACGCCAACGGCAAGGTGCTGGCCTCCTCGCAGCCGCGCAACATCACCGTGGCGCCTGCCGCGACACCGACTCCCGCCGTCATGGCGCCCATCATTACCGCGCCGGCGCCGGGCGCGCAGTTGACCGCCGGCAACCTGGGCGACCTGGCCGGCAGCGGCCGCGCCGGCGACACCCTGCGCATCCATGATGGCGACAAGGAGATCGGTCAGGCCACGGTTGGTCCGGACGGCGCCTGGCGCTTCCCCTTCCCGGCCCTGACCAGCGGCGCCCATGCCATCACCGCCCGCGTTGTGGACGCCAACGGCAATGTGCAGGCCACCTCGCAGCCGCTCAACATCAGCATCGTGGATGCCGCGACGCAGCGACGGCCCGCCGCATGGCGCCCATCACCGCGCCGGCGCGGCGCGGTGACCGCCGCAACCTGGGCGACCTGGGCAGCGCCAGGCACCCTGCGCCATGATGGCGCAAGGAGATCGGCCAGGTCACTATCGGTCCGGACGGCGCCTGGCGCTTCCCTTCCGGCCCTGACCAGCGGCGCCCATGCCATCACCGCGCGTGCACACCAACGGCAAGGCAGGCACGGTACGCCAGGCGTCACACCAGGCAGCGGCGGTACGCCAGGCGTCACACCAGGCAGCGGCGGAACGCCAGGCGTCACACCAGGCAGCGGCGGTACGCCAGGCGCGACACCAGGAACGACGACAACGCCGGCGGTAACACCGACACCGATCGCTGGTCGTGTCAAGGCGCCGGTCTTGACCAGTGCGCTGGTCTCACCGCTGCACACCAGCCGGCCCCTTTTCCGTGGCACGGCCGAACCTGGCTCCAGGGTGCGCATTTACGATGGCGCGACATTGCTCGCTGAAGTGACGGCTGACGCGGCGGGCAACTGGAGCTTCGTGCCGCCGGTCGCGCTGGCAGCCGGTGATCATGTCCTGCGCCTGGCGGCCGTGGACACCGACGGCAGCGAAGTCTTCGCCGATCCGTTGCCGTTCACGATTGCGGCCGACGCCCAACCGCTGGCGTCCCCCACGATCAACCTGCCGCCGGGCGGTCAGCTTCCGGCCGGCGAACGCCTGACGGGGACCGCACCGCCCAATAGCACCGTGATCCTCTACGCCGGCGACAAGGCGCTGGGCGCCGCCACGGCCGGCCCGGATGGCTCCTGGCAGTTCATCGTGCCGGCGGACCTGCCGCCGGGCGACTACGACTTCCGGGCGGTTGTCAATGATGCCAGCGGCAACCTGCTGGGCGAATCGCTGCCTGTGCGCATCAAGATCTTGCCGTCACTCGGTCTCCCCACCACGGGTGGGGACCTCAGCGGGCAGTAGTTTCAGACAAAAATGGTAACTGCTGGGTCTGTTTGGAATTCAGACAGGATTTACAGGATTGACAGGATATTCGAACTCTCGTGGCGGTAGTTTTGCACGCCACAGAGCAAGAATCCTGTTCATCCTGTTCATCCTGTCCAAATCAACTTGCAGGGTGAGCAGTGACCAAAAATGACTTAACATCATCCTGACCCGCACACACTGCCCCTCACCAGGCTGAGAAATCAGGTTTACCCTCAAAGACCTGGTTGTCCGATATGCCGGGACATACAAGGACTAGGTTGGTGAGCGCGACCAAGCTCGGCAGCGGCAAGGAGATGGTGGACCGGCTGACCAACCTCATCGCCATCTTCGAGAATCCGGCGCTCGACTTCTCGAAGAACCGCGCGGATGGCGACGACATCCTGGGCGATGCCTACGAATACCTGATGCGCCACTTCGCCACTGAGAGCGGCAAGAGCAAAGGCCAGTTCTACACCCCCGCCGAAGTCAGCCGCATCATGGCGCAGATCATCGGCATCCGCGACGCCAGCACCAGCAACGCGACGACCGTCTATGACCCCACTTGCGGCTCTGGTTCGCTGCTGCTGAAGGTGGGCGACGCCGCCAGCGCCAGGGTCACGCTCTACGGGCAGGCGGCCCTGGACCGGCTGGCGGCTGAACTGGAAAGCGCCGCCGCGGAATTGGCCGAGCTGGAAGAGGAGGAGGGCGGCGAGGAGGGCATCTTCGCCGAGCTGGAGAAGGTGAACCGGGCTAACGTCAGCGCGCGGCTGCGCGAGGCCCGGGCGATCTACAACACGAATGACGAGGCCGGCGCGGAAGCCGATGTGCTGGACAAGTGGCTGGCCTTGAGCAACCGCGAGGCCGAGCTGAAGAAGCAGTTGCGCGACGCCGAGGCCGAGCTGGACGCCAAAGCCTACGCCCACTATCCCAAACTGAGCGGGGCCGAGATCAAGACCCTGGTGGTGGACGACAAATGGCTGGCCGCGCTGGCCGCCGCCATCCACGGCGAGATGGATCGCATCAGCCAGGCGCTGACGCAGCGCGTGCGGGAGTTGGCCGAACGCTACGAGACCCCCATGCCCCAGCAGGTCAATCGCGTGGCCGAGTTGGAAGCCAGGGTGAACGCGCATCTGGCGAAGATGGGATTTGCGCGCTGAGTTGAGAGTTATGATCGGGCACGACTTTGTGGAGTATGAACAAGGCGGCAATTTGTGCGACACTGTCGCACAAATTGAGTACCTGGGTTATCCAATAAGTCAGACACCGTCTGACTATTTAAGTGAGACTTATGGTACCCAACAGCGCCGCAAAGGAGGCGCATCCATGAGCGCGGAAGTGAAGCCTGGCTACAAGCAGACCGAGGTCGGGGTGATTCCGGAGGATTGGCGCGTCGAGACTATTGAACAGATTTCTGACGTTGGGCGTGGGCGGGTTATTAGTCACAAGGAGATAGCTGCGTCCAGAAACCCAAACTACCCTGTGTATTCGTCGCAGACATCAAATAACGGTGTGATGGGATATATCGACACGTTTGATTTCGACGGTGAATACATCACTTGGACAACTGATGGTGCCAATGCTGGAACAGTATTCCATCGGAACGGTAGGTTCAATTGCACGAACGTTTGCGGCACGATCCGCCTGAGAGCAGACAATGCCGTATTTGTTTCAAAAGTCCTCGGCAGGATAGCACCCCGGCATGTCTCGCGGAATCTCGGAAATCCTAAGTTGATGAATGATGTGGTGAAGCGGATCACGTTGCCCCTGCCGCCCACCCTCGCCGAACAACGCGCCATCGCCGAGGCGTTGAGCGATGCGGATGCCCTCATCGAATCGCTGGAGCAGCTCATCACCAAGAAGCGCGGCATCAAACAAGGCGCGATGCAGGAATTGCTCACCGGCAAGAGGCGGCTGCCGGGGTTCAGTGGGGAGTGGGAGGTGAAGCGGTTTGGGGATGTTGTCGCTCCTCGACACGACCGGATTGATCCAAAAAGAACTGGGGTTCAGGAGTTCTGCGTCGAGTTGGAACATATCGGTTCTGCAACTGGTGCACTTTTGGGCAGTTCGAGTACTGGAGGACAGTCTTCGCTGAAGTCAGTTTTTCGTGCAGGCGATGTTTTGTTCGGAAAACTCCGCGCCTATTTGAGGAAATACTGGTGGGCTGATTGTGCCGGCGTCTGCTCGACTGAGATCTGGGTATTCGCGCCAAATGAGAATCTTATTTCCACCGCTTACCTGTTTCAGATGGTTCAAACCGACAAGTTTATTGAAGTCGCAAGCTCCTCATACGGGACGCACATGCCGCGCTCCGACTGGAACGTAGTGAAAAACTACGAGTTGCTATTGCCACCAGTCCTCGAACAAACTGCCATCGCCACCATCCTCTCCGACATGGACGCGGAGATCGCCGCGCTGGAGGGAAAGCTGGTCAAGGCGCGGCAGGTCAAGCAGGGGATGATGCAGGAGTTGCTCACCGGGAGGGTGCGACTCGTATGAAAGAAGAGCAGGTGGAGCAGATGGATCAATCAGATGGGCCGGCGGACCGCGCGGCCCCGCATGACGGGAAACGGCTGCGACCAAGCGGAGGCTACCGCAAGTTGCGCTCATTTCAAGTGACGACGGTGATTTACGATGCCACGGTGCGCTTCTGCGAGCGCTTCCTGGACAAGCGCTCCCGCACGGTGGATCAGATGGTGCAGGCAGCGCGCAGCGGCCGGCAGAACATCGCCGAGGGCAGTCGCGCGGCTGCCACTTCAAGCCACACCGAACTGCGGCTGGTGAATGTGGCGCGGGCCAGCCTGGACGAGTTGCTGCTGGATTACGAGGATTTCTTGCGTCAGCGCGGCAAGCGGCTGTGGGGCAAGGATGACCGCGAGGCGCGCGCGGTGCGGGCGGTGGGGTGGCAACAGGAGAAGGCGGCCTCGTTTAACCCGTCCGATCCCGCCGCCCACTGGAAGGCCTACGCCGCCTGGCTGGATCACGAGGACCCTGCCATTGTCGCCAACACGACTATTTGCCTGATCCACCAGGCCAACTACCTGCTGGATCAGCAGATCGCCGCGCTCGAACGATCGTTCATCACCGAGGGCGGTTACAGCGAACAACTGGCCGCGGCAAGGCTTGCGGAACGGGGGAAGCAGCAGGGGACTGCCCCGGCGGCGAATGACGCGCCAGCCTGCCCAGCATGTGGCAGAGCGATGGCCCTGCGCACGGCGCGCAAAGGCCCGCACGCGGGCGAGCAATTCTGGGGTTGCACGGGCTACCCGGAATGCAAAGGGACGCGGGCGGCCTAAGGGGCTTGTCAGATCCGACGGATCGGACGAAGAGAAGCAGGGGATGATGCAGAAATTGCTGGTTGATATTCCCAACAAGGTGCGCGACATCCTGGGCATCATCGTGGATGTGAATTTGCACGCGGAAAATCAGCGGGAATATCTGGAGATCGTGGTCGAACCCTACCCCTATCCCGTGAGCTACAAGGGCGAATACCATTACCGCAGCGGCAGCACCAAGCAGGAACTAAAGGGCGCGGCGCTGGACAAGTTTCTGCTGCGCAAACAGGGGAGGCATTGGTACGGCGTACCCGTGCCCTATGTCACGCTGGCCGATCTGGATGGCCGGTCGCTGGCCTATTTTCGTAGGCGCGCCGAGCGCAGCGGACGTTTGTCAGCCGAGATATTGCAGGAGACAGATGCCAACCTGATTGACAAGCTGCACCTGACGGATGGCGCCTATCTGAAGCGGGCCGCCGTGTTGCTCTTTCACCCCGACCCGGAACGCTTTGTTACTGGAGCCTTCGTGAAGATCGGCTACTTCCGCACTAACGCCGATCTGCTGTTTCAGGATGAGATCCACGGCAGTCTCTTCACCCAGGTCAGCGAGACCATGGACCGCCTGCTGAACAAGTATCTGAAGGCGCTGATCTCCTACGAAGGCATCCAGCGGGTGGAGACCTACCCGGCGCCCGAAGAGGCGTTGCGTGAGGCGGTGCTCAATGCGGTGATGCACAAGGACTACGGCAGCGCCACACCTATTCAGATCAGCGTCTATGCAGACAAGATTATGCTCTGGAACCCAGGGCAGTTGCCCCTCGGCTGGACGGCTGCGCGGCTGCTCGAAAAGCATTCGTCCGAGCCGTATAACCCCGATGTGGCCAATGCCTTCTTTCGGGCAGGCATGATCGAAGCCTGGGGACGTGGTATCGAAAAGATCCTGGCAGCCTGTCAAGCCGCCGGAATGCCTGCGCCAGAGTTGCGCTACGAGCAAACGGGACTGTGGATCGTCTTTGCCTTTCGACCAGAAGCGATACTCCGAGAGTCACAGTCGCAGCCAGAGTCACGGCCAGAGTCACAGCCGCAGCCAGAGTCACAGCCAGAGTCACGGCCAGAGTCGCAGCCAGAGTCACAGCCAGAGTCGGCATCGCTGGAGATGCGCGTGCTTGGTCTTCTTGCCACCAGCGGTCCCATGTCCAAATCGGCGCTCTCCGATGCACTGGGACAAAGAGAGGTCTCAGGTCATCTGAATCAACTGATGCGCAGGTTGGTGGCTGCCCGGTGGGTGGCCTACATGATCCCCGATAAGTCCCAAAGCCGGCTGCAAGCGTACCGCATCACGGCAGAAGGCCGCCAGCGGCTGACCAACCTGCAACAAGGACCGCTGCCATGAGCACCATCGGCCAACCCGAACGCGCGACCCAGAACCGGGTGATCGCTTTGTTCCGCGACGAGCTCGGCTACCACTACCTCGGCGACTGGACCGACCGCGACGACAACAGCAACATCGAGGAAGGGCTGCTCACCGCTCACCTGCGCAAGCACGGCTACGCGCCGGCGCAGATCAACGTGGCGCTCTACAAGCTGCGCACCGAGGCGGACAACCCCAACCGCAGCCTCTACGACAACAACAAGGCGATCTACAGCCTGCTGCGCTACGGCGTGCCGGCCAAGATCGAGGCCGGCCAGGTCACAGAGACGGTCAAGCTGATCAACTGGGAGCAGCCGGAGCAGAACGACTTCGCCATTGCGGAAGAAGTCACGCTGCGGGGCAACTACGCGCGGCGGCCCGACCTGGTGCTCTACGTCAACGGCATCGCCGTAGGTGTCATCGAGCTGAAGAACAGCCGCGTCTCCCTCGGCGACGGCATCCGCCAAAACACCTCCAACCAGAGCAAAGAGTTCAAAATTGAATTGAGAAAATACGGAAAATGAACGATGGCGTGATGCTCTGGCTGGGCGGGCCGGCGCCAGAGGTCGCCGCGGCCCTGGCGCAAACGCTGACCGGCGCAACCTGCTGGCCGGTGGACGCCGATACGGTGTGCGCGGTCGCGTCACAGACCGATGAACACCTCTCCGCCTGTGTAGAGCGCGCTGTCCGCGGCGCACAAATCGCCAGCCGGCAGGGCGCCGCGGTGGGGTTGGCGGTCGGCCCGCTGGCGACGGCCGGCCATGCGAACCCCACGCGGGAACGAGCACGCCGCGCCGCCGCGTTGGCGAGCGCCGGCGAGATCATCCTGGCCTGGGGCAGTCAAGCCTATGTGCGCGGCACATTCGAGAGCGTCAGCACCGGCTTCGTGAGACTGATCGAACTGGCCTGAGCAAGCGCGCCGGCGGCTTCACAGGCCAATGGCAAACATCCGCTCCAGGTCATACTGCGAGTAGGCGCGGAACGCAATCAGCGTTTCCGTGCTGTGGATGCCGGTCAGCTTGATCATATGCTCCGTCACCAGACCGGCGATGGCATCGTTGTCCTTGACCCGCGCCACCGCCACCAGGTCGAAGCGGCCGCCCACTGAGTAGACCTCGGTGACGCCCGGCAGCGCCAACACCTGCGCCGCCACATCATTGACGCGGCCATGCTCGACATTGATCAGAATGATTGCTGTTACCATCCCATTTCCTTTCCTGCTTCACACAAAACGACTCACACAGGGACACAGGGACACAGGGACACCAAAAAGTCCTCTCTGAACCCCCTGTGTCCCTGTGTGAAAACCCCTCAGCGGGACGCGAAAATGATACCACAGATTGGAAGAAGCGTCACATCGTTTGTGCTCGTTCGGGAAGAAAATAGTTCGCCGTCGAATAGTTCTATCTGTTACTAAATGCTGTTCGATTGGAACACGACACGGGAAGGAGCCATGAATCAACCAGCGGACATTCATTTTCATGATCGCGACTTTCGGGAGTTGATGCAGCAGCACGGCATCGAGACGATCAGCGGTGTGGAGCTGTTGCGCTCGGTGCGCATTGTCAACAACCTGTACGATGCCATTTTTTCCGAGCGGCTGCGCGACAGCCAGCTTTCCGGGCCGCGCTGGGGGCTGCTGATGCGCCTGTACGCGGAGGAAATGCGCGGCAACCAGGAAGGCCTTTCCCCCTCGGTTTTGAGCTATCATCAGGCCGTGAGCAAGAACACCGTCAGCTCGCTCCTGCGCGGGCTGGAAGACCAGGGCCTGATCGAGCGCCGCCTGGACGCGCACGACCGGCGCTCGTTCACCATTCGCCTGACCGACCTGGGACGCAGCCGCATTCGCGAGCAGGCGCCCAGCCACGTGGCGTTTCTCAATCAATTGTGCGGCGACCTGAGCGCGGCCGATACCACCACGCTCCTGGAACTGCTGGCGCGTCTGCGCCAATCGCTGCTTAGCCAGGCTGGCCCCGGATTTTGCCACGAACGGGCCGGGCGCGGCGCCTGAGCGCAAAGAAGAATAAAAAGGAGTTTCGAGTGCAAACACGACTTGCCAAACGGCACAAACAACGGGTGGATATGCCGGCCAAAGGAGGATTGGGCCGCGCCATCAAATACCTGGGGCATTACAAGCGCCTGACCGCGGCGGCGTACCTGTTCCTGTTCATTTCGACTGCGGCGCAATTGGCTGTGCCGCAGTTAGTGCAGAATATCATTGATGCTGTGACCAATGGCGTCATCGCCAAGCAACTGGCGCAGACGCCCGCGGCTTTTCTGAGCACCGCCCTGCAGCGCCTGGGCTGGACGCCTGAGCAGTTGGATACCTACCGCAACAGCGGCGAACAGGTGCTCGTCAACGCCATCGTGCTCATTGTCGCCTTTGCTATCATGCGCGGCATGTTCGCCTTTGCGCAGGCCTACACGTCAGAACGGGTGTCGCAGAGCATTGCCTTTGATTTCCGCAACGACCTCTACGCCAAGATTCAGCGCCTGTCGTTCAGCTATCACGACCGTAACCAGACCGGTCAGTTGATGATTCGCGCCACCGACGACGTGGAGAAAGTGCGCCTCTTCATCGGGCAAGGTCTGTTGCTGGCGATGCAGGCGTTCGTGCTGCTGACCGCCACCCTCACGATTCTGGTGGTCACCAACCTGAAGCTGACGTTGATCATCCTGCCGGTGCTGCCGGTGGCGCTCCTCCTCTTCATGGTGTTCGGCGCCATCAGTCAGCCGTTGTTTAGCGAGGTGCAGAAGCGCCTCTCGCGCCTCAACACCATTCTGCAAGAGAACCTGACCGGTATCAAGGTGGTCAAGGCCTTTGCCCGCGAGCCGCATGAGGAGCGCAAGTTCGACGTCGCGGCTGCCAGCCTGATGGAACAGAATATCAAGGTTTCCCGTACCTTCGCGTTTCTCTTCCCGGTCGTCTTTTTGATTGCCAACCTGGGCCAGGCCGCGGTGCTTTACTATGGCGGCAAACAGATCATTGATGGCACCCTCACCTTCGGCGAATGGCAGAAGTTCAGCCTTTACCTGGTCTACGTCTTCTTCCCCATCGGTCAATTGGGCTTCATCATCAGCCAGATGTCGCAGGCCAGCGCTTCCTCCAGCCGCATCTTCGAGATTTTCGACGCCAGGAACGATGTGGCCGACAAGCCGGGTGCGGCGGCGCTGCCCCCGGTGCAGGGCCATGTCACGTTCGAAGATGTGACCTTCCGCTACTTCGATAGCGGTGAGCCGGTTCTCTCCCAGGTCAGCTTCGACGCCAAACCCGGCGAGACGATCGCGCTGCTTGGCGCCACCGGCAGCGGCAAAACAACGATCATCAACCTGCTGCCGCGCTTTTACGACATTAGCAGCGGGCATGTGCGCATTGATGGGCACGACGTGCGCGAGGTAACGCTCGACTCATTGCGCTCGCAGATCGGTATTGTGCTGCAGGAGACCAATCTCTTCAGCGGCACGATCCGCGAAAATATCGCGTTTGGTCGCCCGGAGGCTTCCCTGGCCGAGGTGACGGCGGCGGCCAAAGCGGCTTCGGCGCATGACTTCATCATGAGCTTCTCCGCGGACTATGAAACGCCGGTGGGCGAACGTGGCTCCACCTTGAGCGGCGGTCAGAAGCAGCGCATCGCCATCGCCCGCGCCCTTCTGCTCAATCCACGGATCTTGATCCTGGATGACTCCACCAGTTCGGTTGACCTGCAGACCGAGTTCCAGATTCAACAGGCGCTCACCCGGTTGATGCACGGCCGCACCAGCTTTGTCATCGCCCAGCGCATCAGCACCGTGGTCAACGCCGATCAAATTTTGGTCATGGAAAAGGGGCGCATCGTGGCCCGTGGCAAGCACGAAGACCTGATGGATAACAGCCCCATCTACGCCGACATCTATCATTCGCAACTCGTCAGCGACGTAGCCCTGACCGAGGAATAAGGAGACATTATCATGATGGGAGGACCTGGGGGGCCGCGTGCCATCCTGGAGCAAGAGACGCTCAAACCACAACGCGTCGGTGCGACACTGCGTCGCTTCGGCGTTTATTTCAAGGCCTTCTGGCCTGTTCTGCTGCTGGTGGTCGTTTTGGTTGTGGCCGGCACCTGGGCGCAGGTGACTGCGCCAGAGTTGATCGGTCAGGCCGTGGATTGCTATCTGACTCCGGCCGCCAGCGCACGCCTGACCGGCGCCGCACAGGGGGACGGCGGCTTTCCGGCCCAGCAGGCCACGGCCGCTGAGAGCACCTGCTGGTTCGACACGACCCCGGCCGCCACGCGCAGCAGCGCAGACACGGTGGCCGGTTTGGGGCGGGTGATCCTGTTGGTGGTGGGTCTGTACATCGGCGGTTCGATCACCGGCGGCCTGCAGTTCTACGCCATGTCGTGGGTCGGCAATCATGTGCTGCGTAAACTGCGCGATGACCTCTTTCGCCAGATTCACCGCCTGTCGCTCAACTACTATGCCGAGCATGAGGCCGGCGCGATCATGAGCCGCCTCACCAACGATACCGACACGATCCAACAGGTGATGAGCTTTGCCCTGGTCAATGTCACCAGCGGTATCCTCCTGATCTTCTGGATCATGTATAAGATGTTGAGCCTGAGCTGGGCCTACGCGCTGCTCTCATTGGCCGTACTGCCCTTCATGATCGTGGCTACGCTCTGGTTCTCCGGCCAGGCGCGCAAGGCTTTTCGTCGCAGCCGTAAGGAGATCGGCAACGTCAACGCCGACCTGCAAGAGACGATTGCCAACGTGCGCGAGGTGCAAGCCTTCAACCGCGAACAGGAGAACATTGACCAGTTCCGGGTGACCAACGCGGCCAACCGGGACGCCAACATTCGCGCGGTGGCTTTCACCAGCGCACTGGCGCCGACGTTGGAAGCGCTGGGCTATGTTGCCATTGCCATCGTCACCGGCGTGGGCGGTCTTGCTCTGCTGCGCGGCAACGATCTGCTGGGCACCACCGTGACCCTGGGCCTGATCATCACCTTCCTCAACTATGTGCAGCGCTTCAACCAGCCCATTCAGCAGGTGTCGGTGCTGTGGACCAACATTCAGAGCGCCATCGCCGGCGGCGAGCGCATCTTTGGCCTGCTCGACCAGGCGCTGGAGGTGGTTGACAAGCCCGACGCCCAGCCGCTGGCGGCCATTCAGGGCCGCGTGGAGTTCGATCGGGTGCATGCAGCCTACAAGAAGGGCGTCCCCGTGCTGCGAGATGTGAGCCTGCTGGCCGAGCCGGGCCAGACCATCGCCATTGTCGGCCCCACTGGTGCGGGTAAGACCACCATCATCAACCTGCTGCCGCGCTTCTACGATGTCACCGCCGGCGCGGTGCGCATTGATGGCGTGGATGTGCGTGATGTGACGGCCGCCAGCCTGCGCCAACAGATCGGCATCGTGCTGCAGGACACGTTCCTGTTCAGCGACACCGTCATGAACAACATTCGCTATGGCAAACCGGACGCCAGCGATGAGGAAGTGATGGCTGCGGCCAGCCTCGTGCAGGCGGATCAGTTCATCGAGCGCCTGCCCGATGGCTATCAGACGCTGTTGGGCGAGCGCGGCAGCGGTCTCAGCCAGGGCCAGCGCCAGCTTCTCGCCATTGCGCGCGCCGCGCTGAGCGATCCGCGCATCCTGGTTCTGGATGAGGCCACCTCCAGCGTGGACACGCGTACCGAGCGCCAGATTCAACTGGCTCTGAACAAGCTGCTGGCCGGACGCACCAGTTTCGTCATCGCCCATCGCCTAAGCACGATTCGCAACGCTGACCAGGTGCTCGTGCTCAACGCGGGCGAAATCGTCGAACGGGGCAAGCATGATGAACTGCTGGCGCAGGGGGGCGTCTATTACGATCTCTACATGAGCCAGTTCCGCCGCGAGGACCAGATGGAACAGATAGAACAGATTCCCCCCGCGACGCCGGTGATGGCGTTGTCGGGGGCGGCGCCTGCCTGAGAGAGGCGGGATCGAATTGCCCCCCACACGCGTCGAGCGGCAGTGGGTAACCATTGCTGGTTGCCTGCTGCCGCTCGTAAAGCTGGTTGTTGTGCCGATAGGGTTAAGGGCGGGCCGGAGGTGTGCCGAAGAGCAGGTTGCGCTGCCCGGTTTCCGCGTCGAAGGTGCCGAGACAGTGATCACCGCAGCGATCGCACACGGTGATCGTCTCTACAATGCCGTAATGTTGTTCGCGCCGTTCCAGGTGCCAGCGATGGCCCAGGAGTAGACAAATTATGTTTCGCATGGTACGAATCCTCTTTTATCAGACGGGGTAGGGGCAGGACATGCATCTGCGCTGCGCTCCTGCCTGTCTTTATTATACTCCTGATTGCCCGCGTTGACAATCCTTTTTGCAATAGATTTCACAGATAGGGCAGAAACGGCAATCTGCGCGTGGACAGGCCCTGCGTTCAGAGCCGCGGCCACAGTGGAATGCCCCAACCGCCGCGCACCGCTGCTGGCACGATCACGGGAATGGCCGACGGCAGAACCTCGATGCGCACTGGGGTCTGACCGATCACTTCGCCGTCGCCCTGCACCGGCAGTGGACGATTGGCTTCGATCACAATGCTGCGCCGCGCGGGAATCGAACGAAAGGCCGGGTCGCGCCGCTGCTGCCGGAGCAGGGCGTGCCAGGCCAGCCGTGCATAGTCCACGGGATGGCGGGTGCGCAGGATGCAGACATCTACATGGCCGTCGTCCACTTTGATGTGGTCGCCCCAACTCAGTTGGGCCAGGCCGATGGTGCTGGCGTTGGGGATAGCCACTTCCGAGGCGCGCACGTGGAAGGTATGATCGTCAATGCTGAGGGTGAACCGATACGGCTGGGCGCCGAGGATGCGTCGCAGACCCCTCCAGACATAAGCCAGCCGGCCAAAGCGGCGTTTTTCCCCCGCGTGCATATCCCCCATGGCCAGGGCACTGATGCCGGTGCTGATATTGAGCAGGTGGAGCCGATCCCAGGCGCGCATGGCGTCCAGTTGGCGCAGGCGCTGCGGCCCGTCGAGGAGTTGCAGTGCGCTGGCGAGGTTGAGCGGCACGCCCAGCTCCCGCGCCAGCACATTGCCGGTGCCCAAGGGCAGGATAGCCAGCGGCACCCCGGTCCCAATCAGGCCATCGGCCACGGCCGACACGGTGCCGTCGCCGCCGGCCGCCGCAACCAGGTTGCAGCCGCGCTGCAACGCCTCGCGCACCCTCGCGGCCACTACCTCCTGGCCGGTGGTCTGGTAGATTTCCAGCGGCCAGGCCAACGCCCTGAAATGGTCTTCGATCGCTCGCTGCGTTGTGGCTGCGTGGTGATGGCCGGCGACCGGGTTGAAGACGACGAACACCCTGGGCATCGGCACGGTTTGTGGCAGATCATTCATGGTTCCTCGCGCTTAGCGCCCGCTCACGGTTTCCAGCACGCGCAGGAAGTTCAGGCCCAGCACCTTGCGGACGGTGGCTTCGTCATGTCCGCGTGCCAACATGCCGGCGGTGAGGGCGGGGTAGTGACTGGCGTCCTCGATGCCCGGCGGCGCAAAGCGAATGCCGTCGAAATCGGAGCCGATCATGACATGGTCAGGGCCGGCTACCCGGATCAGGTAATCGAGATGATCGAGAACATGGCCCAGGGTGGCGTTCTCCTCCGGTGAGGTTAGAAAAATGGGCACAAAGGTCGCGCCGATCAAGCCGCCTTTGGCCGCGATAGCCTCGATCTGCGCATCGGTCAGGTTGCGGATGTGATCGCACAGGGCGCGCGCATTGCTGTGCGAGGCGATGACCGGCTGTTGGCTGACCGCCAGGACGTGGGTCAGGCCGGCCGGCGACAGATGCGAGACATCAATCACCATGCCGATGCGGTTGCTCTCTTCGATGACGCGCACCCCGAAAGGGGTCAGCCCGGTCGTGCCCGAATCATGCACGCCGTCTGCCACCTCGTTGCGAAAGTTCCAGGTCAGCCCCAGGACCCGCACGCCCAGCCGATGAAAGCAGCGCAGCACCTCCAGGCTGCCGGCCAGGGCTTCGGCGCCCTCCAGACCGAGCAGGCCGGCAATTTTGCCGCTGGTTTTGGCCTGGCGAATGTCGGCCGCGCCCGTTGCCAACAGCAGATCGCGATCGTCCGCGGCCAGCGTTTCGTGAAAGGCATCCAGGCGCTGCAGCGCATGGCGGGTGGCGCCGGTGTGATATTCACTGACCGGCACGAAACAGGCAAACACCTGTGCGGTCACGCCGCCCGCCCGCAGGCGCGGCAGATCCACATGCCCGCTGCTGGCATGGTCGTGCAGGCGCCGCGTGCCGGCCAGCACATCGCCGAGCGTGTCACAATGACCGTCGCAGACAATGGCATCGAAATGAAGTTGCTGTGAGGTTGACATAAATATAATCTCCAGAAAATAAGAGAGTTGCCAGCTCTGCCAGAGCTGGCAACTCTACTCACTCAGCTTGTGCCAGAGCCGCCAACTCTGCCAGAGTTGCCAACTCTACTTGCTTACGACTGCGAATTGACCACCAGGGCGCCGATCACACCGGGAACCCAGCCCACGATCGTCAGCAGCGTCACCAACAGAACCGTACCGCACCCTTTATCGAGGACCGCGAGGGGCGGTAAGAGAATACACAGCAATGCACGTCCGCAACCCATAGGTTACACTCCTTCTTGAAGCCATCCGGCTCAGGCGTTGTGTGTTTGACCCGCTGCATGTCACCAATGCAGGTCAAGCACAGTATACAGTACGCACGAGGGGGGCAGGAGTTGCGGTCAGACGATTTTTCCCTTGAAGACCACGCCGCGCTCTGTCAACAGCTCGCACAGGCGCTCGACGTTGTCCGCATCAACCACCGCCAGCGCGCGCGAGGGATCGGCGGTGACAAAACGCGTCAACAACGGGCCAACGTCCGCATCGGTCAGTAGTTCGTCCAGGATTTTGTTGGCGCCGAGCTGGAGAAGGGTCAGCGTTTGCAGGCGGGCCTCGCCAAAGTGCCCTGCCCAGGCTTTGATCTTGAGATCGAAACGCGGGGGCAACGGGCCGATGTTCAGCGTCCGCAGGGTATCCAGGATCGAGGCGGCGGTCCAGCCGTTGTCAATGGCGTTATGCACCGCCGGGGCGGTGATCTGCCAGGTTTCACTGTCAGTCTGCTCACAAAACGGTTCGACCTGCGCGATGAGATAGATACTGGGCAGGCGGTGTTGAAAACTGACCGTGCCAGCGGGTGTCACGGTTAGCGATGGTACAGGCGTTGCCAGATCGGTGCGGGTGCGGGCCGGCAAGTGCCCGGCCGCCAGCAGCGCGTTGAAAACCTGGTCAACATGGGTAGGGCTGCACACGAGCAAGGCGACATCCGGACTGGGCCGGCTTTGCAGCGCGCCGGCCACGCGGTGATCGTGCAGAACCCCATCCAACAAGGCAGGGCTGGTTGTTTGCAGCAGAGAAACGTGCGCATGCACCACCACGCGCTGCATCGCGATGGCCCATTCACGCAGGTCGCGTTCCACGTTTTGTGGCAATTGCGACTTGCTGACACTATTCAGGAATTCGATGATGCGCGGCACATCCCAACCACGACGGCTGCCGCGATAGACCGACTGGCGTGTGATCTGGTAATGCACGGCGCGTTCGGCGCTCAGGCGATCGCAAAATTGATCGAGATCGGCCAGCACCATGTCCGTCACGGGGTCGAGGGCAAAAACGTCGAAGTTGGGCTGCACAATGACCCGACCGCTGTCGGTGTTGACCTGTGGCATCGGCCCGCTGCCGAGCAGCCAGCGCCCCATGTCGGTCAAGCGATAGGCGGTAAAGGCGGGGGGTGGTTCGCCCAACTTGTCATTGCTGAGCGTCTCCGGCTCATAGCCCAGGTCCACCAGGCCGAGCCAGTAGAGTCCTTCACGCACCACGCTGCGCGCGAACTCCGCTTCGATGCGGTACCAGCCGGACTCCTCGCCGTAGATGCGGTCGAACAGCCAGCCATACGGGTTATTGGTGTAGGGATTGCTGGGAACGCCAAAGCTGTAGTTCTGGAGCGGCGCCAGACGGTTGTGGTTGCGGTTACGGGGGATCAGGAATTCGTATTCCTGGTCACGCAGGCGATTCACGAGGGTGTCGGTCAACACCCACCCCTCGTGCGGTAGCCGTGCGAGCTGTCGCAGCACTGTTTCGCGGGCCGTAACGATGCCACTGTGCGCCAAAGCAATCGCGGTGTCGTTCGTGCGCAAGTTCACATCGGTCACGCCAAAAATCTCATTCCAAAAACGGCCCTTGCTCCACAACTCGAAGCAACGTTTGACCCGCTCGGCAGGCTCCAGGGCCAGGAAGGGGGCTTTTTCATTGGCCACCACCTGGTTGCGCTTGTGGCTCAGCATGTCCAGTTCCTGTAAGAGGCGTCGCAGGAAGAACAGGCGACGGGCGTCTTTTTCGCCGCTGCCGGTTCCCAGGCTGCTCTTGACCAGCAACTTCTCATTGACGGCGCGCAGATCGGACTTGCGCAGCCACAGGGCCTGGGTTGGCGTCAGCGGTTTCTCCCGCAGATGGCTCCAGTAAAGGTAGAGGTCGCGCTGAAACGTGCGCGCCGAGCCTTCGCGCGTGCTGTGTATCTCCACCGTGTGCGCTTTGCTCTCAGGCAAGGGCGGTAGATGGCGTCGTGCCTCGATAGGAATCCACAGTACGGCGCCCGGCTCCAGATCCAACAGGGTGCCGCCTCCGAGCGGCCCGCGGGTGAGGACCAGGCCGCGTTCCAGCAGGGTGGTGATGACGGTTTCGAAGGAATCGGCCGGCGGTGGATTGTAGCGGCTGTACGCCGCGTGGTTGGGAGATTCTTCCACCAATCGGGCACGCACCATGGCGAGTTTCAACCCCGTGCTGCGCACCTCTCCATCCACAGCTTGCAGCCGTTGCAGGCAGGCAATCTCGCGGCTGTTCATGTGCGCCATAGCACGGTTGATCGCGGTCGGCGTGTACAGACGCTGCACCAGGGCGTTCACCAGGGTCTCTTTGCGCCGGTCGGGCACTTCGATCTCGGCCGTGCGCGCCATGCGCGTCAAGACGTGCAGTTTGTAGTTGCTCAAGGCTTCGGTCAGGCTGAGAAGCATGGTAATTCTTACACTCTCGCGGCGCGTTCTCTACGACTCGACTTTGGGCATCAGGCCGCGCCGTTCCATCTCAGCCACCAGGTCATTGACATGACGGGGATGGATGGCCACCAGGCGCGGGGAAAAGATGTGCAGCAGATACCGCCGAATACCGCCTGCCCGCAGGAGTTCCTGCAAGGCGAAATCGTCGGCAAACTCGACCACGGGCAGATTGTCATACAGGTGAAAGGTATCCTGCGCATCCGCCCAACCTTGCAGACGTGACCGGGCAGCCTCAGGCAGCGCCTCATCACTGGCGTCAGTCAGGCTGGCTAGAATCTCCGCGATCGTACGCCCGTCCTGCAACGCCGCCTGCAAGCCCTGGCCGGTGATTTGGTAGATGCTGTGCTCACCGTTCGTGCTGCGCAGTTCTGCCAGCGTTTCCACCAGTTTGCTGAGCGCAGGTGCAGCTTTGTCGCGGCGCACATAGAGCAGCAAGTCTGGCGTGACACGCAGCGCCGCGCCCGCAGGCACGGACGCCGGCGCGGCAACCGGCGCGGCTGGCGGCGTCACCGTGACAGCCATTGGCGCGGCAGCCGGCAGGTAGATGGGCGCGTCATCGTGCGAGATCGTGAAGCGCTGCGGCTCTTGCAGCCATACCCGCAAGACCGCCGCCGTGTGTTCGCAGTTCTGCGCAGCAAACGGGCACGTACACAGCCAGTTGACCTCGCCCCTCGCGTTGGCCTGAATGGTCACGTGATAGTGACGCGCGGTGCTGCGCCGCACGTTCGCCTGCAAGAACTGCGCGTCGGGCGTCACGGTCAACTCGCCATCGAACACTCCCCCGATGATCAGATAGTTTTTCGCCTGCGCCAGGGCCGATTCTGAAAAGCGGGCCAGCAGCGCGGCGCTGAACGGGTTGCCAGCCACAGTGCCGCCGGCGTCAGGCATGGGGTCGCTCATAACGCCGGCTGCCCGCGTGATCGCCGGGCGTGGCTACAAGGTTGGGCTGGTAGTCCGGGACTTCATGGGCGTATAGAATTTCGTAGCGATAGCCCTGCTCGGTCAGGAACAACTGACGGTTGGCCGCAAACTCCTGGTCGTTGGTGTCTTTGGTGACCAGCGTGTAGAAGTGCGCCAACATGCCATTCTTCTTGGGGCGCAGGATGCGCCCCAGGCGCTGTGCTTCCTCCTGGCGGCTGCCGTAGCTGCCGCTGAGTTGGATCGCCACATTGACTTCCGGCAGGTCAACGGCGAAGTTGGCGACCTTCGACACCACCAGCCGGCTGAGCTCGCCGTCACGCATCAGTTGGAAGAGGCGCTCACGCTCGCGCACCGGTGTGCTGCCGGTGATGAGCGGCGCTTCGACCACTTCGGCCACACGCTCCAACTGCTCGATGTACTGGCCGATGACGAGCACCTGATCATTGCGATGCTTAGAGAGCAATTGCACCAGCGGGGCGATCTTAGACATAGACGTGGCGGCCATGCGGTACTTGTCCCGATCTTCGGCCAGCGCGTACGCCATGCGCTCATCGTCCGGCAGGGAAATGCGAATCTCATGACATTCGGCCGTGGCGATCCAGCCCTGTGCCTCCAGGTCCTTCCAGGGCACGTCATACTTCTTGGGGCCAACCAGGGAGAAGACATCCTCTTCGCGATTGTCCTCACGCACCAGGGTCGCCGTCAACCCCAGGCGGCGGCGTGCCTGGATCTCCGCGGTGATGCGAAAGACCGGCGCCGGCAGCAGGTGTACCTCGTCATAGATGATCAGGCCCCAGTCGCGCTGGTCGAACAGGCCGAAGTGCGGGTATTCGTTTTCAGGGACGAACTCTTCGCCATGCTTGCGCCGCGGCCGCCAGGTCATGATCTGATAGGTGGTCACGGTGATCGGCTTGATCTCCTTGGTGAGTCCGGTATATTCGCCCACCATGTCCTCGGTGATGGTGGTTTTGTCCAGCAACTCGCGAATCCACTGGCGCGCCGCCACGGTGCTCGGGGTGAGGATCAGGGTGTTGCACTGCAATTTCTGGATGGCGGCCATGCCGACGAGGGTCTTGCCGGCGCCGCAGGGCAGCACGATGACACCGCTGCCGCCCCGCGCCGAGCCGCCGGCATAGAAGGTATCTACCGCATCCTGCTGATAATGGCGCAGGGCGAAGGCGTCCCCGCTGGCGCGGCTGGCCGGCAGCAGGCTGATCTCCAGCGGTGCGCCTTCCACGTAGCCGGCCACGTCCTCGGCCGGATAGCCGACATGCACCAGGGCTTGCTTGATGTGCCCGCGCCGCGCGGGATCCACCAGCAGCGTGTTGGCATCGAGTTGGCCCAGCAGATAGGGCTTCAGTTCCTTGCGCCGCGTCAGCTCGGTGAGCAGGGCCACGTCGGCGGAGGTGAGGATGAGCAGGCCGTCCTCGTTTTTCTCCAGGCGCACGCGGCCATAACGTCCGATGGACTCGCGAATATCAAAGATGACGTTTTCCGGTACGTCGAATTTGGCATACTCGCTCAGATCTGCCAGGATTTGATCGGCGCTGAGGCCGGCTGCGGCCGCGTTCCACAGGCTCAGTGGGGTGATTCTGTAGGTGTGGATGAACTCCGGGCTTTTTTGCAGCTCGGCAAAGCGTGCCAGCGCATCGCGCGCCGCCTCATAGCGATCATTTTGCACCTCCAGCAGCACGCTGCGGTCGCTCTGGACGATGAGCGGGTTGTTTGGACTGTATGGCATAGAAGACCACCTATTCTTGTCCGCATTTCGGTCAGGAAGATGCGGGAGCCTATTCTTTGACAAGCCCTTAGTGTACCATTGCCAGGGGATAGATGCAATTTTCTGGCCTGAAACTAAAACTTGACAGCATTCCCGTCCTCGTTATAATGTCACTGTCCACGGCGCATTCGTCTAGGGGCCTAGGACGCCGCCCTCTCAAGGCGGTGACAGGGGTTCGAATCCCCTATGCGCTACCAGGCGGGGCCTTCATGCTGATGCATGAAGGCCCCTTCTTTTTCCCATCTCCATGGCTCATACCGGGACGTAAACCGCCACTTCCGTATCTTTGTGTCCCGGCGTCGTAGCGCACCCCTGCGGTCGCCCACGCGGGCAGGCGCAAGGCCATGCCCGCTGTTGCCCAATTTCACGAACATGACCAAAGTCACCCCTCAGGGGACTAGACAAATTGAAAATTCCCTGTATAATAAGGCTAAGTGGGGAAGAGTGGGGAAAAATCCCTAAAAATTAGGCCAAAAATCGACTAAAGTGGGGAATAAGAACAAGTGTTCGTCGGTCGCACCGAACATATGCTTGATAGCAAAGGTCGCCTGACCATTCCGTCCCGATACCGCACCGCGTTGGCGCCTGGCGGGATGGTGACCCGCGGCATGGGTGACTATCTGATCGTCCTGCCGTTGAGCGAATGGCAGGGCCTGGCCGAGCGCCTGCAGGATAAGCCCATGCTGACCGATCTGGCTATTGGGGAGCTGCGCCGCTGGTTGTATGCGGAGGCGGCCGATGTGGAACTGGATACCCAGGGCCGTTTCATTCTTCCACCCGACCTGCGCGCGTTTGCCAGCATCACCGATAGTGTGACGGTGGCCGGTGTCGGTACGCACCTGGAACTGTGGGCGCCTACCTTGTGGCAGGATCGCCGTGCGCACCTGATGCAGGACAACGAGATGACGTCGCTCTTTCGGGCGCTGAGCATTTAGGGGTGGCCGCGTACCCGCCGGCTGACGAGGGTCATGTCCCGGTCCTGCTCAACGAAACCCTGGCTGCGCTGGCCCTGACCCCGGGCGCCGATGTGATTGATGGGACATTAGGCGGCGCCGGTCACGCCGAAGCGATTTTGCAGGCGATAGCCCCCACAGGTCGCCTCCTGGGTTTGGATGCCGACCCGGCCGCAGTGGCCCGTGCGCGTATGCGCCTGGCGCCCTTTGGCGAGCGTGCCATTCTGGCGCAGGCCAATTTCGATCAGATGCGCATCGTGGCCGGCGCGTACCGGCTGGCGCCGGCGGCGATCCTGCTCGACTTGGGACTGTCATCGTATCAATTGGCCGGTGACGACCGCGGCTTTAGTTTCTTGAGCGCAGGCCCTCTTGACATGCGCTTCAACCCGGCCGCGGGCCGTTCGGCAGCCGACCTGGTCAATACGTTGGACGAAGTTGAACTGGCCGATCTGATCTTCCGCTACGGCGAGGAGCGCTTCTCGCGTCGGATTGCGCGTGCCCTGGTGACGGCTCGCCCGCTGTCTGAGGCCAGGGTGGTGGCCGCGGTGATTGCCCGGGCGACGGGTGGTCGTCATGAACGCATTCATCCCGCGACGCGCACGTTTCAGGCGCTGCGCATCGCGGTCAACGATGAGTTGGGCGCGTTGGAGCGGGTATTGCCCCAGGCCCTTGACCTGCTGCAAATCGCTGGGCGCCTGGTTGTCATTAGCTTTCATTCGTTGGAAGATCGCCTTGTCAAGCAGTTCATGCAGCGCGAAGCCAGCGACTGTATTTGCCCGCCCCGTTTGCCGGTCTGTGTGTGTGGGCATCGTGCCCGTCTGCGCTTGAGCGTGAAGAAACCGATTGCGGCCACGGAGGCTGAGGTGAGCCGCAACCCGCGCAGCCGCAGCGCGCATCTGCGAGTGGCAGAAAAAATCGCCTGAGATCAGAGTAGAAAAACAAGAGGAGACCCCTATGTTATATCCGACGCCAAGAACGTTGTGGCGACCGCA
This sequence comes from Candidatus Amarolinea dominans, assembly GCA_016719785.1. Classification (NCBI taxonomy): domain Bacteria; kingdom Bacillati; phylum Chloroflexota; class Caldilineae; order Caldilineales; family Candidatus Amarolineaceae; genus Candidatus Amarolinea; species Candidatus Amarolinea dominans. The sequence continues at coordinate 647,731 of JADJYJ010000003.1, forward strand.
GACCATCTTCAACCGCCGTCGCCGTCTGACGACCGGCGAGCAAACGGCGCTCTATCTGGCCGCGCTCTTCGTGGTATGCCTGGCTTTCTTCGCCCTGCTCTTGCCCAACGGCGAGATGGCGGCGGCTCAGCATGAGATTTATACGGCCCAAGCGCGCTACCAGCAATTGCTCATCACCAACGCCGAGCTGCGCGTCGAGATCAGTCAGTATGCCAATATGGACGCGCTGGAGGCGCGGGCGCGGGCGGCTGGCTTTGTCCCGGCTGACCGTCGCATCTATGTTGTCGTGTCCGGCCTGCCAACGGCATTTGGCCCAACAGGCCAGTAGTAGAAGGGGCCAATTATCATGGATTCCCTGATGCAACGCTCCCTGCCACGGGTGAGAGCCGTTTTTGCCATCATCGTTGTGGTGCTCACGGTGATTGGTCTGCAGCTCGTGCGCCTGCAGGTGATCAAGGCGGCGGCCGCACCGGTGGCAGAAGGTCACAACCAATACGGCAGCCTGCTGCCGCCCCACCGCGGCAACATGGTGGATCGTGCCGGCAACCTGTTGGCCACCGATGGCGTGCGCTACCAGGTGGCGATCGCCGGCGCCATTACTGAAACGACCATCATGTCGCTGACGCAACGTTTGGCGCCCTGGCTGGAAATGCCCCCGGCTGAGTTGGAAAGGCGCCTGCGCAACCATGGCCAGGGCGTGACGGTGCTCAAGTTCTATGCCCGTCAGGCGGCTGCCGCAGAGATCGAGCGTTGGAACACGGATTACCTGCGCGTGGAGCGACTCGCACGCCGCTTCTACCCAGAGAATACCGACGCCGCCTTCGTGCTCGGCCTGGCCACCGCCGACCAGATTGGCCGCTACGGCGTCGAAGCCAAGTACGACGCCTTCCTGCGCGAGAATGGCGACATGGCCGTCACCAATCTGGAGAATCACCTGCGTGCTTTATCTCCTGATTTTAGCCTGGATATTCCGTCGCCGGTGGGCCGCGATCTCGTGCTGACCATTGACCGCCGCATTCAGGCCATCGTGGAGGATGAACTGAAGTTCGCCGTTGATTACTACGGCGCAACCGGCGGCACCATCATTGTGATGGATCCAAAGACGGGCGAGATTTTGGCCATGGCGTCTGCACCCGGCTACTCGCCCAATACGTTTTATGAGGTGCAGGCCGCGCCCGACCAGCATGACCCATTCAGCGATCCCGCCACCGGGCTGCTGTATGAGCCAGGGTCAGTGTTCAAGATCGTCACCATGGCCGCGGGCCTGGATTCGGGCAAGGTGACACTCGATCAGAAGTTCAAGGATGTGGGCGTCCTGGAAGTAGGCGAACGCGAGATTCGCAACTCGGACCGCCAGGCGCATGGCGAGGTCGCCATTCCCACGATCCTGCAGCGTTCCTTGAATATCGGTTCGGCGCAGGTGGCCCTGGCCATGGGCGCCGACACATTCTATTCCTATGTCGAGCGCTTTGGTTTCGGTAATGTCACCGGCGTTGATCTGTCCGGTGAGGTGCGCGGCATCGTCAAGAGGCCCAAGTCCAGCGCGCAGTGGAGCCCGTCCGATCTGGCTACCAATGCCTTCGGCCAGGGCATCAGCGTGACACCCATGCAGATGATTTGCGCGGTGTCGGCGGTCGCCAATAACGGCGTCATGATGCGCCCCCATGTGGTCAAGGCCATCGTGGATCACGGGCGCTGGTTCGAGATCGAACCGTCGCCGGTGCGCATTGCCATCTCACCCCAGACCGCCCGCCTGATGACCGATATCCTGGTCAGCGTGGTGGAGAACGGCGGCACCAATCAAGCCGCCGTGCCTGGCTATCATATCGCCGGCAAGACCGGCACGGCTGAGATTCCGGGGCGTACAGCCTACGACTCTGACCTGACGATTTCGACCTATGTCGGCTATGCACCGGCCGCCGACCCTCGTTTCGTGGTGCTGGTCAAGCTGGACAAGACGCGGCTGTCGGTTTGGGCAGGGCACACCAGTGCTCCCACCTTCCAACGGCTGGCGCGACGCCTGTTTGCCCTTCTCAACATTCCGCCCAGTGACGGATGAATCGCTCATGCAACTGACCTTGTCACACCTGCTCGCCGTGTTGGCCAACCCGGCAGCAATCAGCCTGAACACCCCTTCCCCCGCGACGGTCTCCGATCTCCGGTCTCCGATCTCCGGTCTCCGGTCTCCGGTCTCCGGTCTCCGGTCTCCGGTCTCCGATCTCCGGTCTCCGATCTCGACCGTCGTAGTTGATTCGCGGCAGGTGCAGCCGGGCGCGGTGTTCGTGGCCCTGGCTGGGGAACGCACCAATGGCCATTCCTTTGTGACCGACGCCTTGCACCGGGGGGCCGTGGCGGCTATCGTGGAGCAGGACGTGGTTCCAGATGCTGAGTGTTGGATCGTGGATACCCGAGCATTCGTGCTCCAGCACTCAGCCTCATCTTTCAGCCCACCCCCGACGGGCCGGCCGCTGCTGCTGCGCGTGGAAAACTCGCTGCAGGCGCTGCAAGCCTGGGCCGCGGCCTGGCGCGCGGACGTAGGCGCGGTCAGCGGCCTGCGGGTGATCGGCATCACCGGCAGCGTGGGCAAGACGAGCACCAAAGAATCGGTAGCCTCCGTGCTGGCGCGGCGCTTTCCCACGCTCAAGAGTGTGGGCAACCAGAACAATGAAATTGGCGTGCCCCTGACCCTGCTGCGCCTGACGCCGGCCGACCGGCGCGCGGTGCTGGAGATGGGCATGTACTACTTGGGCGACATTGCCCTGCTGGCGCGCCTGGCTCAGCCCCAGGTGGGCGTCATTACCAATGTGGGGCCAGTGCATTTGGAGCGCGCTGGCAGCCTGGAGCGCATTGCCCAAGCCAAAGGCGAACTGATCGAAGCCCTGCCGGCCTCTGGCGTGGCCATTCTCAACCAGGATGACCCCCTGGTGATGGCCCTGGCACCGCGCAGCGCGGCGCGGGTCTTCACCTACGGCCTCGACAGCCGCGCCGATCTCTGGGCTGATGAGATCAGCAGCGAAGGGCAAGAGGGCATCCGTTTTGCCCTGCACTACGAGGGCGACCATCTGCATGTCAAGGTGCCCATGCTGGGGCGCCACAGCGTACACACGGCGCTGCGTGCCGCGGCCGTGGGCCTGGTGGAGGGACTGAACTGGCAGGAAATCATCGAAGGCTTGCAAGATGTGCAGGCGCAGCTACGCCTGGTGGTGGCGCCCGGCCTGCGTGGCAGCATGGTGATTGATGACACCTACAGCGCCAGCCCGGCCGCCACCCTGGCCGCGCTCAACCTGTTGGCCGACCTGGCGGTGCCATCTGGCGCTCGCCGCATCGCCGTTCTGGGTGACATGCGCGAACTGGGCGATCAGACGGAGATTGGGCATCGCAAGGTGGGCCAGCGTGCGGCCGATGTCGCGGGGAAACTGGTCGCCGTGGGGCCGCTGGCTCGCCTGATTGCGGCTGAGGCGCTCAGCGCCGGCATGGCGCCGGGCAATGTGGCCCAGGTGAATGACAACGCCGGCGCCGTGGCCGTCTTGCGCAGCATGGTGCAAAGCGGCGACTTGATCCTGGTCAAAGGCTCGCGTGCCCTGCATTTAGAGGAAATTGTGGCCGCTCTCAGCCGGCCGGAAAGCGAGGACGTGTAGGAAAATGGCCTATTCGTTGACGCTGGGCGCCATCGCCTTTTTTCTGGCCGTCATTTGGGGCCGGCCGCTGATCAACCTGCTGGTCCGCAACCGCATCGGCAAACAGATTCGCATCGAGGGACCAACGACACACCAGGTCAAGACCGGCACACCCACCATGGGCGGCCTGATGATCCTGATCCCGGTTATCGTCATTACCAGTGCCCTCAACATCGCCAATCTGCTCGGCTGGAACATCATCGGCCGTTCCGTATTGGTGCCCATGACGGTCCTCTTGCTGTTTGGCCTGCTGGGCGCGGTTGACGATCTGGAAGGGGTGCGCGGCCGTCGCAGCAAAGGCGAGGGCATCCTGGGCCGTTGGAAGGCGCTGGCGCAGATCATCCTGGCGACCCTGGTCGTGCTTTTTTTGCATTTTGTCCTGGACCTGCGCAGCGTGGCCGTGCCAGGCATTCGGGAGAAGATTGAGATTGGCCTGTGGTACATTCCGGCGGCGGTGTTCATCGTGGTGGCCTTTTCCAACGCCGTCAACCTGACCGACGGGCTGGACGCGCTGGCCGGCAGCCTGGCGGCCAGCGCCTTCACCTGCTATGGCGTCATCGCATTCTTGCAGCAGCAGGTGTGGCTGGTGGCCTTCTGTTTCACGCTGGTGGGCGCCATCATGGCCTTTCTGTGGTTCAATGCGCACCCCGCTGAGCTGTTCATGGGGGACACCGGCTCCCTGGCGCTGGGCGCGACCCTGGCCGTGGTGGCCTTGATGACCGGCCAATGGCTGCTGCTGCCGGTGGTGGCCGCCGTCTACACCGCAGAAACGGTTTCCGTGACGTTGCAGGTGCTCTGGTTCAAGCTCTCGCGGCGCCTCTACGGCCAGCCGCGGCGCCTGTTCAAAATGGCCCCATTGCATCATCATTTTGAACTGACGGGCTGGTCAGAGACGCAGGTCACGCAGCGGTTTTGGCTGGTGGGCATTCTGTGCGGCATGCTGGGCATTGCCCTGGCGTTACTCTGAGTAGGTGGCTATGGCACACATTGCACTTCATATCAACAGCCCGCAGTCGCTGCCGGCCACGGCCGGTCAAGCCATTGCCCTCGCGCTGCGCCCGGTCAGCCAGGAAATCCACCTGGCCCTGGAACAGGCGCAGACTGAGCGAGCCTTGAGCCTGGCCACGGTCACGCTGGCGGCCGCAAGCGCGCAGTTGACGACGCCCGCTGCCGGGTCTTTGGACGCGTGCCTGCACCTGCTGGCCATCGAGATTGCCGCCAGCCCGTTGACCTGCCTGGCCGATGGCACGCTGCAAGAAGCGCTGGAGGTCTGGATCGAACATCGCGCCTGGCGCGTCAGCCCGTTGGAAGGGCGCCGCCTGGCCGATCGCGTCGCTCAGCGCCTGAGCACCGGCACGGACGCGACTTGGAGCCAGCGCGTGGCCCCCAACGGTTATTGGCAGGCCAGCGTCTGGGCGCCGTTGACATATGGGTGAGATGATGAATTCGTCCTGGTTCAGAGGCAAGCGCATCGTCATTTTGGGCCTGGCCCGGCAAGGCACGGCCCTGGCGCGCTTCCTGGTTGGCCGGGGCGCGCATGTCACCATCAGTGACCTGCAGCCGGCCGGCGCCGCGTCTCTGGCCGCAGCCCAGGCCGCGGTGGCTGACCTGCCGGTGACGCTGGCCCTGGGCGGCCATCCGCTGGCGCTGTTGGACGATGCCGACCTGCTGTGCCTCAGCGGCGGCGTCTCGCCTGATCTGCCGATCGTGCAGGCGGCGCGGGCGGCCGGCATCCCGCTCAGCAACGACTCGCTGTTGACCTTGCAGCAGACCGCGGCCTTCAGCGTGGGCATCACCGGCTCCAGCGGCAAGACCACGACGACGACCTTGACCGGCGCGATGCTCAAGGCCAGCGGACTGACGACCTGGGTCGGCGGCAATATCGGCACCCCGTTGATTGATCAACTGGACGCCATCGCCGCGAATGACCGCATCGTGCTGGAGTTGTCGAGTTTTCAACTGGAGCTGTTCGACCCCGCCCTATGCCTGGGCGAGCCGGTCAGCACCCGTGTGGCCGGCATGCTCAATGTGACGCCCAATCATTTGGACCGCCACCCTTCGATGGACGCGTACGCGGCGGCCAAGCGTAACCTGCTGCTGCATCAGCGCGCCGGCGATGTCGCGGTGCTTGGACTGGACAACGAGATCACCGCGGCCTGGTATGCGGCTTACGCGACGGCTGCAGGGCGCGGCCTGCCAGGCGCTGGCGTGCAGGTGTTGGGCTTCAGTCTGCTGACCGAGCCGCCAGTCGGCGCCTCCCTGCGCGGCGACGAGCTGCGCCTGCGCTTGCCAGGGCAGGCCGAGCAGCGGGTGTGTCGCGTCGCGGATGTGCGCCTGCGCGGCAGGCACAACATCGCCAATCTGCTGGCGGCCTTCTGCCTGAGCGGGGCGGCCGGCGCCAGCGTCGAGGCCATGACCGCGGTGGCAACGACATTCAGCGGCGTGGCCCATCGGCTGGAACTGGTACGGGTGCATGCCGGGGTGGCATGGTACAACGACTCGATTGCCACTGCGCCCGAACGGACCATCGCCGCGCTGCAGTCCTTCGACGAGCCGATCATTCTGCTGGCCGGGGGGCGCGATAAGCATCTGCCGTGGGATTTGCTGGCGCTGGCTGGTCGCGGCCGGGTGCGCCATGTCGTCACCTTTGGCGAGGCGGCCGGCCTGATCGAACGTGCCCTGGCCGATTTTGCCGCCGCGCATCCTGCTGCGCCGGGCGCCGCGCCGTCGGTTCAGCATACGGACAGCCTGGCGCAGGCCGTGGCCCTGGCCGCGACCCTTGCCCAACCCTCGGATGTGGTGCTCCTGTCGCCGGGCGGCACCAGTTACGATGCCTATCGCGATTTTGCCGCGCGTGGCGAGCACTTCCGGGCGTTGGTTGACGGGTTGTGAGGGATTTTATAACATGAAGACAGCCAAAAACGTTGCTCTGCTCGATTACGGGTTGCTGGTTCTGACAGCAACTCTGATTGGTATTGGCTTCATCATGATTTTTAGCTCCAGCTACCAGCAGTCGGTGATGCGTTTCGAGTTGTCGCCCACCTATTTTGCGCAGCGCCAACTGCAATGGATTGTGGTCGGTACGGTGGCGATGTTGGCCTGTGCTCTGGTGAATTATCATCTGCTCGAACGCTACGCGACTCCCCTGTTGGGCACGATCCTGCTCCTGCTCGTGGCCGTGCTGCTCTTTGGCGAGGATATCTACGGCGCCAGGCGCACCCTGGCCGGTGGGTCGGTGCAGCCCGGCGAGGCCGCGAAGCTCATCATGATCATTTACGCCTCGGCCTGGCTCACCAGTAAGGGGGAGAAGATCAAACTGATCTCCTATGGCTTGCTGCCCTTTAGCGTCGTTTTGGGCATCGTGGCCGGGTTGATTATTCTGGAGCCGAACCTCAGCACCGCGCTGCTGATTACCATCACTGCGATGACGATGTTCTTCATCGCCGGCGCCACGCTGCGTCAGGTGATCGTGTGTGTGGCGATCTTCTTACTCACCTGCGGCCTGCTCTTTACGCGCTATCCCCATGCGCGCGAGCGCATTACGCAGATGATCAGCGCGGGCGGTGATCCCAGCCAGGGCACGAACGAGCAGGCGCAGCAGTTTGGCGACGCCTTCAAGAACGGCGGTCTGTTGGGCCGCGGCCTGGGCAATGGCGATCTCAAGACGAACATGCCGCTACCCTGGACTGACGGCATCGTGTCGGTCATCGGTGAGGAGTTCGGCTTGCCGGGCACTCTGTTCGTGGTGGCGCTTTACCTGGGATTGACCTTTCGCGGGCTGCGCATCGCTTCGCAGGCCGCGGACGGCTTCGGTTTCCTGTTGGCGTTTGGCATTACCATCTGGCTGGTCTATCAGGCCATCGTGCATGTGGCCGCGGCCACTGGGTTGGGGCCGCTCACCGGCGTGACGCTGCCCTTCGTCAGCTATGGCGGGTCGTCGCTGGTGATCAACATGTCAGCCATCGGCATTTTGATGAGTATCGCCCAGGGCACAGGGCAGGGCAAAAATTGGAAAGGGGCAGCGGTCAATGCGCGTTTTGATTTCTGGCGGGGGTACGGGCGGCCACGTCTATCCGGCCCTCGCCGTCTTCCAGGCACTGCAAGCACGACTCGACGCCGCACCGGCGGACGCCACATCCCGCGACCAGCCCCGCGCGGCGCAGTCATCAGCAGCGGCCGCGCCGCGCCGCGCAGTGCCGCCGTCAGCGGCGGACGCGCCGCCCCACGCCGCGCCGCGCCGCGTCGCCAGTTGGCCGCCGCCGCCCGTCTCTTCGGCCGCCGTCGCCCTTTACGTCGGCAGTGAGGACGGCGTGGAGCGCGACCTGGCGATGCGTGCCGGGCTGTCCTACCGGGCCATTGCCACCGGTCAACTGCGGGGACGGGCGCCCTGGACCGCCGCGGCCAACCTGCTGCGCATGGCGCACGGGGCGCGGCAGAGCGCCGCGCTCCTGCGTGAGTTTCAGCCGCAGGTCTGTTTTGTGACCGGCGGCTACGTCTGCACCCCGGTCGCGTGGGCCGCCAAGCGCATGGGCGTGCCTGTTCTGATCTATTTGCCCGACCTGACGCCGGGCCTGGCGATTCGAGCCTTGAGCCTGCTGGCCGCGCGGGTGGCGGTCTCGTTTCCTGAAGTGGCGCCGTGGTTCCCCGGCAAGGCGGTTGTCACCGGCTATCCGTTGCGGCCAGAACTGCACGCGGCAGCCGCCGACCGGCCCGGCGCCCGCGCTCATTTCAACCTGGCGCCGGATTTGCCGGTCTTGCTGGTGTTTGGGGGCAGTCGCGGCGCCCGCAGCATCAATCAGGCGTTGCTGGCCGCCCTGCCCGCGTTGGTCGGGCAGATGCAGGTCGTTCACATCAGCGGCACGCTCGACTGGCCGCAGGTCGAGGCGCAGGCAGCGGCCTTGCCAGAGTCGGTGCGGGCGCACTACCACGGCTTCGCCTACCTGCACGATGACATGGCCCTGGCCCTGGCCGCGGCCGACCTGGTGGTGGCCCGCGCCGGCGCCTCCACCCTGGGGGAATTTCCCCTGTTGGGGCTGCCGGCCATCCTGGCGCCTTACCCGTATGCCGGGCAGCATCAGGACGCCAACGCCGATTACCTGGTGCAGCGCGGCGCGGCCGTCAAACTGGGTGATGGCGAGCTGAGCACCCGCCTGGCGCCGCTGCTGCTCGACCTGGTGCAGGATCGCACCCGTTTAGGGCAGATGGCGCAGCAGGCCGCCAGCCTGGCGCGACCGCAGGCGGCAGAGGCCATCGTGGATGAGCTGTTGAGATTGGGAGCATCGCATGGCTGAGACCGATGTCCAGGGCATACGCATTGCCCTTGTCACCATTTTCTTGATCGCCATTGCCATGGCCTCCGGTTATCGTCGGGGCACGTTGCGGGAAGCGGCGACTACCGTGCTTCTCGCCTTTTTTGCTTCGCTGCCTTCGACCCCGCTGGGCGTTAGTCTTGTAGATTCCTTGAATTCCATTGCGCGCCAGGTCAAGGCGGTTGGATTTCAACTACAGGTGCTCATTCCTGGCATGCCCGATGCAAAGGCCGCGGTGAATACACTGAAAGACTGGCGTCTGATTCCCCTCCAGCAGCAGGAAGCGTTCATCTTCATTGTTTTCCTGGCAGGCATCTTTCTTGCCTATCGGGCAGGCAACATTGTTTTGACGTCGAAAAGAAGCCCGCCGTCAATGGGCGGCGCGCTGATGGGGTTGTTCAACGCGTACATCCTGGGACTGGTCCTGTTGCCCGACCTGCCGCGGGCCGTGCCGGCTCCCCAGGTCATCATGAACGGTAAGGAATTGACGCGGCAGGCCACTGAAACCTTCGCGCAGGTGGCGACGAGCATTGGCGTCACATTCTCGGCCGACAACATTCTGTTCGGGATCATCCTGTTGGTGGCGGTTTTGATGTACTGGGCGGTCGGCGAGCTGCGTTGAGGGTGATAACTCATGGGACCGATTGAAGCGCTCTGGGGCATCGTGGTGATCTTCTTCGTGATGATCAGCATCGTGCGCGGCTACAACAAGGAGCTTGGCTCGACTGTGTTGATCCTGGTGGCGCTGGTGGCCCTGAAGCTGCTGGATGGCCCGCTGACGACCGCGGTCAAGGCCGTTTTTCGCGGCGACAGCCAAAACCTGGCCCTGATGGTCACTTTTCAGGCGGTTTTCATTTTGATCGTCTTCGCCGGTTACTCCGGCGAAACCCTGATCTTCAGAGGCCAGCCGCGGCGCGGCAGCTCAGGACTGTTTTTCAATATCGTTTTCGGACTTGTCAACGGCATCCTGGTGGCCGGGACCTTGTGGCATTACATGGCTCTCTACAAATATCCACTGCCCAAGAGCATACTCGATGCCACGAAGCTATCGGATTTTGCCAAGGCCGCGCCCGCACATCTGCCCCCGACGTTGCCGGTAACGGCCCTGGTGGCGCTGCTTCTTTTTCTGATCATCCTGCGGGTGCGGAAGTAGGGCGGCCATGCCAACGAACGAACGCAGCGCCTGGCGCACCTGGCTGGGACAGCCGCCGGGCAAAACCCCGCCCCGGCTCCATCTGATCGGCATTGGCGGCAGCGGCCTGGCGGCCATTGCTCGGGTTCTTTTACAACGGGGGTTTCGTGTGTCCGGCTCGGATCGGCAAGAGAGCGCGACCCTGGCCGAATTGCGCAGCCTGGGCGCCACGGCTTTCGTGGGGCACGCCGCGGCGCAGGTGGCGGGCGCTGACCTGGTCTTGATCTCCTCGGCGGTGCCGCCGGATAACCCTGAGGTGACCGCGGCGCAGGCGGCCGGCGTCCCGGTCGTCAAGCGCCAGGACTTCTTGGGGCCATTGCTCCACGAGCAGACGCTGATCGCCGTGGCCGGTACGCATGGCAAGACCACAACGACCGGCATGGTGGCGACCATCCTGATCGGCGCGGGGCGTCAGCCAGGCTTCATCGTGGGCGGGCTGGTGCGCAACCTGGGCGTCAATGCGGCCGCCGGCGCCGGGCAGGTCTTTGCCATCGAGGCCGATGAGTATGACCACATGTTTTGGGGCTTGCATCCCACGGTGGCGATCATCACCAATGCCGAATGGGACCATCCTGATTGCTACCCGACGGCGGCTCTGTTCGCCCAGGCGTTCGACCGCTTCATGCGCCAGGTGCGGCCGGGCGGGTGGCTGGTGGCCTGCGCGGATGACCCTGGCGCGCAGCAGTTGGCGGCCGCGTACGCAACTGACGGCGGGCAGGTGGTGCATTACGGTCTCACGTCAGGGTCTTTACTACACGCAACAGAGGTTGATCTGCTGGCTGATGGCGGTAGTCGGGCCGTGGTGTGGCAGGGAGCGGAGCTGATGGGCACGCTGCGCCTCCAGGCGCCTGGCATGCACAATGTGCGCAACGCCCTGGCCGCGTTGGCCGCCTGTCAATGTTTGGGGGTGGCGCCGGCCGTGGCGTTGGCTCAGTTAGCAGCCTATCGGGGCGCGGGCCGTCGTTTCGAGGCCAAAGGTGAGGTCAATGGCATCCGGGTGTTCGATGACTATGCCCATCACCCCACTGAGATTCGCGCGACGCTGGCCGCGGCGCGTCACCTGGCGGGCGCGGGCCGTGTGTGGGCCTTCTTTCAGCCGCATACCTACAGCCGCACCCTGGCCCTGTGGGGCGACTTCTGCCGGGCCTTCGGTGATGCCGACCAGGTGCTCGTCACCGACATCTTCGCGGCGCGTGAAACCGATCACCTGGGCGTGAGCGGCGCCGGCCTGGCCGCGGCCATCGTGCATCCAGCCGTGCGCTACATCGCTCACCTGGAGGAGGCTGCCAACTACCTGGCGCAGGAGATGCAGCCCGGTGATCTGCTCCTGACCCTGGGCGCGGGGGACGGCTACCTGGTGGGAGAGATGGTATTGCGCATAGTCAAAGAGCATAACGGCACGAACGTTCGCCGCTCTCAGGACTTATCCACAAATGGGTAAATTGACCTTTTGCGGACTTGGTGTATAATGATTTTTGAGCTACACGCAAAAAACGAAACCGGATCACGTGACGCATTCGTCACGCGGGCGCAGGAGACTGGTTTCACGGTGACCCCTGATGTCCCACTTGCGGACTATACGACATTCAAGCTCGGCGGACCTGCCGATTTGCTGGTGATTGCCGAACGCATCACCGATTTGATCCGATTGGTCAACCTGGCGCGTGGCGCCGGTCTCCCTTTCTTTGTCCTGGGGGGCGGCAGCAACATTCTTGTCAGCGATGCAGGCGTGCGTGGCCTGGTCATTGTGAATCACTGCCGCCAGATTGCCGTGACTGGCACGACGGTGACCGCTGAGAGCGGCGCGCCGTTAGCCGGACTGGCTCGCCGCACCATTCGCCAGGGGTTGGGCGGCCTGCAATGGGCGGTCAGTGTGCCGGGAACCGTGGGCGGCGCGGTGATTGGTAACGCCGGCGCACACGGCGCTTGCATGGCCGACAACCTGGTCTCGGCCGAGGTGCTGGATGGGCAGGGCAACCTGACGCTGTGGGCGTTGGCTGATTTTGCCTATGCCTATCGGTTCAGCCGGCTCAAGCGCCCGGCGGACGCACAGACCCGCGGCGCGGTGGTGCTGACGGCCACCTTTCATCTGCAGGAGGCGGACCGCGCGGCCCTGGCTGAGCAAGCGGCGCGTTTTCTGGCTCACCGCCGTGCGACGCAGCCGGTGGAGGCCAGCGCCGGTTCTATGTTTCAGAACCCGCCGGGGGATTATGCCGGGCGCCTGATCGAAGCGGCCGGCCTGAAAGGGGTGCAGGTGGGCGGGGTGCAGTTCAGCCCGCTGCATGCCAATTTCATCGTCAACCTGGGGACGGGACGGGCGAGCGATGTCGTGGCCGCGATGGACCTGGCCCGCAGCCGTGTGCAGGCGCAGTTTGGCATCAGCCTGCAGCCGGAGATTTTGCTGGTTGGGGGGTAGGGGCATGGCCTTGCGCCTGCCCGCGTGGGCGACCGCAAGGGTGCGCCCCTACAAATTGAGAAGATACCCCCAGGCCGCGAACCATTGACAGACAACGTGTGTGAAGGGGAGATGAGGAGTCGCCATGAGTAGGCGCAAACTACGTGTCGGGGTATTGTTTGGTGGCAAATCGAGCGAGCATGATGTCTCGCTCGTTTCAGCGCGTTCGGTGATGGCTGCCATTGACAAGACCCGCTACGAGGTGGTGCCGATCGGCATCGAACGCGACGGGCATTGGCTGCGAGGCGGCGACCCGATGGCGCAGTTGACTGCGGGCGAGTATGCCAGCCCTCTGCCGGCTGCGCAGTTGGCCCAGGACGCGGCGCCCCCGCGCGTTGATTTCGCCTTCCTCGCGGGGGAGACGGCCGTGCAACTGGTGAACGGCGCGTCGTCACCGATGGCGCCGCAGGTTGACATCATCTTTCCGGTGCTGCACGGCCCCATGGGCGAGGATGGCACGGTGCAGGGCCTGCTCGATCTGGTCAACATCCCCTACGTGGGCTGCGGGGTGCTGGCTTCCGCGCTGGGCATGGACAAGTTGGTATGCAAGGCGGTCTTCGCGGCGCAGCGGTTGCCGCAAGTGCCCTATGTGGGCCTGCTGCGCCGGCGCTGGGAAGCGGAGCCAGACGCCGTACTCGCTGAACTGGAGGCGCAGTTGCCCTACCCGATGTTCGTCAAGCCGGCCAACATGGGTTCCAGTGTGGGCATCAGCAAGGCTCACAACCGCCTCGAGTTGGCGGCCGGTTTGCACGAGGCTGCGCGTTACGACCGCAAACTGGTGGTGGAGCAGGGTGTGGATGGCCGCGAGATCGAGTTGAGCGTGCTTGGCAACGATGACGATGTGCTTGTCAGCCTGCCGGGCGAGGTGGTGCCGGGCAACGAATTCTATGACTATGCCGCCAAGTATCTGCTGGACAACTCACAACTGCTCATCCCCGCGCCGCTGACCCCGGCCTTGACCCAGGAGGCGCAGGCCCTGGCTCGCGCCGCGTACCTGGCGCTGGACGGGGCCGGCCTGGCCCGCGTGGATCTGCTGCTCGATCGCGGCAGTGAGCGCCTGTTCATTAACGAAATCAACACCATGCCCGGTTTTACCAGCATCAGCATGTACCCAAAGCTGTGGGAAGCCAGCGGCCTGGCGTACGGTGCGCTGATCGAGCGCTTGCTTGAGTTGGCCCTGGCGCGGCATGCCGATCGGCAGCGCAACGTCACAACGCGGTGAGGGATTATGCCTGGCAACAAGATCGCCCGGCAGCGTACGCCGGTGGCAACGGCGGGCCGTTTTCGCCGGCGCCGGCGTTTTCGCTCCAGCGTCGTGGGGGGCGCTGTGCAGTTGCGGCGGGAGATGTGGCGCGGCAGCGGTTGGCAGATCACCAAATGGCCGACGTTTCTGCTCATCGGCGCTTTGGCGGGCCTGCTCTATGTGATGGTGACCTTTGACAATTTCTATGTTTACCGCGCCGACATCCGGGGTACGAGCCTGCTCAGCGCCGACGAGATCTACCAGGCGGCCGGGATCGAGGGCTACAATGTCTTTTGGCTCGATGAGCAGACGCTGGCGGCCCGGATCCTGCGTCAACTGCCCTATGTGATCGGCGTTGATGCCCGGCTGCAACTGCCCAACCAGGTGCATTTGGTCATCACGGAGCGCCGTCCGCGTATCGCCTGGGAGACAAACCAGGGACAGGCCTGGGTGGATGAGCAGGGAGTTGCCCTGCCGCCGTTGCCGACGGCGCCGGCGCGGCCGCTGCTGCGACTGGTGGACTTGCAGCAGGCGACGATCGTGCCGCAGCCGGCGGGGCAGCCCCCCGTGATCGGCCCTGGCGGGCTACCGGTGGTACACATGCAGACGGAGGTGGTCCAGGCGCTGCTGACGCTGGCTACCCTGTTGCCGGGTACGCAAACCTTTTATTTCGATGCGCAGAACGGCCTGAATTTGCGGACAGCGGACGGCGCCAGCGTCATCTTCGGCACGAAGGGGGATCTGAATCGTAAAGTGGCTGTGCTGCAGGCCATTCAGGCCGAATGGAAAAAGATGGGACGCACGCCGGCGCAAATTGACCTGCGCGTCGCTGAGCGACCCTATGTGCGCTAAGGAATGAGAATTAAATAGGTGTCTGCTTTGGTGCTGTCTGTATGCTCAGAATTTGCTCGGAACTGGACAGTTGAAAAATTCTCATCGCAAACGGAAGATCGCCCGCCTGCGCGGCGGCTGAGGAGTTGTGTTGAGCAACCTGATTGCCGGCATTGATGTCGGCACCACCAAAATCTATGTGTTGGTCGGCGAACTGACCAGCGATGATACGATCCACATCATCGCTGTGGGTCAGGCGCCGTCACGCGGATTGCGGCGCGGTGTGGTGGTCAACATCGCTGAAGCCACGGCAGCCATCGGTCAGGCGGTGGAGCAGGCCGAGGCGGCCGCCGGGCAATCCATCGGCAGCGCGTACGTCAGCGTGGCCGGCAGTCATATCGCGTCGCTCAGCAGTCGGGGTGTGGCGCCGGTCAGCCGGGGGCAGCGTGGCATTAGCCAGGACGACATTAGCCGGGCGCTGGAGGCAGCACGCGCCGTGCCTATTCCGCACAACCGGGAGATCATTCACACCCTGCCTCGCTCGTGGACGGTGGATGAGCAACAGGGCATCCGTGACCCGATCGGCATGCATGGTTTTCGGCTGGAGGTTGATGCGCACCTGATCACGGGCGCGGCCTCGGCCATTGCCAACCTGGTGAGCTGCGTCACCGCTCACGATATCGAGGTGGACGAGCTGGTGCTGGGGCCGCTGGCGGCCGGTGAAGCGGTGCTGACGGCCGCTGAACGTGACATGGGCGTGGTGGTGGCCGACATGGGCGGTGGCACAACCGATGTGGCGCTCTTTCTGGAGAATGCGCTCTATCATGCCGTGGTCGTGGATGTGGGCGGGAACAACCTGACGCAGGATGTGGCGGTGATGCTGCATGCACCGTTCAAGATCGCCGAGGCACTGAAGGTGCGCTATGGTCATCTTCTGCCGGCTTCGCTGGCGCCCGACGACATTGTGCAGGTCAGTCCTTTCGGCGACCAGGGTCAAACCAGCGTGCCACGCGCTTTTTTGGCCGAAGTGCTGGAGGCGAGAGCCGAAGAGATTCTGGAGTCACTGCTGCGCGAGGTGAAGCGCAGCGGTTATGATGGGTTGTTGCCGGCCGGCATTGTGCTGACCGGAGGCACGGCGCTCTTGCCCGGCTGGGCGGAGATCAGCCGTCAGTATTTGCAGTTGCCGGTGCGCATCGGCGCGCCGCGCAGTAATATCAGTGGCCTGAACGAGGAACTGCGCAACCCGATGTATGCCACCAGTGTGGGGCTGCTCTTATGGGGCGCGGGTCAGCATGGCGGCAGCCGTCCGCGCACCGCGGCGATGCCCTGGCTGGAACGAGTGATGCATTGGTTGCGCAATTTGATACCAGGTTAGGCTTCTTAGTTACGTTTTTCGTAACTACGCAGACCCTAACGGTTTTCCCGGCAAATCGGGCGAAAATCTTGTCGGTTTTCGTAAAAAGTAAGGGCTCTCCTGCTGCGAATTGCACGAATGAACACGAAGGCAGGAGCTCAATTCGTGAAAATTCGTGAAATTCGTGACAAGAACAGCCTATCAGGCAGTTACAGGTCGTAGCAAGGAGGCAAATTCGATGTCCGCTTCAGTCGCACGTAAGACGCAGCAACAGGGGTATGTCGAGAACATGGCCCAGATCAAAGTTCTGGGCATTGGTGGTGGCGGTTCCAACGCCGTCAATCGGATGATAGACGCCGGGATTCAAGGGGTTGAGTTCATTGCTGTCAACACAGATGCCCAGGCGCTCATGTTGTCGCAGGCGCCGCAGCGCCTGCGGATCGGTGACAAGCTCACCAAGGGCCTCGGTTCGGGCGGAAGCCCTGAAATCGGCATGAAGGCCGCCGAGGAGTCGTCCGAAGAAATTCAGGCCCTCGTCAAGGGCGCGGACATGGTGTTTATCACGGCCGGCATCGGCGGTGGTACCGGCACCGGCGCCGCGCCGGTCATTGCCCGCGTGGCCCGTGAGATGGGCTCGCTGACGATCGGCGTGGTGACCAAACCCTTCTCGTTCGAAGGCTCGCGCCGGATGCGCGCAGCCGATGAGGGCATCGCCCGACTCAAGGAGCACGTGGACACCCTGATTGTGATCCCCAACGACCGGCTGCTGCAGGTTGTGGACAAGAAGGCCTCCATCGAAACCGCGTTCCGCACCGCGGATGATGTGCTACGCCAGGGTATCCAGGGCATTTCTGAGTTGATCACGGTGCCAGGGCTGATCAACCTGGATTTTGCCGATGTGCGCGCGATCATGTCCGAGGGCGGGTCCGCGTTGATGGCGATCGGCCGGGCTAAGGGCGAGAATCGGGCCAGGGAAGCGGCGGAGCAGGCCATTCACAGTGCGTTGCTCGATGTTTCCATTGACGGCGCCCAGGGCATCCTGTTCAACGTGACGGGCGGGGCCGACCTGACCCTGTTCGAGGTCAATGAGGCGGCCGAGATCATGCGTGCCGGGGTGCATCCGGAGGCCAACATCATCTTTGGCGCGGTGATTGACCCGACGATGACCGATGAGATTCGGATCACCGTCATCGCCACCGGCTTCGAGGCGGCTCACGCTCAGCGCCGGCCGGCCACAACGGCCCAGGCTCTGCGCGCTGATGCCCGCCAGGCGCAACCGTTGGCGCCCAGCAGCACCACCCAGGCCATTCCGTTCCCCTCGCGCTCCTTCAGCCGCGACAAGCTGGAGGAGGTGCCGGCGTTCATTCGCCGGCGCGCGGCCGACGGCAAGTAAACAGATCGGGCTATGAACCAAAAATCGCCGCCAGCAATCAATGTGCTGGCGGCGATTTTTTATTTTCTTGATCGTATGCTGACGACTTTCGCTCAGGCCTCGATGACTTGACCCTTGATCTTGCCCTGGCGCGTCAGGCGTTCGTACTCAAGTTTGAAGCGCTGTACCACGCGCAGCACGTCCTGTGCGAGGGAACTTTGCGGGTCCAGCTCCAGCGCGCGCCGCGCGCAGTGGAGCGCGTCGTGGAACTGAAAGGCACGCGTGTAAACGAGGGCGAGATCGGTCAGCGTGACCATGTTGGAGCGATTGGCCTGGTGAGCTTCTTGCAGGAGGACGCGACCCTGTGTCTCATCGCCCGAATTGAAAACGGCCCAGCCCACTGCCCGCAGATATTCGTCATCCTGCGGTGACAGTTCCAGCGCATGCCACAGCATGTCAATGGCTTCCGGCCAGCGCATACCGGCCGAGAGGATGATGCCGAGCAGGTAGTGATACTCGGCCGCAGCGCTGTTGTGCTCGATGGCATGTTTGAGGTTAGCTTCAGCGCGATCTAATTCATACAAGGAAAGGTAGATGTCGCCCAGGTAGGCGCTGATGATCTCACACCCCTTTTCACCGAGGGGATGGGTGGCCAGCATCTCCTCCAGCATATCGGAGGCGCGGCGCAACTGTCCGCGCTGCACCAGGTGATCTGTTCGTCTGAGTAATTGTTCTAGGCGGTTCATCCAACCCTCCGCATGAGGTGGTCGCGGGTGTTGCCATCACTACCTGGAGAAATCCAGGTCGTACACTGCGCGCTTAGGGTTCGTAAAAATATGACTTCCCGTGTTTCTCAGCGTTTTCTCGGCAAAATACAGGAACTAATTCTTTTGCGAACCCTTGTTTATCTGTTTTGTCATCTTGGGCGTGTAAACTAACTCGTTGTATGCAGCCTTTCTCATTGTAGCACAAGCTGTGCCGTTGCGCAATCAAGCGCGGGCCTGTGCAGCAGTTCCAAATGTAGCACACATTCAACCACAAAGAGCACAGAGAACACAAAGAAACGGCAGATCAGACGCAAATCGGCAACTTCTCTGCGTTCTTTGTGATCTCTGTGGTAAAAAACCAGGCTACATTTGGAACTGCTGGGGCCTGTGCTATGTAATGGTGCGGTTGACTTGACCGATGTGCTGGTCGAGCGCCGGCGACAAGCCAGGCTCTGGCGCCCGCCTGGATGGTGGATGGCGGTCAAGTCATCACTGTGCAGCAGGTGGCGGTCGCCTGGGGCTGGCCGGCTGCATGGGGCATTTTTGAGCTATACATTCCTTAATCAAACATTTGACAAACAAAGAACAACACGGTATAATACTTGTATGAGGGTAGAACAAGAGTGAAGTGCCCTGCAAGCATAACCTTCGGGGCACAAGGCACGCGTAGGAGATAAAAAAATGGCGAGCAATAGTCAACAGCATGATCTGAGTCAGTTGAGCGATGACACGTTGGTTCAACTGTTTGTGAGTGATCCGCAGCGCAATGCAAAGGCGTTCGAGGTTTTGGTGGAACGCTATCAGGGCAAGGTGTTTGGCCTGTCGTTGCGGATGATGGGAAGTCGGGAGGAAGCCGAAGATCAGGCGCAGGAAATCTTTGTCAAGGTGTACCGTTCGCTGGCCCGTTTCGAAGGCCGTTCGCGGTTCAGCACCTGGCTCTATCGGATTGCCGTCAATGCTTGTCTGGATGCCATTGAAAAACGCCGCCGCCGCCCGCAGGCTGCTGACATCGAGTGGGGTGATCTCGCCGAGACTGAGCCGGTGGATAGCGAACTGCTGAGCCGGCATGCGCCCACGCCTGAGCAGGCGTATCTGCACAAGGAACAATCGAGCGTGGTTCACAGCGCGTTGTCAAAATTGGAGGAATCGCATCGGCAGGCTATCGTGCAGCGCGAGTTGCAGGGTTTGAGCTATCAGGACATGGCGGCCAACACCCGCATTGGCCTTAGTGCGATGAAGATGCGGGTGCATCGGGCGCGCAAGGCGCTCGCCTCCGTCCTGCAGCAGCAGGCCCAGTTGGGCATGGCGTAAGTTGCCCTGTATAATGGCGGTGAGTTCACCGAAGCGTGGCTCCCTGAGCCAGGACGCGGATCGAGGGGCGGGCAATGGATGAAAAAATACTACACTGGGTGGTGTGCCCACAGTGTGCGGAACGTCAGTGGCGGACCGAAACCGAGGCCGTGCGCTGCGAGTCGTGCGGCTCCCGCTACCCCGTGCAAAACGGCGTGCTCAACCTGCTGCCGGGCGGCCCCCATTTTCTGACCGCAGCTCAGCGCACGAATTTCTGGGCGCCGGTAGCCTGGGGCTATGAAGACCTGTGGCGGCGTCGTTCTCTCAGTCTGCTCAGCGGGCAACCCTTGGGCCTTGAGCGCGAACTGGCCCTGCTGAACGAGTGGCTGGCCGATGCGCAGGGCGGAGTCTTCCTGGATCTGGCCTGTTCACACGGTCTTTACGCGCGGGCATTGGCGGGGCCGCGCGGTCTTGATCGGGAAATCATTGCGCTGGACAGCTCCCCGCGCATGTTGCAGGCGGCGGCGCGCAAGGTGCGCCAGGCCCAACTGGCCGCGACGGTTCATCTGCTGTGCGCCGAAGGGGAATCGCTGCCGTTTGCGGCCGATTCACTGGATGGCATTGTTTGCGGCGGCTCTCTCAACGAGTTCAAGATGGCAGAGCTGGTGGTGGCCGAGGCCAGCCGGGTTCTCAAGCCGGGCGCACCCTACTTTTCGATGCATCTGCTGAGCAGCGGCGCGGCGTGGCCGCGGCGTTTGCAGGGTCTGGCGCGCCGGGGCGGTATCCATTTTTGGGATGCCGATGGTGTGCAGGCGCTGTTTGCCGACCGGGGCTTGCGCCTGGTGCGCCGCGCCCGCTTTGGCATCGTGGAATTTGCACTGTTCAAGAAAGAGGGCGGATGATGGCTTTGGACCGGGTGGAAGTACGTGATTTGCTCCTACGCTGCATCATCGGCATCAATCCCGAAGAGCGCACCCATCCGCAGGATGTGCTCATCAATCTGACGATGTTTGCCGATCTGCGGCCGGCTGGAAACAGCGATGACATTGGCGATGCCGTCAACTATAAGACGGCCAGCAAGCGCGTCATCGCGCTGGTGGAACAGTCGCAGTTCTTCCTGGTCGAAAAGATGGCGGCTGAGATTGCGCGTTTGATCCTCACCGAGTTTGCCGTCGAGCGGGTGCAGGTGCGCGTGGAGAAGCCGGGCGCGCTGCGTTTTGCCCGTTCGGTGGGCGTTGAGATCGAGCGCACGCGGGCCGATTTCGATCTGCTGCCGCTGCCCGCCCGGCCGTGAACACCGTTTTTCTCAGCCTGGGGTCGAACATCGAGCCGGAGCAGCATCTGGCCGATGCTCTGCGACGCCTGGCAGCCCTGGGTGAAATGGTCGCGGTCTCGCCGGTGTATGAATCGTTACCCGCGGGCGACCCTGACCAGCCCAATTACCTGAATCTGGTCGTGCTGCTGAGCACCAACCTGGCGCCGGTCGCCCTCAAACAGCAGCTTCTCACCATCGAACAGGCGTTGGGGCGCGCGCGCAGCGCCAATCTCAATGCGGCGCGCACGATTGACCTTGACATTGCCCTCTTCAACCTCGACATTCTTCTTGTAGGCAAGCGCCACATCCCTGATCCCGATATCCTGACACAGCCCTACCTGGCGTGCCCATTGGCGGACCTGGCGCCCGAATTCTTTCATCCAGAGACGGGTCAAACCCTCAGTGCCATCGCGGCGCCATTTCGCCAGCGGACTGACATCTTGCGCCGTGACGATGTGCATCTGCTGGCGGTCAAATAGCCACAGATCACGGTTTCAGAAAGCGAGCAAAACAACATGAATCCCATGAAAGTCAATGTAGACGATTTCGACGCCTTTCGCACTGAATTGATCGAGGATGAGCCGGGCTGGGCTGATGCCGATATCCAGGTGGCGGTACGCAGCATCTTGACCGCGATTGGCGAAAATCCCGAACGGCAGGGCCTGGTCAAAACCCCGCTGCGCGTCGCCAAAATGTACGAAGAGCTGACGGCCGGTTATCACGTGGACCCGGCGGCACTCATCAACGATGCCATCTTCGAGGTGCATTACGATGAAATGGTGGTTGTCAAGGATATTGACTACTACAGCCTGTGCGAGCATCACATGCTGCCGTTCATGGGCAAGGCGCACGTGGCCTACCTGCCGCGTGGCAGGGTGTTGGGCCTGAGCAAGATTCCGCGCATCGTGGAGATGTACGCGCGGCGGTTGCAGGTGCAAGAGCGCATGACGATGCAGATTGCCGATTTGATCGAGGAAGTGCTGAACCCCCTGGGAGTTGCCGTCGTTTGCGAGGGCGTGCATCTGTGTGCGGCCATGCGCGGGGTCAAGAAGGCCAACGCGCGCATGGTGACGAGCGCCATGCGTGGCGCGTTTCGCAACAATCCGCAGACGCGCAACGAGTTTTTGAAGCTGCTCAATCATGCCGATGCGCATTGAGCGCGCGCTGGCTGCATCGAGTTGGCGCGCCGGCTGACGCCGCGCCCGGCTTTGCGTTCGCTGGCGCTCTGCGCTACAATCATGCCAGTCACGATTCTAGCCTGGTGTAAGCAACGAATGACATTACCAACCATCACATCCGACCTGCCCGGTATTGGCGGGACACTCAAGCAGTCGCCTGAGCATTTTGTGGTTACAGAGATCCCGTTGTATGACGCAAGTGGCGACGGCGATCATCTCTACGTCAACCTGACGCGGCGTGGCTGGAACACGCGCGATGTGGCGCTGGCCCTGGCCCGCCTCTTTGATCTGCACGTGGACGATATCGGTTTCGCCGGCTTGAAAGACCGTCAGGCGCTGACGACGCAGACCTTTTCGCTCCTGCGGGTGCCGGCCGAGGACGCCGCCGCACGCATTGCCGCCGAACTGCCCTTCGAGGTCAACTGGGTCAGCCGTCACCGCAACAAACTACGCACCGGACATCTGCTGGGCAATCGTTTTGCCATTTTCATCGCGGACGTCCTGCCGGACGCCTTAGCGCGGGCCGAGGCGGTGACGGCTGCGCTGCACGTCCGCGGCATTCCCAACTTCTTTGGCGCTCAACGCTTCGGCCAGGACGGCGACAACGCGACGCGTGGACATGAGGTGCTCTTGGGGCGCGGCCCGCGCCAACGCTGGCTGCGCCGTTTCCTGATCTCGGCGTTTCAATCTGATCTGTTCAACCGCTATCTGGAGCAGCGCATCGCCCTGGGCGCGTTCTCTCATCTGTTGGCCGGCGACGTGGCAAAGAAGCACAGCACCGGCGGCCTGTTCGTTGTCGAAGACCTGGAACGCGAGCAGCCGCGTTTTCAGGCCGGCGAGATCAGCTTTACCGGTCCGCTCTTTGGGGCCAAAATGAAGGCGGCCGCCGAGGCAGCCGCGGCTCTCGAAGCCGGCATCCTGGCGCAGGCTGCACTGCCGCCGTCTGCCTTCAAGAAGGCGGATGTGGATGGCGGCCGGCGCTTGGGCCGCTTGTTGCTCGATCGCGTCGAGCTGGATGCAACCGACTTGTCTGCCGCTGGTGGAGGACTCTGGGTGCGCTTCACGTTGCCCAAGGGCGCCTATGCCACGGTCGTGCTGCGTGAGTTCATGAAGGACGATGTGGTTTTGGGCGAAGAGGACGAGGGTGATGATTAGGCCCGCGTGCTCTTCGATCTGGGACGCTTGCACGGGGCCAAACGTCGCAACCGCTATTCTTGCGACGCGACGTAAAGCAGTGTAAAATTCCAGCTTGATAAACTGGGGACCCATTCTACCGCGAAAAGCCAGAGGAGCCGTCAACGGGGTGGTCGAGCAATTTGGCCTGCGTCACAGTCTGTTGCTTCAGCGTTTGTTGCCAAGCATCGAACGCCTGGACATGGTGCATGCTTTGACGCGTCCGCGCGACCCGTTGACTGTGGCCATGATGTCGCCGTTTCCCTGGCGCGGCATCGGTATTGCCACCTACGTCCTGCAGGAAACTGGGGACAGTGCGCCCTTACAGGGCTTTGTGCAGGTTCTCAAGCGGCCAGAACGGCCCGAAAGCGATATTTTGGCCCTGGCGCCAGCGTTGACCAGCGAGCAGCCAGACGCAGACGAGATTTGGGTGCGCCTCCTAACCCGCATGGCGTTGGGGGCGGGTCATCATGGTGTGCAGCGCATCTTTGCCAGTGTGCCGGCGGACGGGCGTGAGGCCGATGTGCTGCGCCAGGTGGGCTTTGTGCCCTACACCCAAGAAACCATTTTTCGCTTGGATGGAGGACCGAGTGCCAGGCCGGCCGACGCGGACGCAGGCATCCGTCGGCAGCAGGATGCGGACGCCTGGGCTTTTCAACGCTTGTACCATGCCACCACCCCGCCTGTGGTGCAGCATGCCGAAGGCCCCGCGGCGAGTGAGAGCAAAGGCTTCCTCCCGGCCTGGTGGGAATCGGGCCTGCATGCCCAGGGCTATGTGGCCGGCGGCGCTGATGCCCTGGCCGCGGCGGTGCAGATAGTGTCTGGCCCGGCCGGGCACTGGCTACGTTTGTGGAGTGGCGACGGCGATGCGCAGACGGCCGGTCGCCTCGTGGATTGGTGCCTGACGGCCGTGCGGTCCGCGCACAAGGCGCGCCCCATCTATCTGGCACTGCGTGATTATCAAGGCGGACTGCGAACGATGCTCGAAGAGCGCAACTTTCACCCTTACCTGCGTCGCACCAGGCTGGTCAAACACCTGGTGGTGCGGGTCCGGGAAACAGAGCCGGTGCTGATGCCGGTGCCGGGATTGGCAAGCAGCGTTTTTATGCTGCACATACGATCATTGTGGGACTGTAGGACTGTAGGACTGTAGGACTAGTCGAACGAAGGATGAGTCAACACAAAATTACGGATGATCTGAATGCGCTGTTGGCCGTGCTACCGCGGCGGATTCAGGAGGCGTTACGCACTCAGAATCATAGCGACGAACTGCTGGAGGTGGTGCTTGACCTGGGCCGTTTGCCCGAAGCACGCTTCATCGAGTTCGAGGTGGTCTTGAGCGAGGAAGAGGTCAGCGCCGCTGACCTGCAAGACGTGGTGTCGCGTATCGGTGAGTTTACCGAAGACAACCGCGCCGGTATCGAACGCACGCTGCATCGCATCTCCTGTCTGCGCAACCGCCAGGGCCACATCATCGGCATGACCTGCCGGGTGGGCCGCGCGGTGTACGGCACGATTGACATTATCGAGGACATCATCATCAGGTCCGACAAGAGTATTCTCTTGTTGGGGCGTCCTGGTGTGGGCAAAACCACGCTCCTGCGCGAGTCGGCGCGTGTCTTGGCCGACAAGAAGCGTGTGGTGATCGTGGACACCTCGAACGAAATCGGCGGCGACGGCGATATTCCGCATCCCTCCATTGGCCGGGCGCGACGCATGCAGGTGCCCACGCCCTCGTTGCAGCACGAGGTGATGATCGAAGCGGT
Source organism: Candidatus Amarolinea dominans (assembly GCA_016719785.1). Lineage (NCBI taxonomy): Bacteria > Bacillati > Chloroflexota > Caldilineae > Caldilineales > Candidatus Amarolineaceae > Candidatus Amarolinea > Candidatus Amarolinea dominans. The sequence continues at coordinate 672,653 of JADJYJ010000003.1, forward strand.
GGAAAATCACATGCCCGAGGTGATCATCATTGACGAGATTGGCCGCGAGCAGGAGGCTGTGGCGGCGCGCACCATTGCCGAACGCGGCGTGCAGTTGATCGGCACCGCGCATGGCGGCACGCTGGAAAACCTGCTGCTCAACCCAACCCTGTCGGACCTGGTGGGCGGCATCGAAAGCGTGACCTTGAGCGATGAAGAGGCTCGGCGCCGCGGGACGCAGAAATCGGTGTTGGAACGGCGCGCGCCACCCACCTTTGATATTTTGGTCGAGATTCAGGATCGCCAGCGCCTGCTCATTCATCATGACGTGGGGGCCGCGGTGGATGCGCTGCTGCGCGCCCGCGCCTTGCCAGCCGAGTTACGCTGGCGCGATCCCGAGGGTACCGTTCATGTCGAGCGGATGCAGACCAGCGCCACCAGCAGCTCGTTGGTGCGTCAGTCGCAATGGTCGTCCACCAGTCGCGGCGATGGCGGCGGCAGCGACGATAACGAGATGACGGTCTTTGGCAAGCCGACGCCGCTGTCCATGCCCCTGACGCGGCCCGCCGAAAATGGTGGCAATCTGCGTACGCGGCGCATCTACGCCTATGGGGTAGGACAGCAGCGCCTGCGTCAGGCCGCACAAAATTTGCATGTGCCGGTGCAGATTGTGGAAGACCTGCGCGAAGCCGACATGGTGATCACCCTCAAGAACTACTACCGCAAGCAGCCGCAGCCGATTGCCGAGGCTGAACGCCGCGGAATCGCCGTCTACGTGCTGCGCTCCAACACGGTGACGCAGATGGAAACCTGCCTGGCTGACGTTTTTGGTCTGCCCGCACAACCGGTGGACACCTTCGCGGTGGCCGTGGACGAGACCAGCCAGGCCATTCAACGCGTGCTGGGCGGCGCGGTTTCGGTAGATCTGACCCCGCAGGCGTCCTTTGTGCGCCGCCAGCAGCATCAGATGGCTCGCGAAGCCAACCTGGTTTCGAACAGCTTTGGCCGTGAGCCGCAGCGCCGCGTGCGCATTTATCGAGAGTAAGCCTTGAGCCTGTTCATCACGTTCGAAGGGCCGGAGGGCAGCGGCAAGACCACGCAGATTCAACTGCTGGCGGCGTGGCTGCGTGCGCAGGGTCAGCTGGTGCTGGCCACGCGGGAGCCGGGCGGGACCGCCATCGGGGATCGCGTGCGTGCCATCCTGCTGGATACGATTCATCAGGAGATGCAGCCGCAGGCCGAAATTCTCCTGTTTTCGGCGGCGCGCGCGCAGGTTGTGGGCCAGATCATCCGTCCACACCTGGCGCGTGGCGGTGTGATCCTCTGCGATCGTTATGCCGATTCCACCCTCGCCTACCAGGGCTATGGGCGCCATCTCGATCTCGCGACGCTGCGCCTCATTACTGACTTTGCCACCGGTGGTTTGCGGCCTGATCTGACCTTTTGCCTTGACCTGCCGGTGGAGGTGGGGCTGCGACGCAAGCGGGTCGGCGCGGGCGAGGAGTGGAATCGCATGGAGCAGGAGACGCTGGCCTTTCATGAGCGCGTGCGCCGTGGCTACCTGGACATGGCCCAGGCTGAACCGGCACGCTGGCGCCTGTTGGACGCAACCCAGCCGGTCGAGGCCCTGCAGGCGACCCTGCGCATGGAGGTGGCGGCGCACCTGGGATGACCGTGAGAGTGGGGAGCGTGTGTGCAGATTGGACGGTGAGCGTTTGGCCCGACGGGGCGCCGTCGGGGCCGCGAGGTCGAAGTTCACCTGCCCGGAGTGATCGCAGTCAGTTCCCCGGTTTTCCAGAGGAGGCACGCGTATGAAACTCTTGTTGGCGATTGTGCAGAGCGATGATGCACGAGGCCTGTTGGATCGTTTGGTGCAGCGAGGCTACAGCGCCACGGTTATCAGCACCACCGGTGGCTTTCTGCGTGAGGGCAACTCGACGATCATCCTGGGTGTAGACGATGAGCGAATGGAAGAAGCCCTGGGTCTGATTCGCGAAGGTTCACACACGCGTAAGCAGTATGTCAACCCGCTGCCGCCGGTGATGGAACCGGGCGAGTTGCACATCCCCATTCCGGTCGAAGTGGCGGTCGGGGGAGCCATCGTGTTCGTGTTCAGCGTCGAACGGTTCGAGAAATTTTAGGCGAGGGCTTGCCAAGAAATAACTTCCCGTTCTTGCCCGCGCTTTACCGGGAAAGAACGGGAACTTGGCCGTGGGCAAGCCCCTAGTCCATGACCCCAAAATCGTCGCCGCCGCCCGGCCCAGCCAGATCGGGCATGGTCTTTTCGATCTCCTCCGGGTCTTCTCCGGCCTCCAGGCGATTCACGACTTCGCGGAACTCATCACCCAGGTCTTCGCCCATTTCGCCGCTCATCTTGCGCATCCAGCGCGCCAGGGACTTAGGGTCATTTTCGTCCAGGTCTCCCATGCTGCTGGGATCGGCCAGGTTGTCCAGGCGGCTTTCTTCGGAGCGCAGAAGCGCCACTTTGGAGATGAGGCGGCTCAGATGGGTGCCGCCGCAGCGTGGGCAGACCGGCTGCCCGGCCGCCGCAGCGGACATGGTGCGCCACAGCAGGCTGACCCGCCGTTGGCACTGGTGGCATTGGTATTCGTAAATTGGCATTATCAACTCGTTTTGGGTCAGATTTTGCACGGACGGTGAGATTATAATCGCAACCGGGAAGCTGTCAACCTCCGCCGGCCCCCGCGTGGCCCCATGTATCGGGGAGATTCTAGGGGAGATTCCAGGGGAGATTCCAGGGGAGATTCCAGGGGAGATTCCAGGGGAGATTCCAAAGGAAACCTATGGTAAGCGACGAACTGATGGAATGGTATCACAATTTGCGGCGGCCGCGGCCGATGCTGATCATCATCAGCGGGCCATCGGGCGTGGGCAAGGATGCGACACTGGATGCCATGAAGCAAATGGGCACCCCGTTCTATTTTGTGGTGACGGCGACGACGCGACCGCGGCGCGAGTATGAAACCGACGGCGTGGACTACCATTTCATCTCGATGGCTGATTTTGCCACGATGATTGACAACGACGAACTGCTCGAATACGCCATGGTCTACGGCGATTATAAGGGTATTCCGAAAAAACATGTGCGTGACGCGCTCGCCAGCGGCCGCGATGTGGTCATGCGCATTGACGTGCAGGGCGCGGCCACGATTCGCCGCTTGGTGGCGGGCGCTATCACCGTGTTCATGACCGCCCCGTCCGAAGAGGAGCTGGTGATGCGCCTGCAGCGGCGCAAGACCGAATCGGACGATCAACTCAGGTTGCGCATTGCCACGGCGCGCAAGGAGCTACAGCGCGTCAACGAATTCGACTATGTGGTGGTCAACCAGGAAGATCACCTGGCTGACACCGCGCGCCAGATCATGGCGATCATCGCGGCCGAAAAGTGCCGCGTCCATTGGAAACCGGTTGAGCTGTGAACATGACATTTCCATTCTCAGAAGCGCCGCCTCCGCCACCGACCAGCGGTGACGTGTCTGGCTTGCGGCGAATTTCCTTGCCAACCCACCCACCGCTGTGGAGCTATGTCCTGATTGGCGTCAATGTCGCCATCTGGCTGATCCTGGAAGTCATTGGCGTGATGGTGTTCGGTGAACGCAACGCGACCGTAAATGGGCAGTTCATGCTGCTTTTCGGCGCCAAGTACAACGCTCTCATCAGCGCCGGGGAATGGTGGCGCCTGCTCAGCGCAGCCTTCCTGCACTTTGGTCTTTTCCACTTGTTGATGAATAGCTTTTCGCTGTATCAACTGGGGCCTCAGATCGAGAGGCTCTTTGGTCGCGGGCGTTTCCTGGCGATCTATCTGCTGGCTGGCCTCTACGGTAATTTGTTCAGCTACCTGTTCTCGACTTCGCTTGCGGCCGGCGCTTCGGGCGCCATTTTTGGGCTGCTTGGCGCGTTCATCGCCTATCTGCGCCGTTATCGCACGCTCTTCGGCAAGCCGGGCCAACAGATGCTGCAGAGCATGCTGGTGGTTGTCGGCATCAATCTGGTGTACGGCATCACCAGCGGCGTGGTGGACAACTACGCCCATATCGGCGGCCTGGCCACCGGTTTCATCCTGGGCGAACTGTTGCGGCCAGAGTACGCGCCGCCGCAACAGTTCAGCGGGCCGCAGGTGATGACCGACGTGCGCAGCGCGTCGCGCACGCGCCTCGTCGCCGGCCTGGGGCTGCTGGGCGTGCTGGCAGGCGTCAGCCTGGGCACCCTGCTGGGACGGTAGGCGGCGGGCATCATGTCCAGGAATCAGAAAACGCTGGCGATGCGCGTGCTGGAGGGACACAACATCCCCTACACCGCGTTCTACTACGACGTGCCGGAGCACCTGTCGGCGGCGGAGGTGGCCGCGGTGATTGGCCTGCCGCCGGAGCAAACATTCAAGACTCTGGTGGTCATGCCAGATCGCCCGGCGGCCAAACCGATCCTGGTCCTGCTGCCTGGCGACAGCCAGCTCGATCTGAAGAAGCTGGCCGCGGCCGCGGGCGAGAAGAAGATGCAGATGGCGCCGCACAGGGAGGCGGAACGCATCACCGGCCTGGAGAAAGGCGGCATCTCGCCCCTGGCTCTGCTCGATCGGCATTATGACGTGTTCGTAGATGAAACGGCCATCCTCTTCGATCAGATCGAAATCAGCGCGGGCAAGAAGGGCGCCGGCATCCTGGCGCCAGTTGCGCCGCTGCTCAGGCTGTTGAACGCGATGCTGGTGGACCTGGCAACGACCGTCTGAGGTGGCAAGAGGAGCTACGCATGATCATTCACGAGTTACGTCTGCTGACCCATCGCCTGCAGGAGCAGCGGGACTTCTATCACCACCTGCTCGGTTTTCCCCTGCTGACCGCTGACGCTGACCAGGTTGCGCTGCAGGTTGGCTCATCAACGTTGATCTTTGCGGCCGCGGCGACACCCACGCCCGCACCCTATCATTTCGCCTTCAACATGCCCGAGGGGCAGTTTACCGAGGCCAAAGCCTGGCTGGCGGCGCGCGTGCCGCTCCTCACCGACGCCAGCGGCGCGGACGAATTCGACTTCAGCGCCTGGAACGCCCATGCCATCTACTTTGCCGACCGCGACGGCAACATCGGCGAGTTCATTGCCCGCCATGACCTGCCCAGCCCCGCGACGCGCGCGTTCGGCGCGACCAGCCTGCTCAGCATCAGCGAGATCGGCCTGGCGGTGGATAATGTTCTGCACCTTGTAGAGAGATTACAGACAAGCATACACCTTCCGGTGTATCGTCAGCATCCCACCGCAACATTCACGGCCATGGGTGATGAACACGGTCTCCTGATCGTGGTGAAAGATGGGCGGCGCTGGTTTCCCGAAGAACGCGTGGCGGCACATGCGACTCCCCTCACGGTTGTCATCTCCGATGCGACGGCCGGGCAGCGCACTATCCATGGCCCGCCCTACCAGATCGCGTGAGTTCAAGCAATCGTCAGACAATAAAAGGAGAATACCATGAAGATCGGTCTGCTGGTGATGGCGCTTTTAGGCGCCTTGTTTGGCTGGCATGATTCCCCGCGTAGCACGGTGGTCAGCGTGCCGGCCGCGATTTTTACGGTGAACAGCGTGAACGATGCGGTGGATCTGGTGGCCGGCGATGGCAGTTGTGATTCCAGTGCGCAGCCGAACGACCAGTGTACTTTGCGCGCGGCGATTCAGGAAACCAACGCCCTCGCCGGCGCGGACACCATTATGCTGCCCGCCGGCACCTACACGCTCACGATTCCTGGTATTGCTGAAAACCTGGCTGCCACGGGCGACCTTGACATCCGTGATAGCTTGACGCTAATCGGCGCCGGGGCCGCGGCGACTGTCATTGACGGCGGCGCGCTGGATCGGGTCTTTCATCTCGTGACCAACGGCAGCACGATGCAGATCAGCGGTGTGACGATACGTCATGGCGATGCCATGCTGTCCGGGGCGGGCGGCGGTTTTATGCTGCTGGCTAACACCCGCCTGCTGCTGGTGGACAGCGTCGTGCGCGACAGCGTGAGTCCGGCCGGGGGCGGCATTTTTGGCCTGAATACCTCGCACCTGACGATCAGCGGCAGCTCGATTGAACTCAACACGTCCGATTCAAGCAACGGCGGCGGCATTGACGCTTCAGGTACGGTGACCATTACGGCCAGCACCATCCTGAGCAACACCGCCATCAATAGTGCATCTGGCGGCGGCATCAACATCGGCGCTGGCGGCCTGCTGTTGTTGCAGAACAGCACTCTGAGTGGCAATCGGGCCACCAATGCTGGCGGTGCGATTTTTATGGCTGGCAATGTGAGGTTGAGCAACGTCACGATCACGGCCAACCAGGGCAACTCGGACCTCAGCGGCGGGAACGGGGCCGGAGGTATTCATATTTCTGCCGGCACCTTGACCCTGAAGAACACGGTGCTTGCCGGCAATCACGATGGCGTGGCCGACCTGATTCCAGACTGCAACGGTTCACCCACGTCGCTCGGCTATAACGTGATTGGCATCAACAACGGCTGCGCGTTGTCCGCGGCGCCCGGCGATCAGATTGGGACGCTTGCCAGTCCGCTCGATGCCAAAGTGGGGCCATTGGGTAACCACGGCGGCGCCACCCTGACCCATGCCCCGCTGGCCGGCAGCCGGTTGCTTGACCGCGGTAATCCGGCCGCGCCCGGCAGTGGCGGCGCCGCCTGTGAAGCGACTGATCAAACGGGAATTGTCCGCCCCCGCGATGGCGATGGCGACGGAGCGGCGCGTTGTGATAGCGGCGCCGTGGAGAGCTTGTGTCTACTGAGAAGCGATTTCAATCATGATCTGGCAGTCACTGTGGCCGACATTCAAGCCAGCGCGCTGAGCTGGCTGAGCAACGATCCGCTCTACGATCTGGACAACAACGGCGTGGTCAATGTCGTGGACATCAGCCTGGTAACCGCAGATTTTGGATACACCTGCCCAGCTGCCCACCCGGCTAGTAAATAAACGGGATTAGCTTGCACACGCGTGCCTGGTAGTTGCCATAGTTCGCCAGTTTTTGCCGCATCCAGAATTCTTCGCGACGGGATTTGAGGTCGAAGAAGATGAACAGCACCAGCGCGTACAACACGCCGAGGGTGCTGCGGTTGACCAGGCCCCAGCCCAGCGCCGCCAGGATGATGCCTGCGTAGATCGGATGGCGTACGAATCGGTACGGCCCGGAGGCAACCAACTTGGCGCCCTCCACCGGATGAGGGAGCGCGCTGAGGTTGGAGCCAAGCCGCAAGACGGCGCTGCTGCTCAACAGACCGCCTGCGATCACCAGGGCCACGCCCGTCAGCGCCAGGCCGGCCGCCCAACGGCCTGACCAGGCCGGCAGTCCCGGCGCTGTTTTGGGGCCAAACACCACCAGGGCAAAGAGCACGCCCTGGATGATCACAAACCACTCGCCACGTTGATTCTTCCACCATGGTGCCATTGCTTCTCGATGTGGCTCCTTTCGGGTTATTACGGTCCTCAGGCGTTTCTGCTAACGCCTCTGCGAACGCCATTGTAGCACATCTGGTGTGTAACAGTATCTTCTCAATTTGTAGGAGCGCACCCTTGCGGTCGCCCACGCGGGCAGGCGCAAGGCCATGCCCCTGCCCCGGATTATTGAAAAGATACGTGTAACAGACACTTGTGGCCCGCCGTCAGAATTTGCGCTCGTACTGATTATTTTCTTGTCTTTCTCTTCGACCGTTCGCTTGCTGGTTGATACCTTCCTGTTCCCCGCACTCATCAAGCTCTGGTCTCCCGCTTCGTGCTCCCTGCTCGCCGTCTCGATGCCCACCGATGTGCCGCTCATTCCGATGGTTCTACTGAAGTCTGGATTGATTCTCGGAGGTTCGCATGTCTCAACGCACTCGCCGCATCTATCTTGTCTTGACCTGGCTCGTGATTCTGACGTTGACGATGACCCCTTTGGCGCAGGCCGATCAAGCGGTGCGCGCCATGCCTACCGCACCGACGCTGCCGACTCTGTTGCCGCCGGCCGGCCGCAATGGCCTGGGCATGGGCCAAAAGGAGAACGGCAACCCGGCCGACGTCCCCATCCAGATGATGGATGGGGCCAATGTCACCAACGGCAACCTGCTCCTGAGCGACACGCACTTCCAGTTCAACGGCGTTGGCCCCACCTTTGGCTTGCAGGTGGCCTACAATAGCCAGGCCGCGCCGACCCTCGCGCCGATGGGGCGCAAATGGACACACAGCCTCAACGTCTACCTGGAAACAACCAGCAACGGTCTGCGCCTGCACAAGGGCGATGGCGAGACCATTGACTACCTGAACAGTTGTCGCCAGGATGTCAACCGCACGGCAACGCCGATTGATGTCCTCGATGTGCAGTTGGACGCCGAACGCTGGGGCACGCAGCTTGGCGACTCCTTCTTCGATGTTTTCTTCGACGTGCAATTGCCGGCCGATAACCGCACCGATATCGTGGATGTGCAGACCGTGGCCGCGGCGTTCGCACTGCCCTGCACGGACGTGCTGCCGGCCTATCAACTGTGGACAGGCTATCAGGCCGATGGCGTCTTCAGCGAGATCATCGCCGACCCGGCCGGCCCGCAGTTGCGCACGCGTGATGGCCTGATCTATCAGTTCCGCCCGCTGGCCGATCTGGTTGCGCCGGGCTACCTGGCCAGCGTGATGGACCGCAGCGGCAATGGCTACATGCTGACTTATGCACCCAGCAGCGGACGCCTGACCCAAGCCGAGAGCACCTCCGGCATGTCGCTGCAATTTCTCTACAACACGAATGGCACCCTGCGCCAGGCTCGCGATCATACCGGCCGCCAGGTCAACTACAACTACGGCGGCGGCGGCGATTTGGCCAGCGTCAATCGCTTTGGCGCGGCCTGGCGCACCTATGGCTACACCGGTGTTGATCTCCTGGAAACCGACACTGACGCGATTGGCAAAATGACCCAGTATCAGTACGATGGCCTGGCGCGCCTGATCTCGCTGCAGCGGCCGGACACCTTGCTGCCGCAAACTTACAATTATGCGGTCGGCCAGACCGACGTGACCGATCCCCTGGGCCGCATGACCACGGTGATGTACGCGCCCACCAGCAGCCGCATCAGCCAGGTGAGCAACAGCGCCACCGGCATGGTCATCCTGTACGACTATGACAGTCGCGGCAACCTGCAGCACCTGGGCGGCGGAGACGGCAATCACTACGAGTACGACAGCCGCGGCAGCCTGCTGCGCATCCAGTCCGCACACCCGGACCCGGCCGCGACCGAGCGCCTGGAGACTCGTTTCACCTATGACCTGTGCAACAACCAGACGTCGGTGCAGGATGCGCAGGGCGCGGTGACCAGCAACACCTACAGCGCCACGACCTGCCAGTTGCTCAGCTCCACCGACCCGCTGGGCCACACGACGCAGTTCATCAATAACGGTCGCGGCCAGCCGCTGCAGATTGTGGATACGCTGGGTGCGGTCACGCAGAATACCTATGACGGCGATGGGAATCTGACACAGGCGATGGACGCGGGCGGCAATGCCACAACCTTCACCTTTGACAACCTCAACCGCCGCGTGAGTGAGACCAAGCCAGGCGGCGGCGCCACCACGTTCCAATATGATACATTCGACCGCCAGACACGCATCACGGCCGCGCTGGGCGGCGTGACACAGATGGTGTACGACGCGCTGGGCAATCTCACCGCGGCCACCGATCCTGACGCCCGCACGACCGAGTACACCTACGACGGTCGCGGCAACAAGCTGGCAGTAAAGGACGCGGCCGGCCACACCACCCAGTACATGGTCGACGCCGCGAATCGCATGGTGCGCATGACCGATCCGGCCGGGCAGATGACCCAGGTGACCTACGACGGTCACGACCGCCCCGTGCAGGTGGTGGCGCCGCAGGGGCAGACGACGACTCTGGCTTACGATGATGCCAGCCGGGCGCGCACGATCACGAACGCAGTCGGCCAGACCACGACCTTTCAATTGGATCGCATCGGCCGTGTGACACAGGTGACGAACGCGGACGGCAAATCCAATGTCTACCAATACAACCTGGCGGGCAACATCATTCAGGTCACCGACCCGCTCAGCCGCACGGAAACTTTCGCCTACGATGCTGCAGGGCGCAAGCTCAGCGAGACCGATGCCCTGAGCCAGACGACGACCTATGCGTATGACGCTGGCGGCAACGTGACCGCGCTGACGAACGCGCGCGGCCAAACCACCAACTTCAGCTATGACTACGCCCATCGCATGACCCAGGTGAACGATCCCCTGGGCGGCATGACGCAGTTGCAGTACGATGCACTCGGCCATACGACGGCTGTCATCAACGCGGTGGGACAGACGACGCAGTTTGTCTATGATACCGACGGCCGTTTGACCCAAGCCACGCGTGCGACCGGTGGCCCACCGGAGACGACGCAGATTCAGTACAGCCCGGCCGGTCGGCAGACGGGGATGATCGCGCCGCTAGGCAACAGCATCCAGACCACGCTCGATGCGTTGGGCCGCGTGGTGCAGGAGGTGGAGGGGGGGTACATTACCCTGTTCCAGTATGACAGCCGCGGGCGCCGCACCCAGATGACCGATGCCAACGGTGGGGTGTGGGTCTATGGCTATGATGACCTGGGGCGCCTGACCAGCAGCACGGATCCACTCAGCCGGCTGACGGGTTATCAGTATGATCTGCTCGGCAACCTGACCGACAAGATCGCGCCAGACGGCAGCATCACCCACTACGCCTACGACAATCAGAACCGCATCACGCGCACCGATTACAGCGATGGCAGCCACGATGAGCAGACGTATGATGCGGTCGGCAATGTCACGGCGGCCCGGCACTTCAACGGCAGCGGCGCCTTGACCACGGAGACCACGTTCACCTACGATGCGCGCAACCGGGTTGTGCAAACCGCGCAGGTGATCTCGCCCACGCTGGCAGCCATGATCGGCTATGAGTACGACGCGGTGGGCAACCCAACGCGCAAGACCTATCAACTGCCGGGGCTGACCGCGCCCGCGCAGGTGGATATGACCTGGGACGCGAAGAATCGTTTGACTCAGATGGTGCGCAGCGACAACGGCGGCACGCTGACCACAACAGAGGGCAAGACCTACGACCTGGAAGGCCGCGTCACGCAGTCTGTCTTCAGGAAGAACGGCGCGGCGGTGGGGTATGCAGTCTACAGCTACAACGGCGCCGGCCGCTTGAGCCAGGTGCGTCATTGCCAGGATGCAGGCTGCACGGTGCAGCTCTCACGCTTGCTCTACACCTATGATGCCAACGGCAACCGCTTGCAGGAGACAGTGGAGCAGGGCAGCCAGACGACGCAACTGCAATACACTTACGACCCGTTGACTCACAGCCGGTTGACGCGCGAGACGCGCGTGCAGGTGATTCCGCCTGGCCCAACCGCCTATGACACCCAATACACCTACGACAACGTGGGCAACCGCGTGCGCCGGGAGGAGATCAGCGGCGGCTGTATCCCTGGCACGACCTGTGTGCGCACCGATACGTTCTATGACGCTGCGCATCAGATTGCGCAGACGTTACAATACGAGGGCGGGGGGCCGCCGACGCAGATCATTCAGCACCTGTATGATGGCCGCGGCAATCTGCAGATGCGCCAGTCGGTGCTCGGCCCGGCCGTGATGGAGCAGTTTGCCTATGATCCCGGCGGCCGTCAGACCGCCTACGCCAATCCGCTGGCCGGCGACGCACGCACCTATGCCTACGATGCCTTGGGCAATAAGGTGTTGGACTGCAACGGCGGGGGCAGCAACTGCACGGGCTATCTGTACGATGGGCCGAATGTGGTGGCCGAGTATGGCAACGCGACCGGCATGCCCACGCTGAGCGCCAGTTATCTGTTCGGCCAGGAGATTGACGAGCAGGTGGCGCGCATCGTGCCCGGCAGCGCCACGGTTCACTTCTTCCTGCGCGATGCGCTCGGCTCCACGCGCCAGATCATTGACCAGGTGGGGGCGGTGGTCAAACGCTATGAGTACACGGCGTTCGGCGAATTATACAGCGAAGCGGGCACGATCGCGGCGCCGCCGAACAACCTGCTGTTCACCGGCCGGCCGCTCGACCGCACCAGTAATCGCTACGACTTCCGCACGCGCACCTATGACCCGACGGCAGGGCGCTTCCTGCAGCCCGACCCGATCTACGAAGGCTTGATCCTGTCGCAATGCCCGGCCTGCTGGCAGCATCCGCTGGAGCTGCGCTCGGTGATGCCGTTGTACACCTACGTGGGCAACAACCCGACCACGTACAACGATCCGACCGGCGAACAGTGGTGGTTCTGGTATCCCTGGTGGTGGGGCGTGGGCGCCTGGTTCTATCGGCCGTACGGCTGGTGGGGCTGGTGGTATGGCCCCTGGGGCTGGTTCGGACTGCGCTGGTGGTGGTGGCGCTGGTGGTGGCCGTCCAACCCGTGGTGGGGCGGCTGGTGGTGGTGGCAATGGCGCTGGTGGTGGTCCGGCTGGTGGTGGGGTTGGTGGGGTAACTTCTGCTGGCCCTGGTGGTGGTGGGGCAACTGGTGGTGGTGGCCCTGGTGGTTTGGCTGGGGCTGGTGGTGGTGGCCCTGGTGGTGGGGCGGCTGGTGGTGGCCCTGGTGGTGGTTCAAGTGGCGCGGCTGGTGGCACTGGTGGTGGTACTGGCCCTTCAAATGGGGCTGGTGGTGCGGCTGGTGGTGGCGCTGGTGGTGGCCCTGGTGGTGGGGCGGCTTCTGGTGGCCCTGGTGGTGGTTCAACTGGGGCGGATGGGGCTCCCCCTGGTGGCAAGGCTGGGGTTGGTGGTGGTGGCCCTGGTGGTGGGGCGGCTTCTGGTGGCCCTGGTGGTTCAGCTGGGGCTGGTGGCCCTGGTGGGGCGGCCGCTTCTGGTGGCCCTGGTGGTGGGGCTGGCGTTCCTGGTGGTGGGGCACCTGGTGGTGGGGCCCCTGGTACTGGTGGGGCGGCTGGGCTTGGTGGCCGTGGTCTTGGGGCTGGAACTGGTGGCCCTGGTGGTCATCGTGGTCCTTGCGCCCCTGGTGGTGGGGTCTGAACTGGATTTGGTGGGGCTGGTGGCGCCCGTGGTGGTGGTGGAACTGGTGGGGCGCCTGGTGGTGGTGGCCCTCCCGCTGGTGGTGGTGGTTCCCCCTGGCCGCGCCGCTCTATCGGGATGTGGGCGATGCGCCCGACTCCACCAATCACTACGGCGCCAGCATGGTGGCCTACACCGGCCCGCCCGCGGTGACCGCCGCGTTCCCCACGGTGTATGATCCGGACTTGGGCGCGCCGTATGGCCCCATGCACCGCTACCCACGATCCGACGCCTGGCTGGGCGCATGGGTCAGCCAAGAAAATGACGCAGACCTGATTCCCGACGAAGATGGCCCGGACTGGCCCAATCTGGACCCGCCGACGCCGCCGGGGTTGTCCAACCGGGATGAGTACGATGAGGGGGTGACACCGTCCAGCATCAACCTGCCGCACTGCGGGCTGACGAGCTTTACCTACACCGTTACGGTGGCCGGCGGCTGGCGCACGCGCTACGTCAATGTCTGGTTCGACTGGAATCGCGACGCCGCATGGGACGATACGATGAACTGCGGCGGTAACAACACGGCGCCGGAGTGGGCGGTGCAGAACCTGGCGCTGACCCTGGGGCCGGGCGCCTACACGCTGACCACGCCGGCCTTCCGGGCCTGGAAACCGGAGCCGAAGGCGCAGTGGATGCGCATCACCCTGAGCGAGGCGCCGTTTGCGCTCAACAGCGTGGGCGACGGGCCGGCCGGCGGTTTCCGCTACGGCGAGACGGAGGACTACGTCGCGCCGTAGAACAGATGAGACATGCCTTGTAGGCCGATCTGGACAGGATGAACAGGATGAACAGGATTTTTGGCCTGCGGTGGGCAAGACAAAAGTGCCCCCCTGCCCCCCAATCCTGGGGGAGCCGAATGCTTTTCCCCCCAGGATTGGGGGCAGGGGGGCCGCCTGAGCAGTTACCAATCCTGTCTCTATCCCGGGTAGGCTGAGTTGTCAAGACAATTGACAGAACGGCCTGTGGGGTTTCCAAAACCCCGCAGGCTGTTTTTGTTTTTGGCGACCGGCGACCGGCGACCGGCGGTTGAAACCGCTGCTACGGTTGCGAAGCCGACCTTCGTCGGCTGTCGTTTCCAGCCTGCGCAGGCAGGCTTTGCGATGGTTGCAGCGACTTCCAGTCGCCGGCTGTTGAAGGGTTGGCCTGCTTTGTGGTATACTAAGGGCTCGTCAAAGAATAGGTTCCCGCATTTTCCTGACCGAAATGCGGACAAGAACAGGAAGTTGTTTCTTGACAAGCCCTAAAATTATCCGTAACTGTTCAACTGGAGGCATCCTGCATGCGTAAAATTGCTGTTGCCCTCTCCAAGGGCGGTGTGGGTAAGACGACCACGGCCGTCAACCTGGCAGCCGGGTTGGCGTTGGCCGGGCAGCGGGTCCTGTTGGTGGATGTGGATACACAGGGCCAGGTGACGAAGGCCCTGGGCGTGCAGGCCATGCTGGGGCTGGCTGACCTGGTGACTGGGGAGACGACTCCGGCAGAGGCGCTACTTCCCGCGCGTGAACGCCTGGCGGTGTTGGCCGGCGGTCGTGCCCTGGCCGGACTCAAGCGCCAGATCACCCGCCGCGACTTCGGCGGCGAACAGGTGCTGGCGGAGGCGCTGACGGTGTACGAAGACCAGTTCGATTTCGCCATCCTGGATACCGCGCCCGGCTGGGACGCACTGACCGTCAATGCCCTGTTCTATGCGCACGAGGTCCTGGCGCCGGTCTCGCTGGAGGTGCTGACCCTGCAAGGGCTGATCGAATTCGGCACGAGCCTGGCCGCCATCCAGAAGTATCATCCGGCCCTGCACCTGGCCTATATCTTGCCTACGTTTTTCGATCGGCGTGTGCGCAAGTCAGCGGAAATCCTGGAGCAACTGCAGAGCCATTACGGCGAACAGGTCTGCGCGCCGGTGCGCTACAGCGTGCGCCTGTCGGAGGCGCCGGGCTACGGGCAGAGTATCTTCGAGTTTGCGCCTCATTCACCGGGCGCGGAGGATTACCAGGCGTTGGTAGAAAGGATCACACGTGATGACCGAGCGTAAACAAACCCCTGACCTGTTGGGTGAACTGCTGGGCGGAGGTGCATCAGGGCCGACGCCTGTGGTGGCCGCGCCCCCGCCGCGCGACACAACTGGCCGGCAACCCGCCAGTAGACCGGCTGTTGCGCAGCCGGCGGCCGCCGCGCAACCAGCGGCGAAAGAGCCTGTAAGCCTGGCGCCAAAGGCCACCATCGCGCCCCGGCGTTGGGAATACCTGGTGATTTCGTTCCAGGAATACAGGGGCTGGCGGCCGCGCTACCGTAACGGCGAGAAGATTGCCAATTGGGAAGATCAGCCGCTGCTGCACGATTATCTCAATCAGCTCGGCGCCGAAGGCTGGGAACTGGCCGGCGCCAGCGCGGGTCGCGCGCTCTACGGCAGCCGCGACGAGTATCAGCTCTTCTGCAAGCGGGCCAGCTCGGCGGCATGAGATCGCGATCGGGCGGGAATTGACACCCTCGCAAGGGGGGCTGTGATGCTGCAAGTGAGTCATATCTGTAAGTCTTTTGCCGGCGAGGTCATCCTCACCGGCATTTCCTTCACCATCAACCGCGGCGGGCGCGTCGGGCTGATCGGCCCTAACGGCTGCGGCAAAACCACGCTGCTGCGCATCATCCTGGGCCAGGAGGCGCCCGACAGCGGCAGCGTACGCCTGGGCCCCGGCACAGTGCGCGTCGGCTACCTGGCGCAGGCACTGGTCTACACCGCTGATGCCACGGTTGACGATATGCTCAGGCAGGCCAGCGCCGCGCTCAGCGCGGCCGAGCAGCAGGTCCAAACCCTGGCCGCGGCCATGGGACAGGCGTCCGGCGCCGAACTTGACGCCATCCTGGTTGCCTATGACCTGGCTTTGGCTGATTTCGAGCGCCTGGGCGGCTACAGCATCGAGACACGCATCCAGGTGGTGTTGACCGGCCTGGGCCTGCACGCGCTGGAAGCGGCCACCCCCGTGCAGATTCTCAGCGGCGGCCAGAAGACGCGGCTGGGCTTGGCGTGCCTGCTGCTGACGTACCCCGACCTTCTGCTGTTGGATGAGCCGACCAATCATCTGGACATCGGCGCGCTGCGATGGCTGGAGCAGTTCGTGGCTGGCTATGATGGCGCGGTGATTATCGTGTCGCACGACCGCGCCTTCCTGGATCACACGGTGAACGCCATCCTGGAGATTGACGAGCAGACCCATCGCCTGACCGCCTATCCCGGTGCGTACACCGATTATATGTTGGCCAAAGAAAGCGCACGGGCCAAACACCTGGCCGCGTATAGGGAGCAGCAGGAGTTCATCCAACGGATGACCGCGACGATTGCGGACAAGGAATCGCACGCGCGCAACATCGAGCACGGGACGATTGACTTCGCCACACGCAAAATTGCCCTGGGCATTGCCCGCCGCATGACGGTGCAGCGCCGGCGGCTGGAGCGTCTGCTCGACTCAGAGGAGCGCATCGAGAAGCCGGCGCTGACCTGGCAGATGAAACTCGACTTTGGTGCGCAGCCAGAGAGCGGCCGTGAGGTGTTGGTGTTGACCGACGTGGGCCAACGCTTTGGCGCCCACGATCTGTTTCACGACGTCAACCTGACCCTGCGCGCCGGCGAACGTGTGGCGCTGATTGGGCCTAACGGCAGCGGTAAGACGACCCTGGCGCGCATCATCCAGGGGCAGTTGACGCCCAGCGCCGGTCATGTGCGCCTGGGCGCGGGGGTGCGCTTGGGCTACTTTGCCCAGGAACAGGAACTGCTCGACCCGGCCAGCACGCCGTTGGAAACGATACGCCGGGTAGCGGCCATGAACGAGACCGAGGTGCGTAGTTTTCTGCACTACTTTCTCTTCGCGGGCGATGCGGTCTTTACGCCGGTGCATCTGCTGAGCTTTGGCGAACGGACGCGGCTCGCCCTGGCTCACCTGGTGGCGCTGGGCTGCAATTTCCTGCTGTTGGATGAGCCGATCAATCACCTGGACATTCCGTCGCGCAGCCGGTTCGAGCAGGCGCTGGCCGCGTTCACCGGCACGGTGCTGGCGATCGTTCACGACCGCTACTTCATCGAGCAGTTTGCCACGCAGATCTGGAGTCTGGAGGAGGGGACGGTGCGTATCTACGCTGAACTGGCCGATGTACCGCCCGCCGCGGCTAACTGATTTCGACATCCAGCCACTGCTCGGCCACGGTGGTGAGCAGGCCGCCGCGGAAGCGCCCCTGCGGCGTCACGACAGCGTATTGGTTATCGAGCCAGATGACCAGGCCGAGCGGGCCGGCCGGCGACCTGGGCGTCTGCAACACCTCCGCACCGTCTATCAGGAAGCGCGTCTGCTGCGCGCCCCATGCCACGGTGTAGGTGTGCCAGGCGGTCAGGCTAACCCGCGCCTCGGCTTCTGCAACCCCCAGCGCACGTTGACCGAGCGGCCACAGGGCGCGGTAGAGGCGCGGAAAGCGCATCAGGACAAATCCGGCCGGCGCCGCGGACGCCAGCAGATAAAACAGCGGGCGCTGCGCATCCATCACCGCGGCCTTCCAGCCATGACCGGGCACGCCGGCCGCCAGCGCCATGTTGGAGGGCGGGGAGGCGTAGAAAAACCAGACGGCCCGTGGCAGCGCGGGCAGTCTGGCGTCTGCGGTGGGGTAGGGGCTGTTCCAAAAGCCAAAGCCGGCCGTGCCGCGCAGCTCACCGGCTTCGTGCGAAAAGCGCGCGCGGATCGTCAACGTCAACGGCGGGCGCCAGGGGAAGGCGCGTCGCGGGCGTCCCTGGTAATCATCGAGCTGCGCGTTGCTGTACACCCCGTTGGTCGTCGGCGGCAGGCGCAGACGCCAGCCGATGCTTGTGGCTTCGACTTTGCCCATGCCTGTGGTGCAGGGTGCCATCTTGAACATCGTACGTCCTTTGACCTTTTGCATCCGGCGCTTGCAAGTGCGTTAGCCTGGGCCGGGCAGGCTTCGTAGCCGTTGCTGCGACCTGGGTCGCCCGTTGATACGCGGCCAGCGTCCGCTCACGCGCCGCGCCATGATCCACGATGGGCGCCGGGTATTCCTGGCCGAGCTTTCATTTGCCAAAAACACGCCTCTGGCTATTGGTGCAAAATGGGCTCAAGTCGCAAACAAGAACAAAAGGTGATGAATCGTAAAAAGAGGCGTGATACCGACCACTCGCTGATGGCATGAAGTATGGTAATCTTGAAAGGGCAATAGGAGGTCTGACCGATGCAGCGATGGAGAACCATCGAGCTGTTCCATCCGAGTGCGTAGTTCGGCGGCAACAGCCTCGCATTCGGTACTGCGAATGTACCCGAGCATGGCGCCTTCTTGAAACGCCTGCCCATATTTGCCTGCTACATATCTCATGACACCGTTCGAGACAAACTCCTCACACAACTTTTTGTTATCTGCCTCGACTATTTTGCATTTAGCCCCGAAATAGACATCATCCCGCCATTCCCCGCGGAAACAAAAGTCCACAGTAGGAGCCTTCCCTGTATTCTTCGCTTGGGTCCTATCCTGCTTTTCGTGAATAACATAAACCGAGGGCAAGATTCCGCTCAGACGCTGGCATTTCTGAATGTGGATGCATAACTCCTCGGTTATCTGGTTCTCGTCCATGGATCGGTTGATCTTTCTTGATTGGACGAGATCGAAGTAGGCATCACGAATTAGCTCCAGGAGTCGTTTCACCCCATCGGGGCCAAGCGCTCGCGATAGCTCGATTGGTTGCAGTGGTTGGGGGCCAATGAGATCGTGGAGGCTCATAAAGATGGCCTCCATGCCTGCATGATGTCTACATAGATCTCATCAGCGTCTCTCAAGGCGCTTGCTCTTGTCCAATATCGCTGCTGATCCGGCTTCACCACGTAAATGGTCTTCCCGATGTAAGCTCTGACATTGCGCTGTATGAATACATTTGGCAAGCGACGCTCTTTGAGAAATTCATCTGCCTTCTGCAAAGCCAAATCCAGTGCAGGTTGAGAGCCTTCGATCGTGATTCTGGGAATACCTGACTCACCCGTCTCGGACAGTTTCACCGCAACAACTCTCAGGGGAGAATCACCATGCTCGAAAATCGTGGTAGTAAAAGGTTTTCCAAATGATCCCTCAAGCGTGTAGATCATCACATCGAGATACTCTTTGAGTAGGCGATCGCCCTCCGTTTGGCTGAATGTCGGTTTTACCGCCTTTGAATTGCCTTTCCACCGGAAAAAGTCAAGCGTAAAATTGATCGCGTCATCAACCAGTATTTGCTCATCCCTGGTCAAACCAAATAGACCTTCCGTGAGAGCAGCCACTTTGCTCTCCCAATCGGGATCTTGTGAGAGAGCGCGAAGCGTGCCGACGGTGACAGGCTGATTAGAGCGGTCTTTTGGCATGGGCAAGGTCATGACCTCTGCTTCTTCGAGTTCATCACGCTCAACCAGCCATCGTCTGCTTGACATCATCGCAAAGTACAGGGGAACACGACTATTGAGCGCAATGCAGCACTCTACGAGAAGATCCAAATCATGTACTGGCCCGTTTATTCCGATCAAGGAATGTCTGAAAACGGCATCACCCAACAGCAGTGCTGCCCTGAACCCTGATTCACCGGTCAGCGGACTCTGCTTGAGCAGAACGTGAGGCCCGGAAAATATCGCCTTTTGATCTGGCCTGGGCCGCTGCAGCTTGGATATTTCAAACAATGGCAAAGCCGCCTCGTTCACCGCGAAGCGATTCAGGCTCTTTGCCTCGACATAGGGTTTGCCAACCAACCAAGAAGCATCGTTTTTCCGTTGTGCTTCCTTTCCAACAATGACACCCTCTCCATTTACCCACTGTCTATCTTTGCAAATCTGGCCGAGAGTTGTGTACGCAGGGGACATCAGCCGCTTGATGAGCGCATAGTCTCGAGGCCCCCCCCACATTGCCACTTTCCAGATAACGTCATCTTCTCGTGTCTCAGAACGCGGCAGCATAGCGATATCTTGTGAGTCAATCACGAACTGCCATTTATCAACGAGAGAATGAGCGGGTTTTGGAGTGCAGTACAGAATCGGCTTGGTATCGTCAGGCTCGGAAGGTGCGTAAATGATCGCGGTAGCTGGGCCGACCGCCTTGCTGAACAGAGCATGGCGAATCACCGAAAAGTTGATGACGGTTTTTATGTTGTAGCGCGCAAAGAACTCCTTCCGAAAAACTCTGTGGGGGTTAGATCGGTTGAACAGAAGCCCCTTGCTCGGCATGATCAGGCAGGCGCGGCCATCTTGCTCGCAGAACTCAGCGGCGCGCCAGAGGAATGCTATCGAGATTTGATTGTCGGGGGCAATTTCCCGCTTAGGGTGCTCGGTTTTCATGCGCGCACGATACTGTATCGCAGCATGGGTAAGCCTGCTTGCCCATGGGGGATTCCCGATGACGAGATCATATTTCCGCTTCACGAACTCCAGGTCATCCGCGAAGAAATCAGAGCAGAACAGGTTATGACCACGAAGTTGTGAGAAGCGAACATCCTCCCAGATTTGACGGGGTTCCAGGAAATCGCACATCGTCAGGTACAGGCTGAAGGCCGCTACCCGGATGGCTTCTGGATTAAGATCAACACCAAAAACATTTTGTACCAGCAGATCATTGAGTTGAAATGGCGTGATACTGCTTTGATCTGGATGAGCCTGGAACCAATGCGCAATGAGACGGCGGTAGATCTCAACGAGAAAAATCCCTGATCCGCATGCTGGATCCAAGATGGTGAAAGCGGTTTTCTGCCCATCCCACGGGAACACTTCGTCAACGAGAAACTCGACAAGATGATGGGGGGTGTAGTGGGTCTCATTCTTGGCCGAGCCTTCCGTGGCGTCGGCAGCTTGAATGTGGAAGAATTCCTCGTACACATTGCTGATGAACTCGATCGGAATGACATCAAACGAATAGAACTTCCATAGGCTGAGTTGCCCTGTAACCAACTCTTGCTCTCCGGTGAGAAATTCTTGTAACCTCAGCAGATGCTCGCCTGTTACACGGTCCCTTTCAGTTTCCTGGATAGGGAACATATCCCCGTTAAACTTTGCGTTGAGATAATCAAACAAACGATACGTAGCGTCCTTGTCGGATAGCACGTCCATGAAGCATGTTGCACCGTGCCGAAAACCCGAGAAGAAACCCTCGGGAAACACATTTCTCCCAGCGGAATCTCTACGATCCTCTAAGTATTTGATGAAAATTGAACGCCCGAGCAGGCTATGAACGATCTCTGCGGCTGTAGCTGCGGGCATGCTCTCAGACAGCAAACTAAGCAACTTGCGCCGCGTAATCTTAAGGTGATTGAGAAGGGTATAGTGCGCTTGTTGCTTGGGATCGAAGCGATCTCGATTTACCTGCCAATACCGTCCCGATTCTAGCTCCGAACGGCGATAGGCAAGCAGCCGCTGCCGTTCACCTTCTGCCGCAGAGTATATATCCAAACTATCAATGAGGCCCGTTCCATACTCAACTCCAGGAACGGGATCGGTAGGGCTTTGAAAGGTGTTGTAGATCAGGATTCGCCCATCAGTCAGCACAACAAACAGCAAAGGCGCCTTGCCCATATTCCAGGCCAACTTGTGGAGTTCGGCGATCTCGACCGATACTTGCCGGGGGTCTTGCGCTTCCAGGCGGCGAAAGTAGATGTAGGGGACACTGATGTTGCTACCGCGCGGCTTGAAAAAGAAAACCGCATCCGCGCCCAGTTTTTGCTTTGCCTGCCTGAAGAGCATTGACTGGTAGACTTCATCGGTTTGTATCTGTGAAACCAAATTCTCGCCGGGCTTGAAATCCAAAACACGGTAAAGCTCGCCCAATACATCTTGGTGGTTATGATTCATACTCTTGCCTCCACCTGTTGATAGCATTACGATTCACTATTCGTGGTTAGATAAGCGCTTCTGGCCTCTCACCATCGCGAGAAGACCATCCAAGACAGCAGCAAGTTGCTTCTGTTGCGCTGGATCAAGCTCACTGAGGTCATAGAGGACAGAGCGCATCCTTTGCCTGTTTGCCGATTAGATTTTACCCCCGCCCGGGCCTCTCGTCAAGCCATTGAGGGGACCAACAGGAATTCCAAATGTACCCGGAATGGCTGCCCGTAAATGGGCCTGCGCTCCTCGTTCGGGCGGTTTTGGCCCAAAATCCCCGAGATAGGTGGGCAGCAAGAGGGATTGTGGGCGTTGGAGAGCCACATTTGGAAATGCGGCGCCCCGTAGGGGCACCTTGACTTGAGCGAGCGATGCCCCCCCACACCCGTCGTCCCGTAGGGACGATTGAATGAGGCCGCCCCGAGCGCAATCCGTCAGATGGCTAAGGTCAGGTGTCCCTACGGGACGCGTCGCGCCCACCAGGACGGCCTGGCGCTGGCCAGTCACATGGATGGCTACATTTGGAACTGCTGGGGGACCAAACGACGGCGGCTTCGACGAGGTCAAGGGGATTACCGCCGGATTTCTGCCCACGTGCATGTTTGGCCGATCTGCGGTATAATGCGGCCATCTGGCGCCGCCCATGCTGCTTCGAGACCGGTGCTTCCTGCATCTCATCGCTGTTGTTTCCTGCACCGTGTTCGAAGCCCGCTGAGAGCGCCAAACTGAGTACACGACCGCTTTCCCCTGCCGTGGAGAAGAAAAAATGGCTCTGAACCCTGGATCCATTCTCGAAAATCGCTATCGCCTGGACCGCATGCTGGGGCAGGGCGGGATGGGCGCCGTCTACCGGGCCTGGGACATGCGCCTGGAGCAGTGGGTGGCGCTCAAAGAGAATAACCTGACCACTCCCGACGCGCAGACCCAATTCGAACAGGAGGCCAAGGTGCTGGCCCGCCTGCGTCATTCCAATTTGCCGCGTGTCATTGATCACTTCATCACAGCGCAGGGCGTTCAGTACCTGGTCATGGATTTCGTCGAAGGCATGAACCTGGCCGAGATGCTGCGCAGCCGCGGGCGCTTGATGCCCGAGGAAGTGATGCAGTGGCTGAGTCAGATCTGCGATGCGCTCAACTACCTGCACACCCAGAACCCGCCCATCATTCATCGTGACATCAAGCCGCAGAACATTCGCATGACACCGGACGGCCGCGCGGTACTGGTGGACTTCGGCCTCAGCAAGGTAGGCTCGCAGCAGCAGCGCACCGCCACCGGCGCCCTCGGCGTCACGCCCGGCTTCTCACCGCCGGAACAGTACGGCGCCGCGCATACCGATCAGCGTTCGGACATCTACTCCCTGGCTGCAACCCTCTATGCGCTCTTCACCGGGGAGACGCCACCCGACAGCATCCAGCGCGCGATCGCGAATATGGTGCTCAAGTCACCGCGCGAGATGAACATCGCCATCAGCCCGGCATTGGAAGCGGCGCTGGTCCATGGGCTGGAGACGCAGCCAGGGCGCCGCCCCGCCAGCATTGTCGCGTTTCAGCAGGAGATCGAAGGCGCGCTGCGCAGCGTGAATACCAACCTGGCGCCGCCCACCGTGATTGCAGGCCGCCGCCCCGACAGCAAACCGCGCAGCACAGGCCCCGCCGGTGGCCGCATCTCCACCCCGCGGCCGCAGACCGCGCCGCGCCCCGCGCGCGGCTTTCCGGTCTGGGGATGGTTCGCCCTGGGCGGCGGCGCCGTTGTCTTACTGCTGATCGTGGCGCTAAGCATGGCCTCCGGCGGGCGCTCGACCGCAAAACCGACTGTTGTCGCCATCGCCACCGCAACTCTGGCGCCGGTGCCCGCCACACCGGCAGTCGCAGAGAACACCGTCAATCCGCCGGTCGCAGGCGCCACAGTAACGCCGCTCGGCAGTCGTACCGATCAGGGCCAGACGACCAATTTGCCGACGGTGACCCCCATCATCGTCATCGTCACCGCAACGTCACTGCCCACCTCGCCGCCGCTGCCCACCGCGACCACGCCGCCGCGGCCAAGCGCAACGCCAACCGACACCTCCGTTCCTGCCGCGCCGACCCGCCGGCCGACCCCACGACCGGCCAACGTGGCGACTACCCCCATCCTCCAGTCGCCCGTGGACGGCTACACCCTGTGGCCGCGGGACTCGGAGAACTTCCAATGGAAATGGACGGGGCGCGCACTCAGCAGTAACGAGGGCTTCGAACTGCGCATGTGGAAAGCCAACAACCCCGATCATCCAGGTGTCGCGCCACCCGTGCCCTACGTCGCCAACCCCAACCATGTCTACACCCTGTATGTTGGTTCCATCCGCGCCACGCCTGGCGTCCAGGAGATTCCGACCGACGACTGGATTGACGTTTACTGGACCGTGGCCGTGGTGCAGCTCGATCCCTACCAGCGCACCGGACAGGAGGCCAAGCCGTTTTGGATTCACACATAACGGCTCGTATCCGAGGTTTTACTCATGCATTCATCCCTCCGACATAACCGCCGCTTCTTGATTGGCCTCATCGCCGTCAGTGCGCTGGTGCTGGCCGCGGCCGGATACGGTCTGTGGACGGTCGCCCAGCCCTGGCTGGCGCCCGCCGCGGCCAAACCCGCATTCGAGCCACCCACCGACCGTCTGTTGACGCCCGCCCCGTCCCTGGATGACCTGGCCGCGCGCTACCCGCGGATTGGCCGCCTGCTGCAGGACGCATCGCTCGGTTCGGTCTACAAAGAGTTCGTGCTGGCCTTCGAGCGCGGCGGCGTGGACGCGGCGCGCGCGCTGGCTCAACAGCGCGCCCTGCTCAACAAGAGGGACCAGGTGCGCATCACGCTGGTCATTGATGCCGCGGCCAACACGGCCGGCGTCGCGGCCGAGCTGCAGGCCCTGGGCATCATCATCGAAGGCAGCTACCAGGACTTGATTGACATCGCCGTGCCCATGAGCCTGATCGAGCAATTCGCTCAGAACGAGGATGCCGGCAAGCTGTTCGAGCAGTTGACCCAGCTTGACCATATCATCAAGCTGCGCCTGCCTCTCCCCACGCAAGTCAACCGTTTGCCGGCTCACCCCCTGGCCAATGCCCCCGCCCGCCCGTCGTGGATTCCGAGGTTTGCGCCGGCGTCAGCATCTGAACTGGCGCCCATTGCCATGGAAGGGGTGGAGGTGACCGGCGCCACAGCCTGGCAGCGCGCCGGCTTCACCGGCCAGGGCATCAAGATCGGCGTGCTCGACCTGGGCTTCGATGGCTACCGGACGCTCCTGGGAGGGGCGCTGCCGGCGCAAGTGACCGCACGTTCATTTGTGCCGGATGAAGAACCCGATGCGACGGGCGAAGTACACGGCGCCGCCTGCGCCGAGATCATCCACGCGATGGCGCCCGACGCAGAACTGTTCCTGGCCTACTACGGCGGCACTGAAACCGGCCTCGGCCGCGCCGTGGATTGGCTGCTGGCCCAGGGCGTTGACATCATCTCACATTCGGCCGGGTCCTCGTTGGGGCCGATGGATGGCAGTGGCCGCCAGGCCAAAATTGTGGACAACGCCGTCGCCCAGGGCGTGGTGTGGGTCAACGCCAGCGGCAACGAGGGCACGGAGCACTACCGCGGCGTCTTCACCGACAGCAACGGCGACGGCCTGCACGAATTCCCCGACGGCACCAACGCGATGGCCTACCGCCCGCCGACCCGCGGCGACGCCACCATCATCTTGAACTGGAACGACTGGGAAGATCACGATCAGGATTTCGATCTCTTCCTGGTCAACGCACAGAATGAGACCGTGGCCTCATCGGGAGATGCGCAGACGGGGCAGGCCGGCGATCTGCCGGTCGAGGGCTTTCGCCTGACCGACCTGGATGCTGCCACCTACTTCATTCTCATCAAGGCAGCCGGCGCCACGCACCCCGTGACCTTCGATCTGTTCGCGCTCAACGGGGAGATCGAATTTCCCTCCGCAGCCTACAGCCTGAGCACACCGGCTGATGCCCGTGGTTCTGTCACCGTAGGCGCCATGCGCTGGGACACGCAGGAGTTGGAAGACTTCAGCTCGCAGGGACCGACCAATGATGAGCGCCTGAAACCGGAAATCGTCGCGCCCGATCGCGTCACCACAGACAGCTATGCGCCCGATTCGTTTCCCGGCACCTCCGCGGCCGCGCCCCATGTGGCCGGCGCGGCCGCACTGGTGCTCAGTGCCTTTCCCGCCTTGGCGCCAAACGACGTGCGCGATTATCTGACCACCCATGCGCTTGACCTGGACGTCGCGGGGCCAGATATGGCCACCGGTTTTGGCAGCCTGGCCTTGCCGGCCGATGGTGCTGCGCCGGCCACCGTCACGCCGCCGGCCATCGTGCGCGTCACCGCCACGGCCGTCGCGGTCGTGCCCGCGCCGGTTGAACCCTCAGCGCCGCGTGCCCGCCGCGCCTCGTCTGCGCTCATCGTGGTGCTCGGCGCGGCCACCTGCCTGGGCCTCGCGGGCCTCATCGGCAGTATCGTACTCCTCGTTTTGCTGCTGCGCCGCCCGCCTACCGTGCGTCGTCCCGCAACCGCCGCGCCGCTGCGACCCGCCGCGCCGCCCCCCATCACCGTCCAGGCCTTTCTCGTTGACTCCACCGGCGGCCGGCTGGCCCTGCGTCCGGGCGAAAACTCCGTGGGGCGCACCCCTGACAACGTCATCATCCTGGCCAACGACGACCAGGTCAGCCGTCATCACGCGCTGATCACATGGGACGGCCGCCACCTCAGCATCTGCGACCTGGGCAGTAGTAACGGCACGCTGGTCAACGGGCAGCGCCTGACGCCGCACGTCACCCAACCCTTGCCGCACGCCGCGCACATCCGCTTCGGCCCGCAGTCGGAGTTCACGGTGTGGGCGGGGAACTGACGTTTGTGCAAGAAAGATAAAAAAGAAAGATAAAACTTGTTTCTTTCAAGGAGTGAGGCATGAGGCCAGGTGAAGATAACCCGAATTGGGGGCAGTCGTCCCGCTCACTGTTAGCGAATCCGAACCAGGGGCTGCCTGATTGGATGCGTTCGCCTGTGATTCCGCCGGAGCCGCCGCCCGTGCTGACACGACCGGCCGGGCACGGGAATCCACCGCCACGCCTGCCAGGCGCTGAGCCGCCGCGGCCAAGCAGCAGCCGCGCCGGCCGCGGGCGGTTCGCCGACGGATTCCTGATCGCACTCATCATCAGCACCATCCTGGGCCTGCTCTTCACGGCCGGCGGCGCCATCGGCTATGTCTTGCTGGCGTCCGAGCTGCCGGCGCCCGATGAGCTGCAGGATCGCGCGGCGCTCTTCGTCAGCACGCGTATCTATGACCGTAACGGCAAGCCGCTGAACGAGGTGTTCGATTCGGGCGCCGGGCGCCGCTCCCTCGTCAAGCTTGACCAGATGGCGCCCAGCCTGATCCAGGGCACCATTGCCACCGAAGATGCCAATTTCTACCAGCATCTCGGCGTTGACCCGATCAGCCTGGCGCGTGTCGTCTGGCGGGCCATCCGCGCACGCGAGGCGGTCATCGGCGGCTCCACGATTGCCCAGCAGTTGGTCAAGCTGGTCTTCCTGTCCCCGGAGCGCACGATCAGCCGCAAGGTCAAAGAAGCGATCCTGGCGGCCGAAATCACGCGCACCTACCCGCGCGACCGCATCCTGGAAATTTACCTGAACGAGATCTACTACGGCAGCGCTGCGTATGGCATCGAGACGGCCAGCCAGACCTATTTTGGCAAGGCGGCCCTTGACCTGACCCTGGCCGAAGCCTCCTTGTTGGCCGGTCTGCCGCAAGCGCCCTCCTACTATGACCCGTACACCAACCCGACCGGGGCCAAGGCGCGCCAGGCCGTGGTGCTGCGCCTGATGGTCAAGGAGGGCTACATCACGCCGCAGGAGGCGGACGCAGCCTGGCTGGCCTGGGATGCGCAGTCCATTCCGCTGGTGCCGCTGCACTACACCTTCGAGGCGCCGCACTTTGTGGTCTACGTGCGCGAGCAACTGGAGCGTGCCTACGGCCCGGAAATTCTGTACAAGGGCGGCCTGCAGGTCTACACCACGCTTGACAACGATCTGCAGAAGCTGGCCGAAGAGACTGCGCGCACGCGCATTGCCCGCTTCACGCCGCAGCAGCACGTGACCAACGCGGCGCTGGTGGCCCTGCGACCGCAGACGGGCGAAATTCTGGCGATGCTCGGCAGCGTAGATTTCAACGCGGCCGAGATCTCCGGCCAGGTCAACGTGACGATCAGCCCGCGCCAGCCCGGCTCGGCCATCAAGCCGTTGACCTACCTGACCGTCCTGCAACTGGATCAGGATTGGTGGACGCCCGCCACCACGCTGATGGACATCAGCACCGAGTTTCCCGATGGCGCCGGCCGCCCGCCTTACGTCCCCAAGAACTACGATGACAAGGAGCACGGCCTGGTGACGGTGCGCAGCGCGCTGGCGAATTCCTACAACATCCCGGCGGTCAAGGCCCTGCAGCACGTCACCATTCCGCGGCTGATCGAGACGGCCGGCCGCCTGGGGGTCAAGAGCCTGACGACCGGCGATTATGGCCTGTCGCTGACCCTGGGCGGCGGTGAGGTGACGCTGCTGGAACTGACCGGCGCCTATGCCGTGCTGGCCAATCAAGGGGTGCGCGTGCCGCCCGTGGCGATCCAATGCGTGATTGCTGCGAACGGACAACTGCTCGGCCAGGGAGTGGAGGAGGTCAGCGCGGCGCCCTGCCGTGAGGCCGCCAATCAGCCGCACGGCGCGCTGCTCATCGAACCGGTTTCCGGGCAACGGGCCGCGCCGGCCAACTACGCCTATCAGATTACTTCGATCCTGGCGGACAACGAGGCTCGCACGCCGGCCTTTGGCCCCAACAGCAGCCTGCGCCTGCCCGGCGACCGTCCGGCCGCGGTCAAGACCGGCACCACTAACGCTTATCGCGACAACTGGACTGGGGGTTACACGCCTGACCTGGCCGTGGGCGTTTGGGTGGGCAACAGCGACGGCACGCCGATGCAGGGGGTCAGCGGCGTGGCCGGCGCGGGGCCGATCTGGAACGGCTTCCTGGCGACGGCCCTCAAGGACGAGCCGCAACTGCCCTTCCCTGTGCCGGCCGACATCGAGTTGATCGAGGTGTGCGCCGATTCAGGCACGGTGCCCAGCGCAACCTGCCCTGTGCGCCGCGCCGAGGTGTTCGTCAAGGGCCGCGGGCCGTTGAGCGCCGAGTTCGACATCCACCGCAAGGTGCGCATCTTCAAGGCGGGTGAGCAGGAGTTCCTGGCGCCGCCCGAATGCCCCGAGCAACTGGTGGAACTACGCGACTATGTCGTCTATCCGCCGGAGGGGCGCCAGTGGGCGATTGACCACGGCATCCCGCAGCCGCCCACGGAGGTGGCCACCAACTGCCAGGCGCCTGACATCTTCATTCAGCAGCCGGCAGAGGGTCAAACAGTGACCGGGTCGGTCATGTTGATCGGCAAGACATCCCTGCCCGATTTCGATCGCTATGATGTGGAGTACGGCGAAGGCCACGATCCGCTCGGTTGGGGACATGTGGAAGGGCCGTTCTTCACAGCGGTGGATGGCGGCCCGCTGGCAAGCTGGGACACCACCCGCCTGGCGCCTGGCCCCTTCACCCTGCGCGTGCGCGTGTGGGATCGCAGCGGCCGCGAGTTCGAAGCCCGCGTGCGCCTGTTTGTCGGCGCAACCGCGCTAACAGACACGCCTACGCCGGAAATCCTGCCGACGTTTACGCCCACGCCGGAGATTCTGCCCACGTTCACGCCCACGCCAGAGTTCCTGCCCACATTTACCCCGACCCCCGACTTCCTGGCGACGCCAACGCCTACCGCAGAAGCGACGGTCACGCCCACGCCGGGGGTCACCGCCACGCCGCCGCCGGGCGATGCCCTGGTGCTGCGCCTGGATCAACCGCTGGACGGTGACACGGTCGCGGGTGTGGTGGACATCAGCGGCGCGGCGTATGGTGCGGCTCTCGCCAGTTACCGCGTCGAGTTGGGGCAGGCGCCCGATCCCGATGTGTGGCTGCCGCTGACCGTGGAGATCACCACACCCGTGGAGCCGGCCGGCATCCTGGCAGCATGGAACAGCACCACCGTGGCCGACGCGACCTACATCTTGCGCGTGGTTGCCACACGCCTGGATGGCAGCCAGGTGGAGGTGCGCGTGACAGTCAACGTACAAAACGCTTCCTGAGCAGATAAACTCGCTCGCGAAACTGAGATACATTCCCTTGTGAAGGATTGTGTCAGGACAACGCATGTGGTAAAATCACCCACGGGAGCCTGAGAATGCGCAAACGACTGACCGATTACGACAATCCGTGGAAAGAGGCCCTTGAGCGCTACTTTCCAGAATTCATGGCGCTCTTCTTCCCGAAGGCGTATGCCGACATTGACTGGGGACACAAGCACGAGTTCCTGGACAAAGAACTGCGTCAGGTAACCGGTGAGAGTGAGTTGGGACTGCGTCGGGTAGACCAGTTGGTCAGGGTCTATCGCCAGGGCGGGTCAGAAATCTGGGTGCTTGTTCATGTCGAGGTGCAGAGCCAGACTGAGTCCAGCTTCGCCGAGCGCATGTACGTGTATAATTATCGTCTGTATGACCGGTATCACCGCCAGGTCGCCAGCCTGGCAGTGTTAGCCGATGAAACGATGACCTGGCGCCCGACTGAGTTCAGTTACAACCTGTGGGACTGCGAGATTGGCATCAGGTTTCCCGTGGTCAAGCTGCTCGATTACCGGGCACGATGGGACGAGTTGGAAGCCAGCAGCAACCCCTTTGCCGTAATCGTCATGGCCCACCTCAAGTCATTGGAGACCCGGCACGCTGACGACGAACGGTTGGCCGCCAAAATTTGGCTGATGCGGCGTTTGTACCGGCGCGGTTACCAGCAACAAGATATTGTCAACCTGTTTCGCTTCATTGATTGGATCATGCAGCTTCCAGAAGGGCTTGATCAGATTTTCTGGCAAGAAGTACAGGAGATTGAGGAGGCAGAGCATATGCCATACATCACAAGCGTCGAACGAATTGGAATGCAGAGGGGCATCGAGCAGGGCATCCAGCAGGGCATCCAGCAAGGGATGGAGCAGGGGATGGAGCAGGGTTCTCGCGTCGAACTCCTGGCAGCGATTGAGTTGGGGCTTGAATTGCGGTTCGGCACCAGCAGCTTGACGTTGCTGCCAGAGGTGCGCAGGGTTCAGGATGTCGAACTATTGCGCACTCTGCGCACCGCACTGCGCACTGTGCCCACGCTGGACGCATGGCGCCAGCTACTCCTCGTCATGGTGCAGCAAGATTCCGCTCACACATCCAGAACTCCCGCGCACGCCCATTGATTGACCTACCCGCGGAGTGAACAAGCGACCGGTCTTCATGGCCGGTCGCTTGATATCGCCTTGCTCACGCGGTATCCCATCTCACCCAATGCGCCGGGCAATCACCTCTTTGACCACCCTGGCGTCTGGCGGCAGGTAGACGGGCGGGTTGGCGGCCACTGCTTCGACTTCGGGCAGGGTGTCCTCGTGATAGCCCATCTTGAACTGCGTGAACTTCAGGCCATGCGCCGTGGAGATGACGACGACCCGTTCGTGAGATTGAATGACCCCGCGTGCCACCAGCTTGAAGAGTGCAGCCAGCGCCACGCCGGTATGGGGACAGGTGTACATACCGGTGCGGTCGGCGCGGGCGGCCGCGTCGGCCAGCTCATGTTCTGTGGCCTGCTCCACCACGCCCTCGAACGCCTGCAGCGTCCTGACCGCTTTCTCGTAGCTGACGGGGTTGCCGATCTGGATGGCCGAGGCCAGGGTCTGCTGCGCCTGCATGACGACCTTTTCCTGAAAACCGGTCTGCGCGCTGCGATAGAGCGGGTTGGCCCTGGCCGCCTGCGCCGCCACCAGCCGCGGCAGCCGGTTGATCAGCCCCAGCTCTTTCATCATCAGCAGGCCTTTGCCCAGCGCACTGATGTTGCCCAGGTTGCCCACCGGCATGATGATCCAGTCTGGCACGGCCCAGTCGAACTGCTGCACGATTTCGATACCCACCGTCTTCTGGCCTTCGATGCGCAAGGAGTTCATGGAGTTGGCCAGGTAGATCGTGTTGTCTTGCGTGACTTCCTGCACGATTTTCATGCAGCCATCGAAATCGGTATCGAGCGCCAGCACCAGTGCGCCATGGGCGATCGGCTGAATCAACTGCGCAGCGCTGACTTTGCCCTGCGGCAGGAAAACGATCGTTGGAATCCCGGCCGCCGCGCCATACGCAGCCAGCGCGGCTGAGGTGTCGCCGGTCGAGGCGCAGGCCACCGCGCGGATCGGCTGCCCGCGCGCGATCATCTGCTTGACCACGCTGACCAGCACCGTCATGCCCAGGTCCTTGAAGGAACCGGTGTGGCTGTTGCCGCACATCTTGACCCACAGATCAGGCAGGCCGATCTGCTTGCCCAGACGCTCGGCCCAGAAGAGGTTGGAATTGCCCTCGAACAGCGAAACGATGTTGTCGTCCGCCAGATCGGGGATCACCCACTCGCGCTTGCCCCAGACGCCCGAACCATACGGCCATTGCGTGGTGCTGGCGCGACGCTCGAAGAGTGACATCCAGCCCGCGGCGCTGCGCGCGCGCAGCGCCGCCATGTCGTGCGCGACCTCCAGCAGCCCGCCGCAGGTAGGGCAGGTGTACATGACATCGTACAGAGAATACTTGCCCGGGCAACCCCGGAAGCATTGAAACCAGGCAGCGACCATCGAAAATCCCAACCCTTCTGATCCATGGACTTGTCAGGAAACGAATTCCCGCTCGTGCTCACGTTTTACCGGGAAAGAACGGGAACAGACTCTTCGACAAGTCCTGACGACTCACTAACGACCCGGTTTGCCCGGCACCTGGTGGCAGTCGCGACAGCGCGCCTCATAGACTTCATTGGCGCCGACCATGATGACGGGGTCATCGTAGTTGGCCGGCCGGCCGTCAATCAGGCGTTGGGTGCGCGCGGCGGGTGCGCCACATTGCACGCAGATCGCGTGCAGCTTGTCCACCATCTCGGCCTGGGCCATCAGCAGCGGAATGGGGCCGAACGGTTCACCGCGGAAGTCGAGATCAAGGCCGGCGCAGATGACCCGCAGCCCCTTGTCGGCCAGGCTGGAGGCGATGTCGGCCACGGTCCAGTCGAAGAACTGCACTTCATCAATGGCGACGACATTGGTCTCAGCCGCCAGGAAGTCCCAGATTTCGGCGGGATCGTTGATGGTGTGTGAGTCCCACTGCAGGCCACTATGCGACGCCACGCGCGCGACCGCATAGCGGTTGTCAATCTGGGGCTTGAAAACCTGTATATTCTGCCTGGCAATCTGGGCACGGCGCACGCGGCGAATCAACTCCTCGGTTTTGCCGCTGAACATACTGCCGCAGATCAGTTCGACCCAACCCCCTTTGGGCTGCATGAAGGGCATGATCTCTCTCCGTTGTCTATGCCAAATTTTCTCTGCCACAAATGACACGAACTATCACTTCGTGAAAATTCGTGGAATTCGTGGCAAAAAATTCCCGTTCTTCCAAAACAAAAGACGAAGGACACAGAATCGTAGGGTCCGATTCGGCCTTCGTCTTTCGTCTCTGTCTTGGCAACCGTCGTTGGCGCCACACGCAGTCGTTGGCGGCTGCGTGCGGGTCACGATTTTAGGCGTCTCCACGGCGCTTGGCGAGGCGCGTCGAATCCTGCTGTTGCTGACGCACCACGCGCTGCGCCTCCAATTGGACGGCCCTGCTCGTCTTTGTCTCCAGGCGCTTCATGAAGCGCTCGACCTGACCGCCGGTGTCAACGATGCGTTGCTCGCCGGTGAAGAAGGGATGGCAGTTCGAGCATACGTCGGTGCGAAGCATTTTGCGCGTCGACCCGGTAATCCAGGTGTTGCCGCACGCACAGGTGACCTGTGCATCATGATAGTAGGTTGGATGAATCTTTTCACGCATTGGGAAACCTCTTTTCTTCCAGCCCCTGACCGGTCATGGTTCCCAACCACGACCCAAAGGCGCTGGGAAATAGCATTACACTTGACGCTGCGTTGACCCGGTCAGGCGACTGGGCCAGACGGCTGGTCGGACAGACTCCGGACCGCGGCAGGCAGCGCCCGTTGTGCATAGACACTGACCCGCTTCTGGTCTTTGGAATGCGGCTCGAACTTGACGAAGCCATCAATCAAAGCGAACAGGGTAAAGTCACGGCCAACGCCGACGTTGATGCCTGGCCTGACCGCGGTGCCGTGCTGGCGAATGATAATCGAACCAGCGTTGATCTGCTGTCCATCGGAACGCTTCACGCCCAGGCGCTGCGCGTTGCTGTCACGACCGTTGCGGCTACTGCCACCGCCCTTTTTATGTGCCATAGTTTCTCCTACTCGGCCCTAATTCCGACTTATCAACTCGTCCTAGAGTACGATTTCATCCACGCGCAATTGCGTGTACTTCTGACGATGGCCGGTCTTTTGACGGATACGCTTCTTGGGACGATACATGAAGACAATCTCCTTGCGTCCCTTCGTTTCCTGGAGCACGGTTGCCTTGACAGACGCACCCGTGACAACCGGCGTGCCTACTTTGACCTCGTCCCCATCCGCAACCAGGAGGACGCGCCCGAGTTCGATTGTGTCGCCGGGAGCGACCGGCAACAGTTCGACCTCGATGACATCGCCCGCCTTCACTTTGTACTGCTTGCCACCCGTTTCAACGATTGCAAACATCTCTTTTTGCTTCCTTCACCGTTACGCGCCAGGCGCAGAGGCCCAGACTTTGTACTGGCGCAACGATATGCTGGATTGCCGCTTGCGCAGCAGTTTTGCTGAACTGATTTTTTGCCAAAAAAGGCGGCAGGCCAAGTGCCTGCCGGCTAATTGGCAAGAATAGGAAAAGACCACGTTTGGCACGTCGCCGCGCAGTTCCCACAACTCTTCGGGCCAGAAGATCGGCGCTTGGGGCCGGCGGATCACCCGCGTCGGGTCCTCCAGGTCGAGCAGGATCACGCCGAAGCGGTAGACATGATTGGCATCGTAGCCGTGGTTGATGCACAGCCAACCGGCCGCCGTCTCGATCGGCACGCCGTTGCTGCCTATGCTCTTGGAGTCCCAGCCGCCGTCCGTGATCTCTGGCCGACTCTCAGCCGCGCGCGGGCCGTAAATCGGCGCCATGTCGGCCTCATGCCAGGTGCATAAGTCAGCGGAGGTCGCCAGCCAAACGTCTGGTCGGCGCCGGTGCAAGGCCGCGTAGCGTCCCCCAATTTTGCGCGGGAACAGGACATGATCCTTGTTGTCTTCCCCAACCACGAGCGGGCCGAGACGTTCCCAGGTAATCAGGTTTTCGCTGCGGGCGAGCATGGGCAAGATGCCGCCGCCAGCGTGGGTGGGGTTGCCCGTCCCATGGAACTCGCGACCGTAGGCGGTGTAGCACATGATGAATGCCCCGTCCAACGCGGTCACCCGTGGGTCTTCGATCCCGCGCGAGTCAGTGCCGTCTTGCGGCGCTAACACCGGCCGGCGCAGGCGGTTCCAATGCACCCCGTCGGCGCTCACCGCGTAACCGATGCGGCTGACCCAGTCCAGCCCCTGGGCGCGATAGTGCATGTGGAACAGCCCGTTGTGGTGGATGACCGAGGGATTGAAGACATGATAACACTCCCAGTCGGAGGCCGGGTCGGGCAGCAAGATGGGGTTGCCGGGATGTCGTTGTAACTTCATGGCTGATGGATCTCCTCGATGTCTGTGCTGAAACTCCTGCTGCGCGTCAGTTCGTGGCGAAATAACCGCCGGTCAGACAGGGCATTTGCACCACGGCCATCACCGGCGCGGTTGCCTGCCAAGCAATTGGCGCACAACCAACACCCCCCAAAGTGCCAGCCACGCCCCGAGCACGGTACCCAGCAGCAGCCCAGAGAGGGTGCTGCCGACGATCAGGACGAGCGCCAGCAGCGCGTAGACGATCGTCGCACCCGGATTGAGCAGCGCCATTTTTGCGGCGTTGCCCAGGGTGGTGGTAAAGCGTTTGTCGGTCTGGGCGTGGTTCAGGGGCCAGTAGTAGAGATTGACTGCAAACCAGCCCAGCGCCAGCAGTCCCCACGCGTAGCGCAGCGCCAGGACCGGCCAGTCCGTTGTCCTGGCGTAGGCGACGAAATTGAAGCCAAGCACCCCGTAGACGGCCAGTTGTGCCGCGCCCCAAAGCCACGCGCGCCTGAAGTTCGCGGCCAGCGCGCGCCAGAAATCGCCGAAATCCACCAGTTCATCGTCCGCGACCTGCGCGGCCACTGCCACCAGCGCGGCCGTCGCCGGCGGGCCGAGCACCACCGTCGCCTGCGCCAACAGCCAGATCAGGTTGAGCACCAGCAGGAAGAGAAATTCACGCCACCAGAGACGGATGGCGCGGGCGAAAAGCTGAAGGAGGTGTGGCACTCCGATCTCCCTCTACCCTTTCAGCCCCGCATAGCTGACCCCTTCGATGTAATATCGGCTGAAGAACGCAAACAGGATCAGGACCGGGATGGCGTTGAACATGGCGGCCACCAGGGTCAGGTTCCACGCGGCCTTGTACTGCTGCTGGAAGCTGGAGATGGCGACGTTGAGCACCCACATTTTGGGTGTGTTCAAGTAGAGCAGCGGCGCCATGAAGGCGTTCCACATGCCCTGGAACTGCAAGATGAACACCGTCAGCAGCGCCGGCCGGGCCAGGGGCAGCACCACGTCCTTGTAGATGCGAAAGCGCGAGGCGCCATCCACGAACGCGGCTTCCTCCAGCTCGCGCGGCACCGCCTTGAGGAACTGGGTCAGCAGGAAGATGTTGCCCGCGCTGATCGCCCCCGGCACCAGGAGTGACCAGTAGGTGTTCACGAATGAAATTTTCGTCATCACCACATAGGCGGGGATCAGGGTGACGGCGCCGGGGATCATCATGCTGGCCAGCATGAAGGAGAAGACGGCGTTTTTGCCCGGAAAGCGCAGGCGGGCGAAGGCGTAGGCCGCCATCGAACAGGCAACGACCTGCAGGACGGCGGAGCCAACCGCAACCACGGCGGTGTTGGCCAGCCAGCGCGGGAAGGTGGCGCCCTCCCCGAAATTGGTGCCCCAGGTCTTGATCCAGTTCTGCACCAGCCAGCGATCGGGTAGCAATTTGGGGGGATAAGCGATGATCTCGGCGTCCGTCTTGAACGTTCCCAAGAACGCCAGGATGAACGGCGTCAGCGAGACGATGCCAATCAGGCCCAGCAGAACATACTTCAGCGCCGCCTGGCGTTGCCGCGTACGAGCGGCCTCTTCCGAGGTTGGCACACGGAGCATGCGGGGCGCGGTTGCAACTGCCATGATGTTCCTCCTATCCATTCAATTCAATACTGCTCAGTGCCGCTCTCGATGAAGCGGCGCTGCAGGAATGTGAAGACGAAGATGATGATAGCCAGGATGAACGCCATCGCGGCTGCGTAGCCCATTTGGATCTCACCCTGCGTGCCGATAGCCTCACGGTACACCAGGTAGACCGGCGTCAAGCTCGTGCCCAGCGGGCCACCGCTGGTCAGAATTTTCACCTGGTCGAAGATCTGCAGCGTGCCGATGGTGCTGAGGACGATGACCAGCAGCAACACGGGTCGCAGCATGGGCACGGTGATCTTGAAGAACTGCTGGCGATTGGTGGCGCCGTCAATAGATGCCGCCTCGTACAGGGTGGGCGGCACGTCCTGCAGCCCGGCCAGGAACATCAGCATGAAGGTGGGGATGGTGGTGAAGATGTTTTGGAACATGATCGCCATCCAGGTGACACTAGGCCCGCGCAGGTACCACAGGTCGGACGAGATGTTGCCCCCGAAGGCCATGGCGATCAGTTGGAACAGGCCGCGCGGGTTGTTCAGCCACTCGACGCGCGTCCACTCCAATCCGAAGATGCCCATCAACTTCTCGAGGCCGAAGTTGAGGTATCCGGTCTTCAGGTAGAGCCACCAGAAGATCATGGAGATGACGACCGATGAGGTGACGCTGGGCGTGTAGAAGATCGTGCGGAAGAACTCACGGCCACGCATTTTGCTGTTGAGCAAGATCGCCATCAGCAGCGCGAACACGGTCTGGACGATGGTCACCACCAACGCATACCAGAAGACGTTGACGAGCGACTGCACGAAATCCTTCGTCCTGAACGCCTTGGCAAAGTTATCAAGCCCGACAAACTGCGGCGCTGTGAAGATGTCGTATTTGTGAAAGGCGATGTAGAGCGCAAAGAGCAGAACGCCAACCGTGAAGACCACGGTGATGATCAGGTACGGCGCCAGGAAGACGTAAGCTGCAAGCATCTCCTGGCGTTGGCCCCGGTTGCGCCAGGTCCGGTAGACGGTAATCGCGGCGATGGCGCCTAACGCAATCCCCAACACGGCGCCGGCAATGACGAACCAACGGCCCGAGTTGATCGCTTCATTGATGTACGGGCCTAAGGGGAAAATCCTGATGCCTTTGGTCGGCGCGGAGATCAGCGCCGCCCCGAACGTGATGAACGCCACCAGGAGAAAGGCGGCGGTTGCGGCCAGTGCTCGCCCGCTACTGCCAGGTTCTGATGCGGGCAAACGCACCCCAGTTGCTGTCATGCTGCACCTCCTCTCGTCTTCTCGGGCGAGACAGGGGGATCGGGGAATCTCATTCATCCCCCCATCCCCCTGCCTCGGATGTGACTTACTTGCCGTCCAACGCGTTCTGCGCGTCGGTTTGAGCTTGCTTGAACGACTCATCCACGGTCTGGTCGCCCAGGTAGACGCGCTCCAGGGCCTTGGAGATGGCGTCGTTCACCTTGCCGGTGTTGGGACCCCAGTAGGCCACGCGGGTCAGCGCGAAGGTGCCGCCTTGGGCAATGGCCTTGTCGTTGGCGTCAACCACCATGTCGAGCTGGTCAGGGTGGGTGCTGTAGGCGAAACCGGTCTTGACGATCTCCGCCTGGTTGTCGCGGCCGGTCAGGAAGATGGCGAGAGCCGCCGCGGCCTTGGGGAACTTGGTGGCCTTGTTGACGCCGATGCCGTTGGTGAAGATCACATCGGCCTTGCCCTTCGACCCGGTCGGCAGCGGCGCGGCCTTCCACGCCACGTCTGCGTAGTTCTGGCGCATGAAGTTGACCATCCAGCCGCCCTCGTAGGTCATGCCCACGAGCTTCTTGCCGATGGCCTCACCGCACCAGCCCGCGCCGACATCGGCCGCGGTCACGATCGTCCCGGCCGTCTTCAGGTCGGTCACGAACTTCGCCGCGTCCTTGATCTCGGCTGTGTCAATGGTTGCTGTCTTGAAATCGTCGGAGGCGTAGGCGCCGCCGTTGCCGAAGGCGAAGGGGGCGAAGCGCGCCCAGTCAGGGCCCATGCAGAAGCCGCCGAACTTGCCGGTCTTCTGAATCGCCTCGGCCGCAGCCTTCAGCTCAGTCCAGCCCCAGGCTTCGGTTGGCTCGGCGATGCCGGCAGCCTCGAAGGCCTCGGGCAGGTAAACCAGGCCCAACGTGCCCCAGTCCTTGGGCAGGGCGTAGGTCTTGCCATCCAGCGTGAAGATGGTGAGCAGGGCGCCGATGAAGTCGTCACGTGTCGTGCCGGCCTGGGCCATGGCCTCGTCCAGGGCCAGAAGTTGGCCGCTGGCGCCGAAGGCCGTCATCAACTGGTCGTCCACGTAGAACACGTCCGGCGCGGCGCCGCCGGCCATCATCGCCTTCACCTTCGTCTGGAAGTCCGCCGGAATCGGCTGGAAATCCACCGCGACGTCAGGATAGACTGCGGCAAAGCGTGCGATGGAATCGCGGTAGATCTTCTGCTCGGTCTCATCACCCCAGCCTGAGAAGACGATCTTCGCGCCCGCTTCCACGTCGAGTTTCTTGAGGGTCGCAGCCGGTGGTGCAATCGGGCCGCTGCCCGCGCCGCCGCCGGTCAGGAATTCAGCTGCCTCTTTCTGGGCTTGCTTGAACGACTCATCCACGGTCTGGTCGCCCAGGTAGATGCGCTCCAGGGCCTTGGAGACGGCATCATTCACCTTGCCGGTGTTGGGACCCCAATAGGCCACGCGGGTCAGCGCGAAGGTGCCGCCCTGGGCGATGGCCTTGTCGTTGGCGTCAACCACCATGTCGAGCTGGTCGGGGTGGGTGCTGTAGGCGAAACCGGTCTTGACGATCTCCGCCTGGTTGTCGCGGCTGGTCAGGAAGATGGCGAGAGCGGTCGCGGCCTTGGGGAACTTGGTGGCCTTGTTGACGCCGATGCCGTTGGTGAAGATCACATCGGCCTTGCCCTTCGACCCGGTCGGCAGCGGCGCGGCCTTCCACGTCACGTCTGCGTAGTTCTGGCGCATGAAGTTGACCATCCAGCCGCCCTCGTAGGTCATGCCCACGAGCTTCTTGCCGATGGCCTCACCGCACCAGCCCGCGCCGACATCGGCCGCGGTCACGATCGTCCCGGCCGTCTTCAGGTCGGTCACGAACTTCGCCGCGTCCTTGATCTCAGCCGTGTCGAGGGTGGGAGCGCTGTTGTCCGCGTTGGCGTAGGCGCCGCCGTTGCCGAAGGCGAAGGGGGCGAAGCGCGCCCAGTCAGGGCCCATGCAGAAGCCGCCGAACTTGCCGGTCTTCTGAATCGCCTCGGCCGCAGCCTTCAGCTCAGTCCAGCCCCAGGTCTCGGTCGGCTCGGCGATGCCGGCAGCCTTGAAGGCCTCGGGCAGGTAAACCAGGCCCAACGTGCCCCAGTCCTTGGGCAGGGCGTAGGTCTTGCCATCCAGCGTGAAGATGGTCAGCAGGGCGCCGATGAAGTCGTCACGTGTCGTACCGGCCTGGGCCATGGCCTCGTCCAGGGCCAGAAGCTGGCCGCTGGCGCCGAAGGCTGTCATCAACTGGTCGTCCACGTAGAGCACGTCCGGCGCGGTGCCGCCGGCCATCATCGCCTTCACCTTCGTCTGGAAGTCCGCCGGAATCGGCTGGAAATCCACCGTGACGTCAGGATAGACTGCGGCAAAGCGTGCGATGGAATCTCGGTAGATCTTCTGCTCGGTCTCATCACCCCAGCCTGAGAAGACGATCTTCGCGCCCGCTTCCACCTCGAAGGCCTTCAGGCCGTAGGTGGATGCCGGGGCTTTGGTCGGTTCAACAACCGGGGTAACCGGGGCAACCGGGGCTTTGGTCGCTTCAACAACCGGGGCCGTGGTCGGCGCCGGGGTGGCCTGGGGCCCGCAGCCCGCCACGATCAGCGCCAGCACGATCACGATCAACAGTGTTCTATAACGATACGTTTTCATGGTTCTCCTCCTGGAGAGAAATCAGCGAATAGCTTGCAAAATCTTGTTTGGCGTACCCTTTCTTGTGCCTTCTTGCACCTCCTTTTGTATCTTTTCCAACGACTCCTGTATCCGTTTTGACCGGCGCCGGTTCTATGCTTAGAATAGGCCCCGGCGCCGGGCCTACGCTTGCGTAGGCTTGCTGCTGCCGAGTCGCCTCCCCGTCTGCCAGGACCTTGAGGCGGCTCGGGTTCTCAACACGTGATCTCCACGCTCTCCAACCGGCCTCGGTAGTAGAACTTGAACGCGAGGCGCGTCCAGCCATCAGGCAGGCTGGGCGCGATCTCCCATCCGCTTTCCGTCAGCCGCAGGCCGGCAAATCCGCAGACCACTGCCTGCCATAGCCCTCCCGCGCTGGCGCCATGGATGCCATCCTCCGCGTTACCGCGCACGTCCAATAGATCAGCCCGGGCCGCCCGCAGGAAATGTTGGTGTCCCCGCTCGTGCTCACCCATGCGGCACGCCATCACCGCGCTGATGCTGGGGCCGAGGCTGGAGCCAAGCTCATGGTCGGTGCGCGGGTCGTAGTATTCCCAGTTGACGCGCACCTGCGCGGGCGAGAAGCGCTCGGGCAGCAGGTATTGCAGCATCAACACGTCGGGCTGCTTCAGGTTTTGAGTGGCAGCACACCCCTCGATGCCCAACAGCCCTTGCATGGACCGGCTGCGGCCAGGGTCGCGCAGCATCGCCAGGTCTGCATCGCGCAGGCTGAAGAAACCGGCAAACTGCTCGATCAGGCCGCTGGCAGGATCGCCGGGCAGGACGATGCGCCGGCGCACGTCATCCCAGTGCCGCAGGCGGGCCTCGGTCAGGTCGAGCGCCGCGACCAGTTCGGCGTGCCGGGTCGGGTGTTGGCGTTTCAGCCAGGCCAGCAGGTTGAACGCCGTCTCCAGGTGCCACTGGGCAAGGGTGTTGGTGTAGGCGTTGTCGTCAACCCGATCATGATATTCGTCCGGGCCGATCACATTGCGATAGTGGTATTGGCCATCCGCTTCGAGTTGCGCCGCGCTGGCCCAAAACGTCGCGCCGTCCAGCACCATCTCGGCGCCGTAATCACGCATGAAGGCGTCGTCGCCGGTCACTTGCCAGTATTGCATGATCGCGTAGGCAATGTCGGCCGTGATGTGAATCTCGATGTCGCCCGTCCAGATGCGGATGAGCTGCTTGCGATCGGCGGCGTGGGGCACCCAGGTGGGAGTCACTTCGCGGCCGTCGTCAGCGCTTTCCCAGGGAAACTGCGCGCCCGCAAAACCGTTCGCCGTCGCCTTGGCGCGTGCGGCTGGCAGGTTGTGCCAGCGGTACATCAGCATGTGGCGCGCCAGGGCCGGCTGCGTGAAGGTGAAGAGGGGCAGCATGAAAATTTCGGTGTCCCAGAAGGAGTGGTGCCGGTAGCCGAAACCGCTCAGCGTCTTGGCGCCGATACTGGCGCGGTCGGTGTGCTGCGGCGCTGCGATGAGCAACTGGAACAGGTTGAAGCGCAGCGCGATTTGGGCCTCGTTGTCCCCTTCGATCTGCACATCCGAGGCCGCCCACATTTCGGCCCAGGCTGCATCATTAGCCGCCCGCCAGGCACGATACCCGGCAGCCTGGCCGGCCTGCACTGTCGCCTGGGCGATCGCCAGCGGGTCGGGGGCATCGTGACTGCTGACCACCGCCACGAACTTGTGCAGCGTTGCGCTTGCGCCCGCGGTCAGAGTCATGTGATACTCGGTCGCGGGCTGACCCTCCGCGTCGCAGCGGCTGGACTGCCACGGCCTGGCGCTTGACAGCTTGACCGCCACGGCGACCGCCAGATCGGTTTGGGTGGCGCGGGTGCGCACCTGCACGGCTGCCGTGTCCAGGCCCGCGACCTGATCTACCAGATTCCAATGCAGAAGCCCGGTGTTCTCCACGTGCGCGTTCACCCCGGTGCGCACGCGCAGCACCGTTTGTCCCTCGGCCAGCGTGATCGTCACCTGCAGCGCCGCGCCGTGGGGATCAGCCAGGTTGATGAAGCGTTCGAAGTCCAGTTCCAGCACTGGCCCTCCCTCCCGCGGCTGCCAGCGCACCTGCCGTGAGAGGGCGCCGGTGCGCAGGTCGAGCTGGCGATGGTAACCCAGAACCCGGCCGCGATCGAGCCGGAAATGCTCGCCATCGGCCCAGATGTCCACGCCCCACCATGCAGGGATGTTCGCCAATTCGGTGTAGTTGACGGGCATGTCGTCCCACACGCGGTGGACGAAACAGGCCGGCATAGCGCCCGGATACCCCTCTTCGAAGACCCCGCGGCTGCACATGGCGCCATTGCCGATGGTGAACACGGTTTCCATGTGGCTCTGCGAGTCCGGTACGAAGATCGGCTCCGCAATCGTCCACGCGGCGTCCTGCAGGGCCGTGCGAATGGCGGCGAGCGTCACCCCCGCCAGGCTCTCGAAGCGAGCGTGCGCATGACCCACCCGCGACGCCGGCCCCAGGCCGATCGCCCACATGCCCGCGGCCAGCGCCGCATCAATCCCCACCGCGGCATCTTCTACCACCGCGCAGAAGGCTGGACGCACGCCCAGCATCTCGGCGGCCTTCAAGAAGAGGTCAGGCGCGGGCTTGCTGCGTTCGGCGCTGAAGCCGTCGGCGATGGCGTCCAACAGATCGCAGATGCC
This sequence comes from Candidatus Amarolinea dominans, assembly GCA_016719785.1. Taxonomy (NCBI): domain Bacteria; kingdom Bacillati; phylum Chloroflexota; class Caldilineae; order Caldilineales; family Candidatus Amarolineaceae; genus Candidatus Amarolinea; species Candidatus Amarolinea dominans. The sequence continues at coordinate 716,550 of JADJYJ010000003.1, forward strand.
GAGGCGATCCAGGACGGTGTGCGCGTTCTTGCTGACGGAACCGATGCCCACCTTGACGCCGGCCGCGCGTAACTCCCGCAGCAGATCCACCGCGCCAGGCAGCAGGTCGGCCGGCGTGACCCCGGCAAGCATGGCGACATAATAGCGGTTCTTGCGCTCGGTCAGTTCGGCGATCTCGGCCTCAGTCGCCGGCCGGCCCGCCAGGATGATCTCCAGCGAGCTGCGGCGCGAGACCCCGCGCAGATGTTCGTTGATCTGCCGATTGAAGGGCAATCCCTCTTCATCGGCTAGTCGCTGCCACGCCCGGTAGTGGTATTCGGCGGTGTCGGTTATCACGCCGTCGAGATCAAAGATGATCGCTTCAAGTTTCACAGTTGCTTAGCTCTCCACATGGAAGTCGCTCGATGCCCGCACAATGAGTTCCGGCTGCAAGAGTACCTCGTGTTCCGTGCTGCGCTGTGCGCGGCACAGGTCAACCAGCATGCCTACCAGGCGCTCCCCCACCTCGGCGATTGGCTGACGCAGGCTGGTCAGCGACGGTCGCAGGAAGCGCGCAACGGGCGCATCGTCGAACCCGATGACCGCCAGCTCACGCCCCGGCTCAGCGCCGGCATCCCAGGCCGCGTTGATGACACCGATCGCCATCAGGTCAGACATCGTCACAATGGCCGTTGGGCGACGATCTGGCGGGAGCGTCAGCAGACGTCGGGTGCTGGCGTAAGCGTCCGCGTACGTGTTTTCCGCGCGCTCGATCCAGGCCGGATCTATTGCCAGCCCCGCCTTTTGCATGGCGGCGAGAAAACCATTCAGCCGATGTTGGCCCGCTAACGAAGGCGCCGGCCAGGACAGGCAACTGATACGCCGGTGCCCCTGTGCAAGCAGGTGTTCGACAGCCATGCGCACGCCGGCCGTGCCATCTACGTCCACCCAGGAAAAATCCCAACCCGGGTTCGAGCGGCCAAAGGCCACGAATGGAAAGCCTGCATCCAACAGGCAGCGCACCCGCTCATCCTCCAGATGCGTGTTGGACAGGACGAAGCCGTCCACCTGGCCTTCCAAGATCAACGCCTGATAGGTGGCCAGTTCATCGGCGATAGTCGCCGTGGGAAAAACCAGGAAGCGATAGCCGCGGCGGGCGGCGGCCGCGACCGCGGCCTGCAGAAAGCTGTCGAGGATAGGATTGAACTGGTCGGGCGGGCTGGGTTGCCAGGTATAGGCAAAGAGGCGGGTCTCGTTGGCCTGCAGATTGCGAGCGGTGATGTTGGCGCGGTAGCCCAGTCGGGTCACGGCGCCGAGCACGCGCTGGCGCGTCTCTTCGGTGACGCGCCGGGAGTCGTTCAGCACATAAGAAACCGTGGCGATGGAGACATGAGCCTCCCGGGCCACATCGCGAATAGTCGTCGTGCCCGCCATGTTAAACGTTTAACTCCTTGTGTAAAAAATAGTGCCGCAATCCATTCGGCGGCACACGGTCATTTAAGCGTTTAACTGATCGGAGTATAGCACACGGTCAGCGACTTGTCAATACCCAATTTGCGGTTTTTGACAATTTCTATTAGTCGAAGCCGCCCCAGCCTGTGCGGGTCAGGCGCGCGGGCAGGACTTTGGCGACGGGTTCCCGCTCGCTGTCCGCGTCGAAGGCCAGCGCGGCGTCTGCGTCACGCGGTCTGCCTGCCGACTTGTCAGGTTCCGCGGCCAGGATGAGCTGCGTGCGCTCGATGCGGCGGGCGCAATCGGTCAGTCCGAGGACCTCCAGCAGTTCATCGGGGCGGCCGGTGGCGCCTGGTCGGCTGCTGACGCGCAGCGCCAGGTGGACCCAGCCCTCGTCATCCGTACCCTCCACGCGCAGGTCTTCGATCAGCGGCCGCAAGTCGTAGGTCTTGCCGTCGCGGGCGCGCTGTTTGAGTACCTGCGCCGCGGCTGTGAAGCGGCCGACCGCCTGCGCCACATCCACCGCGCCTTCGGGCAAAATCTGAACCACATAATTCGCGGCCCACATCAACGCCTGTAACGTGGGCGCGTGCAGATCAACTTCATGGATATCGCGAATCTCGATGCCCGGCGGCAGCTTGGGCTGTAACTCGGCCGCAAACTGGGCCGGCGCTATCGGCTCATTCAGCCACAAATCGGCCAGCTCCGCGCGACCACGGCAGCCCACCGGCAGCGCCGAGGCAAACTGAATGCGCAGTTGCGGATTGAAGCCCTTCGTGTACGCCACCGGCAGCTGCGTGCGTCGCAGCACCCGCTCCCACACGCGCGCCAGGTCGAGGTGCCCAATCCACTTCAGCGGCTCACCCTTCGTGTAGGTAAACCGTATGCGTTGCATTGTCATTCTTGATCTTCCTTACCCCAAAGAATTCGGGGCGACCGATTTTACCATACCACCGAAATGGACTAAAATACCCCCTGAGGGATCTGACTCAGACCCCAATTTGTAGGGGCGCACCCTTGCGGTCGCCCACGCGGGCAGGCGCAAGGCCATGCCCGCTTGATTCATCGTTGCGCAAAAAGAAACTTCCGGGACTGAGAATCCCGGAAGCCGGTTGAGAGGCGACGGCCGGATTTGAACCGGCGATCGGGGTTTTGCAGACCCCTGCCTTGCCACTTGGCTACGTCGCCAACCACGCGCCAATTTTAGCCCAGAACCGGGTATCTGTCAAACGGAGTTTGGCGGTTCAACCCCCAGGAGACCTTCATGCACGAATACAGAGATCGCACCAGCGAATGTCAACGCTGCGGCATCCCCTTCATTTGGACGGCCGGCGAGCAGCGCGCCGCGGGCGGCATCGAACCGACGCGACGGCTGTGCCCGGCCTGTGCGCAACTGCTGCCCGCGGTCAGTCGCGAGCGCGGCCTGGTCAAATGGTACAACTTGCGCCGCGGCTATGGCTTCATCAGCCGCTCCACGGGCGAGGACCTCTTCTTTCATCGCGACGCCCTGCCCGCGGACGCCGGCGCGATCGAACCGAACTTGCTGCTCGAATACGGCATCGAGCACACGGCCAAGGGACCGCAGGCGAACCAGATCAGGGTGTTGACGTGAAGGTGTCTTAACGCCAGGACGCAGAAGCCTTTCCGTTAGCCGTAGGTCACGTCTCCGGCGTGACGATGCCCTCCGCCACAGAGTTCGCTTCTCTCGTCCAACGTCGTCCGACCAGAAGACCGTTCTTGTGAGTCGCCATTTTACATTTTTTGTCAGTGCGTGTAGAATAAACCTGACAACAGATCAGCGCCAGTTCCTGGGGTGATGGCGGAACAGGCAGACGCATCGGTCTTAAAAACCGAAGGACTAACCGTCCGTGTGGGTTCGAGTCCCACTCGCCCCATTCATCTCCGTCAAGCTGCGGTCGGCGCAGGCCGATCTGGCGGCGGAACGCCCCTTCGCCCCGAATTCATTCGGCGGCCTCGTTCCCCGGCGTGCTTGTCCACAACAAACTCACTTCCCCCGCACAACCTCAAGCCGGCGCAGCTCGGGCGCCAACATACCTGACCAGGAGAATTGACTATGGTGTCAAAGCGATTCGGATGGATTGTCTCTCTGTTGCTCGTCACAGTGCTTGTGCTCACGGCCTGTGGCACGCGCCCCGTTCCTTCAACCTCGCAAGGCGAAAAGACCAGCCCCCAGGAGTTCCTCATCGAACTGCCCCGCATCACCGTCAACATTGATGAACAGGGCACGCCCACCGTCATGGGCATGTCGCTCGCCGACCTTGCCAAGCTAACCGGCAGTCCCATGGCGCCGCTGCAGCTCACCCCAGAGCAGGTCACCCAGTTCCAGGCCAACAACATCCAGCACATCGAACTGCTGCATCGGGGCGATGGCCTTTACCTCTTTGTAAATTCGAAGGCGCTGCCATATGTAAAATGGGACCAGAACACACTGCAAAATGCGGCCAAGATGCTGCAGACGTTCGATCCGCAGGTCAACGGTATGCACCTGGCTGAGTGGATCCCTTCCCTTCTGCCCATGGTGCGCAGCGTCGGGCTTGACCTGGTCTTCATGATCCCCGTCAAGGCCGGCGCCACCAAGATCGAAGTGCGCCCCGAAGACCAGGAACCACCGCGCCCGCGGCCGACGGCGCAGCGCCCGGCCGCGGCCGTCGTACAGTTGCCCATCGTCTACGATGCCGCCGGCGCGCCGCAGGTCATTGGCGCGGCGGCCAGATGTTCCGCCCGGATGCCGCTGCCCTGGCGCAGATGGGGCTGACCAACCTGCCCATCTACCTGACGCCGGACACCATCCAGTCCCTGATGCGCTCCAACGTTCAATTCATCACGATTCAGTCCAGCAGCGCCGGTCTGCAGGTCTCGGTCAACAACGACCCCCTGCCGCTGATTGGCTGGGGCGAGGCCGAGTTGGCCAACGCGCTGGAACTGGCCAAAGGCACAGGCAGCGTAGACCCGGCCGCGCTCGACCTGGTGGCGAAGTTTGCCCCGTTCATCGCCAACCTTGACCTGACCATCTACATGGAGTTCCCGCTGGCCAAGGGCGCCGAACAGATCCAGCCCGCAACGAGCAAGTAACAGGAGGCTCGTCATGCAAAAGCGTTTCGGGTTCTTGCGCTTCACCAGCTTCATGCTGCGCCTGTTTGCCGCCATCTGCCTGCTCCTGGGCTTGGCCGCCGGCCTGGCGCTCATTCTCGGCGGCAACTATCAGAATGTGCTCGGCTTCAAGCTGACCATTCCGACCGCTGCCCTGTGGATTGCTGCATTGCTGCCCGTCGTCTGCGGCCTGTTTTACTTCGTCATCCTCTATGCGGCTGGCGGCGTGCTGACGTTGCTCATCGCCACCGAGGAAAACACCCGCGCCACCGCCCTGGGCCTGGCCAACCTGCGCGCCCCGGCGCCGGCGTCAACGCCTGAAGTTCGTAATCCACCCCCGGTCAGCTGATCGCCCGTTGTTGCAAGACCCCTGCGCGCCAGCCTGGCGCGCAGGGGTGGTCATCGAGGCACACCATGACACCCCTGCCGCCGACTCAATCTGACGATCTCGCTGCGGAGCCGCCCGATCCGCAGGCCCATTCCACGAGTGACGCCCATCAGCTCCTGCTCGAACTGGGCGAGCTGTGGGCCGCGCCCGACAATGCGCACAAGGCCCGCCTGGCTGGCCTGCGCCGCGTGCAAACCTTCTTTGGCGCCGAGGCTATCTGCCTGGCGCTGGCCGACCCTTTCAGCAACCGTTTCGATTTGACCTACCGACTGGGCCGTTGCGTGTGGCCGGCCGAGCTGTGGCCGCGGGTCATGACCGGTGGTAACACCCAACTGCCCGGCGGGGTCCTGGGCCTGCCGGCGGCCGTTAGCGGCCAGGCGCCCAACGGCGTGCTGGCGCTGCTGCGGCCTGGCGTCATGTTCTCCGGCCGCGAACAGCGCTGGCTGCGGCGGGTTGGCGTTCTGCTGGCGCATGAACAGAATGCGCACCGCCTGCGTTTGCTGATGCGCATCATGGAACAGGCCAACCGCAAAGAGAACCCGATTGACCTCTATAGCTTCTTGCTGGATGAACTGCAGCGCTTCATTAAATACGATCACAGCGCCGCCGTGATCGTCCTCGACCGTGAGAATAACCGCCTGATCGTGCGCCGGGAACTGGTGCAGCCCGCGGTGGAAGCGTGGCGCCTGCCCTCTCCGCGTGCCATCAACCTGGAACCGGGTCTCGCACAACGCCTGGCCGGGATACACAGCGCGCCGGTCAGACCCATCGAATATCAGCGCGCCAGCGCCGGCGATCCCTGGCAGGGCGAAACGGCATCCTGGCTGGCGCAGGCCCTGGCCTACGGAGAACTGCCCTGGCGGCCGGAAGGCAAGGATCATCCGGCGGAGGCGCAAACCCCGGTGGCGCCGGTTGCACCCTGCTCGCCGGAGGGTGGCATCCTCGCCGTGCCCCTGGTCCACAACGACACGGTGTGGGGGTTGCTCAAGCTGTCAACGCTGCGCTGCGGACCGCTGCGTCTGCCCACAGCCGACGCGCAGGTCGTGCAGCAGTTCGCCGATCGCCTGGCCCTGACGCTCTATCAGTCTGATCTCTACTACCGCCGCCAGCTTGAGATGGATGCGGTGCGTGAGATCGGCCAGACCACCACCCACCCGGTTTCGCTGGAAACCGTCTGCCAGACCACGCTTGAGGCGCGCTGAAAACCTTGCATCTGACTGTGGGTCAGGTGCAGACGCGCCTGCGCCTGGTGCATGAGCAGCCGGTGCAGGCGGGCAGTACCCATGCGCGGAGACCGTCACCCAGGCGCTGGCAGACCTGGAACGCGGCGTGTGGAGCAGCGGGGTCGCCGGCCTGCATAACAACCTGCCGCCGCCGGCCGCTGCGCCCGCGGGCAGCCGCGTCATGCGCGCCGCGCTGATCGTGCCCATCCAGTATGAGCACGCCGTCATCGGCCTGATCAGCGTGCAGTCGTCGCTGGCCGAGCGCTTTCGTCCGACCGACCAGACCTTTCTGCAGACCGTCGCGCACGAGGCCGCGCTGGCGCTGAAGACCGCTGAGTTGTACGAACAGGTGCGGCAGCAGGCGGAAGAGCGCAAGGAGCGCCTGGCCCTCTTGCACGAGCTGAGCCGGTCGCTCAATCGCGAGCTTGACCTGCAGACCGTCCTGCACCACGCCGTGGTCACCTCACGGGCGCGGTTGCGGGCTGAAACAGCTTCGATCTTCCTGCTCAAGGACGGCGTCCTGCGCCGCCAGGACAGCGATGGCCCAGGATGACGGCCTGTTTCCAGACGAAATCTACCGCGTGGGTGAAGGGCTGACCGGCCTGGCGAGCTGCGCCCAGCCGCCTGTGCATCCGGACAATTGCCCTTGCCATGCCCAGGGCGGTCAGCCGCCGGCGGCCAGCCGCGATCCACATGACCTGACTGCCGAGGCCAACCAGGAGCGTGGGACACGTTTTGGGCCAGGCCGTGGCCTGCAATCAGGTGAACGACTGCCCGCTGGTGATCGAGGCGCATCGCCGGCGCTATCGCGACATCTTGCGCAGCGGCCAGGCGCAGCACTTGATCGCTGTGCCGCTGGATGACGCCTACCACACCTTTGGCGTGCTGCGTGTGCTCAACAAACTGACGCCAGAGGGCGCTGGACCAGGCTGGCTTCAGCGATGATGATCGCGACCTGCTCTCCACCATTGCCAGCCAGGTGGCGACCGCCATTTCCAACCTGCGCCAGACCCAGCGCCTGACCAGCATCTTCGAGGTCAACGAACTGCTCAGCCGCACCCCGGACCGCCAGCAGATTGGCGACCGCATCGCGCAGATCATGACCGGCCCGGCATTGAGCTACAGCGATTGCACCCTGCATCTGTTGGAGGGCGACCGCCTCATCCTGATCCCGCGCACGGGTGAGCCGGCCAGCGGCGCGGCGTTGGAGATCGGTCTGCACGAGGGCGTGATGGGCTGGGTTGCGCGCGAGAAGCGTCATCGCTATGTGCTGGACATCGCCCAGGACCCGGATTTCAAGCACAAGGACTGGGCCAGCCAGCAGGGATTGGTCTCCATGCTCTGCGTGCCGCTGCTGACCGGCGACCGGGTCTTTGGCACGTTGGCGGTCTACACCACCTACGAACATGAGTTCAACGACGACGAGGTGCGCGGTCTGCACACCTTTGCCACGCAGGCTGCCATTGCCTTTGCCAGCGCGCAGCGCCAACAGCAGTTGCTGCGTGCGAATGAAGTGCGCACCGCGGAGCTGCACAAGGCAACGCATGAGCTGCGTTCGCCGCTCGCCCAGGCCAAGAACATTACCGGCAACCTGCTGGCGGGCAAGCTGGGCGCTCTGACCAAAAAGCAGCATGATCGCCTGGAAAACTGACGGGTTACCCGAGCGCCAACAGCGTCAGATTGACAAACTTCTGCTCCTCAGCCGGCTGGAGGCGGGCGGCGACCATCCGGGCATCTCGTTCGATCCGAAACAGCTCAACGTGAGAACTCTCTTGCGCCAGGCGCAGCGGCGGGCCGCAGACCCCGCCCAGCGCAAGAAGCTGCATCTCGACATCAAGCGTTTTGCCAATGCCAGCCTGGCCGTGTGGGGGGATCAGTACACCCTGGAGCAGGTGCTGGATAACCTGATCGAGAACGCCATCAAATTCACCCCGGCGGGCGGCGCCATCACCCTGGGTTATGACACCTGGAAGGACCGCATACGCATCACGATCAGCGACACCGGCATCGGCATTTCAGAGGAGATGCGCACGCGCGTGTTCGAGAAGTATTTCCAGATCACGAACACGAGCCAGGATCAAACCACGGGGCTTGGCTTGGGACTGGCCATTTGCCAGGAGATTGTGCAGCGGCATGGCGGCGAGATCGAAATCCACGACACGCCGGGGGGCGGGGCGACGTTTATGATTTTTTTACCTGGAAATTGAGGGGTTGACATAATGCCAGATGCGAAGCTATTGGTGATTGATGACGAGCCGGGGTTTGGCGAGAGCCTGGCCGATTGGTTTACACCGTTGGGGTACCAGGTCAGCGAGGCGGCCAGCGGCGCGGAGGGAGTCGAACTGGCGCTGGCGCAGCGGCCCGACGCGATCATCCTGGACATCCTGATGCCAGGGATGGACGGCTTTGCGGTGATTCGCGCTGCGTGAAAACGACCTGACGCGTGACATCCCGATCGTGGTGTGGTCGGTGACCAGCGAGGATTTGAGCAACCGGCTGCGTGGGCTGCGTTTTGGCGCCGACTACATTCTATTGAAGGGCAAAGAGCTGCACGAGCTTGAAGAAGTGCTGCGGCGCACGCTGGGGCGGCGCAAGCCAGCGCCCGCTGCATCACCGGCTGCATCACCGGCTGCATTGCCCGCGGTATCTGCCCGCGGCCTGATCTACGACCCGGACGAAGTGCTGGTTTACCGCGACGGCGTGCGTCTCAACGTCGAGTTGACGCCCAACGAGGCGAGCCTCATGCACTGTTTGTGGGAGAACCGCAATCACCTGACCACGCGTGACGACATTGCCGCCAGCGTCTACAGCGATGTGCAGAATCGGGAAGGCGTCAGCAACGAAGCCATGGATCGCCTGGTGGGGCGGCTCAGGACCAAAATCGAGCCGGATCCCAAGTCCCCGCGCTACCTCCAGACCGTGCGCGGCTTCGGTTACCGCCTGGCGCCGAGCGGCCAGCCGTTCAATCATGAGGGTGGGTAGGGAGAGCCGTGGCAGGCGCGGTTGCCATAAAGGACAACTGATGCTATGATGGCCGCCTTCAAGAACATCCTCAGCCCATTGGAACGCTGCCTGTCATGCACCTGTAGGATTGATGACAGGTTTGGCGGGAGCCAAATCTCTACAATCTCCACGTACGACCACGTAGATTCCCCGCAGCATCGCACAGCGCAGGTTCTTGTTCTGATTGACAGAAGGAGGCGTAACGATGGCTGTTGTTATTGCACTGGCACTGTTGGTTGTTGTGGTGATCTTTGTCCTGGCCCCTCCGCCGCCAGACTCGCCCCCAGTCGTTTTCATTTCGCCGCTTGTGGCGCTCCCGACCCAACGCGATCCAGGGGCAACCCTGGCCGCCCTGATCTTGCTGGTCATCCTGTTACTCACGCTGTTTGGCCTGATCCGGCCGTTCCTGAGCTGATTGTCGAAGATGGGCATGAAATCGTAACGGGAGGCGTATGAACGGGAGGCGTATGATGGAAACCTTTTTGATATTCGCAGCCGTGTTAGGATTCGTGGTCCTGGTGAATTCGGCCGTAGGCGCTGGTCGCAACCGCACAACCGCCGACGCCCCGAGACGTCCCGGAACTACGACATCACGACCCTGATCTTGATCCTCATCCTGGGTGGGGTGCTCTACTACCTCAGCCAGCAGACGCCGCTGTAGTGACCCGATCTGGCCGGCCAGGTGTTCACCACCTGGCCGGCTGTTTTGCCTGGCGCGTGTTTGCACGAATCATAAGAGTTGTACAAATCGCACGAGTTGTAAAGTTGACAGACTTTGACAGAAAGATGGAAGACCACTGAAAGAGTCTTTATGCTATAGTAAGCGCAACAACCGGCCGCGTGCATGATCGCAGTGCCTGCATGAGGAGGATCATCAATGGACATACGGCGCCTGAGCGTCAGCGAGTTGCGACTCAACACCAGGGACATCCTCGAGGGGTGAAATTTCTCCACCGGCGCTTTGTCATCGCCACCCACGGTCGCCCCATGGCCGTGATGGTCAACATCGAGGACTGGGAGCGCCTGAGCGGAGAGACGCTGGTGGACAAGGCGGAGGAGGGGAGGAGCCTGCAGAGGAGCCTGATGGCTGATGGGATCAGCCTGGTCAAAATTGGGTACAAACCCGTCACGACGGAGATGAAGGCCACTGAGGTTCGCAAGAGAACAAAGACGGTGCTTGTGAATTTGCATTAGTCTGTAATTGCTATTATCATTGTGGTAAGACATTGACACATCGTTCGTGGTGAATGTCCAGCCAGCAAATTTCACCAGCGCGCACAGACGCGCAGCTGCACCGCAACCGGTTCCTGAGCATCTCGTCGGCATATCATCGCCGCGCTTGCCCTCGCCGAATGGCAACCAAGCGTCACAGGAAAGAGCAGCATGAACTCGAAGCAGGTATGAACAATCCAAGTAATCCGCACCAGGTCATCCTGGAGCGTCCTTTGCGTGTCCTGACCCCGCGGCAGATCAGCATGGTTGATCTTTTCCTAACCGAAGTGGGTGAATACGGCCAGGTCAGGATCATTCTGCAGAAGAATCGGGTGCGTTACATCGAGAAACTGCAGAGCCTGGACGTACCGACCTGACGGATCACCGGCCCTGGCCGCCCCCCGTCCCAGGCCGCTCAACCAAATAGCAACTTCTCGTGGCCTTGTTAGAGGTGAAAGATTCCCGAAGGCCGTTACGTTTGCCTGGAAGTAGGGCGCGTGGCGGCCTTTGTTGTTGCAAAATTCATTTGCCGAGCTGAATTCAGCAGGAGAACTATATGGCTTCGAACAGATTTCTGCAGGCGCTTGCGATTAGTTTTACCCTCGGCGTCATGTTCTGTTTTGCTCTTGCAAACCCATCTCAGAGTACTGCACAGGCGATTTCATCAGAGTGCAATGGAGTCGACGTTGCGTTCTTGATTGATCAGTCCAAATCTATGGGCTACAATGATCAGAATCAACTGCGCAGCGCGCCGTCAAGACCGCCATTGATTATCCTGGGAGACAACGCCATCTATTTCCCGAAGCGGCGTCAAGCATCGCATCTCTGTCATCGGTTTTGGGGGCGGCAGTGCCGGTACATCGGCCACCAGAATCTACCTCCCCTCGACGACGATCTCTCCCGCACTCGATGCTTTATCGGCCTGGAAGCAGGAGCGAACCACGTTGAAAGCCAGCATCCCGGTTACCGACGATCTCGGCGCTACCGACCACATTGCCGCTCTCAGAGCTGGCGCTGCTGTCCTCCAACAGTGGAGCCAGGAGCCCCTGGGTGAGAAGATGCGGATCCGTATGGTTGTGTTGGTAACCGATGGCGGGCCATGCATCAAGGTAGACGAAACCAACAAGTGTGTTTGGGATACCACAGAGTACGGGTCCGCAACGGTTATTTGGAACAACTCAAGGCGGTGACCGATCAGAACGGTTCCGAGTATCCCTGGAAAGGCGATGGTAATGCAGCCAGCACCTATCTGTGGATTATCGCCTTTCGTGATGCGAACAGCATTGCCGGCTATGACTATCTGGCAGACAGAACACTGTTGGAAACCTGGGAAACTATCGCCGACGAACACGGCAGTCAACTGCTTATTCTGCCGCGTCGCTTGATTCTAAGCTGGCGAATACTGATCTAACTAGCCTGGTTGCCAATGTTTTGGATCCGGTTCTTGGTTCAAAACTCAATCCATGGGATTGTACGCAGCCGATCTGGATCAATCCCTATGTGAGCGATGTGGCGATTATCCACATCTTCCGACGTGGCTCTAACCCAGGGGTCCCGCTCGATCAAGTCAAAATCAGGATTAGGGCGATCCTGAATGACAAGCAGTCTGATACATACGAAAACGGCACTTCGACACCTGGAAGCAAGAAAGTGGATGACTACACCAAGGACGGGCCGAATGAGCGATATGTTTTTTATTTTCCGCCACCTGGCAAATACGTCGTTGAAGTGGAAGGAGCCGAAGCCTGCCGCGACTTGGATGTTCGGATTGGTGAGAACGGCGCTCGCAGCGAGCTGCTCGCTCCCGTTACATCCACGATCTTTCCAGCAATCAGCGTTCCTCCTTATTATGATGAAATAGCGCCGAGTTTCTTCAGTTTCCGTTTCTCGCAGCAACAGAAAGATGGCACCGTAGTTCCACTTCAGGAGTTAGAGAATTACCCATTGGACCTGAAGGTGATCGTGCGCTCCAAAGACGCCTCAGGCAAAGATGTTATTGATGAATATAGTCTGATAAAACCAATTACGACTGCCCTCGCCGGTATTTATGAGGCGCGTGATCGTCAGACGCGCGAGCCGGTATACATTCGTACTCCCTACGAGGGAACATACACCTGGGACTTGATTGGAACCACGAACAACCCGCGCGCGTTCGATTCGTCTAAGCCGATCACTACGCCGATCACAGTGATCCAGGCGCAGGGCAGTTTCAAGGTGGTACCAGTCGAGGAATTCGGCTTTCAGGTACTGTCCCCGCAGCAGGATGATGTTGTGTTGGCGAGCGACGTCAGGGATGGCAAACCAATTGCGGTTCCTATTCAAGTGGGGATTCAGTTCACCAATACCCGCGGCGGCGCCCTTTAGCCCGGCAGATGTGATTGCTGATTCAAACGCAGACACCTTTGAGCTAAAACTGTACGACAGCGCAAATACGCTCATTGAGACTGCGAACTTACACTACGACGCAGGTGCTGCCCGGCCCACCTTCACGGCAGTACTACGGTCTCTGGGAGCCGAGGAAAGCCCGGACCCTGCCGGGCTGTATCGCCTTGAGGTAAATCTCAAGCCCAACTATGTTAGAAACCGCTATCGCCCTATCATGCAGTCGGCGAGTGTTCGATTCTACCGGGAGCGCCTGCAGGAATTTAGTTTCGAAATCCAACGGCCTGCGGAAGGAGAGCGGTTTTCGTTCTTCGATGACGGATTGCACAACCCGATTCAGGTCGAGACGCAGGTGACAGACGCCGATGGCAAGCCCCTGTCGCAGGTTTCTATTGCCTCGCCAGAGGCCAGCCCCTTCACAGTCAAGCTATTCACGGACAAAGATCAACTCCTTGACACCCAGCCCATGAGCACGGCCGGCAACAATCTCTATGTCGCCGCAGTGGGGAGTAACAGCGCGGCGGCCTCCGCCTATGCTCCCGGCTGTTACAAAATTGTGACAGAGTTGACGAATGACTACCGCACACGGGTGTTCCGACCGAAGCAACAGGTGTCCGGTGCGCGTGATCTGTCTGGTGGAAACGCAAGAATTCGTATGGCAGATCTCACATCCGGTTACGGAAACCTATGCACTGCATCCGACGTTTGGGTGGTTTCCTCTGTCAAACCGCTTCCGCTTGTCGTGGAGGTTCGATCTGAGGATGGGCAGTTACAACCAGCAGTAGATATCCAGAAGGCAACGGATGAAGCCCTCTTTACGGGGCGTTTGCGTTCACCAACTCAGACCCGCGCATTCGATGTGACTTTCCGTCCCGACAAAGAACTTGGAAGATTCGTGGCCGACTGGCCAAAGGAGGCAGATCAACCCGGATCCTATGCGTTGGAAGTGACGCCAAATGCTGAGGCCGCCGCCGCAGGGTGGTACCCGACCAGCACCGCGCTTGTCACGCGCACGTTTGAGCGTCGAGACTCGTTGTTTACCAAGCCCTGGTCACTGCTGGCCCTGTTGGCCCTGGTGCTGCTGCTTGCAGCAAGCGCAGGACTCATTTATTTGGCCAGCGGCCCGTTGGTCGGCGCGTCGCTCAGCTTCTTCGATTCAACAGGCTCTTTGGGCGACGTCAAGATCTCTGGCCTCCTGAACCGGCGACAACAAATCATCAAGCAGAAGGTGCTGAGCGCCGCAATACCGCTCCTCAATCTGGACCATATCCAGGTCAAGAGCGTTCCTCCGACGGTGACGGAGGCGCGTGTCGCAGTCAATACGTCGTTGGTCTGGCCATCCTCCGATTCTGGCAGTGAAGAGCCGTTCGAAATCAACGATGTCAATGAGGGAGAGCCGGTCACGATTGACTATACAAAGAAAATCGCCATGCGGCTCGATAAGACATCGAGCGGGTGGATTCGCGAGACGCTTTGGCTCGTAATCCTGATTGTGGCAGCGTTCGCCGCCTGGGCTGGCGTCGTTGCCTATCTCTATCGCACAGCATAATGTGCTGTCAGTTCTCAGAATCTGCACGAAAGGGGAAACTACAAAATGACGAGACCAGCCGTAGTTATCGGCGTTGGTGGTACCGGCCAGTGGATCTTGACCTATCTCAAGAAAGCCCTGCTCGAACTGAACGGAGGCGTCATGCCTCCCAACGTACGCCTGATCGCTTTCGATACCGTCAGTCAGGCCGAGGCGCAGAAACAAGTTACCGGCGGCATCTACAGCGGCGAGCAGGCCATGTATGAGAAGGCTGCCAAGCGTATTGGCACCGTGGAGCTTGAGCGTGATGTCGAGCTGATCCACATCGGCGGTGATTGTTTTCCGCTGGGGCAGGAAATCGCCCGTGGAGAACATCCCCACCTGAACTGGTTCGATGTGGACTATTGGATGAACAAGGCGGGTTTGGGACGCGATAATTGGATTTTGGATCGTGGAGCTGGCCGGTTCCGCCAGTTTGGTTTGCTGGCGGTCTATAAAGATATCCTCGGTGGGCAAGTGCGTTCACAGATCCTGAAGAAACTGCCCACAGTGATCAATGAAGTGCTCGCAAAGAGCGTCGCGGCGCCAGTTTCCGAGATCATTGTTGTCGGCTCGGTGGCCGGCGGAACCGGTTCTGCGATGATGATCCCGTTTGGTGTCCTGGCTCGCAAGATGTGCGGCGACATCCCGGTGCGCACGCGCGCGATCGTGGTTTTGCCCACGGCGTTTAGCCCAGGGCGCCCCAGCGCCGAGCTGGAACTGCGCGGGGGCGGCCTTGCGTGAACTGGCGCGCGCCATGATGCCACCAGAAGGCTATGCCTCGAACATGACTTTTCTGCCTGGTCATCGTGAGTATGAGAGTGTGGCCTACTCCCGGCTCTTCGACGGGATCTATTTTATTGACGGCGAACGCGGCGGGCAACCAATCAACACCGATCCCAAGTATGGCGTCTTTCCGGCTGCATCGGCCTGGGTTCGACAGATTCTCGACGATCAGTCCGGCGCCTGGTTTACCAATTTCGAGCGACGAACCGCGCAGGCGCTAGCCAACGACCCCAGGCGCCTGGCTGAGGGGGTTTGGAGTTTTCGGCGTCCACTCGTTCTATACCCCTGAGCGCACCCCTGCGCCAAACCTACCGGCTCAAACTGGCCGATCGCATGCTGCGCGAACTGACCGATGCCCGCCCTGAAAGTCCGGTGGGCGCCTGGTGGCGAACGCGCAACCACGCGGAGCGCCGGAATCCCCTGCTTTGGCGTTGAGTTTCCTGTCGCAAACCGCCATCTTTGGCGGCGACCAGCAGCCTGTCACACAGCTCCTCAACGAAATCGGACGCATTGTGTTGGTCGGGGGAGCCAACAATCCACAACAAGTGCAAAAAACGGCTGGAGCTGGCTATGGCGCACGGCGCAAGGAAGAACGCGAGGCAGATAGCTGGTTGGCTCCTGTCATTGTCTTTCCAGCGGCCGGGAAGTATGATGAACTGCGACAGGATGTCGCACGTGAGTTGAGCGCCGCGTTCGAGATGCGTTTCAAGCCAAGCGATGCAAGTTCGCCGCCGCGCGATCCCACCAGCAATGCGGCTCTCATTGAGTTTGCAACGAACATCAATACGTTCTTGCACGATCATCTCGGCGGCATGGGGGCCGATGGACCGGATGATTACGGCAGCTTCGGCGTCATCGCCGCCGCTGTGCGGTCGAACAGGTGGGCATCTTCCGTGGTATTCTGCGCTTGCAGGTTCTCAACCTCCTTCCGAGAATCAGCGACGTGGCGCATTGGGTACGCCATTCGCGTGTTGGCAGCCCTGGATAAGCACTTCGAGGATTTCCAGGAATTCATGAAAGCCGTCGAAAAGCGCGGCACAGCGCACCGCTTGCCAACCTGAACAGGGAAGCCCAGGCAAAGAGAGCGCCTGGCGCGCGATGCAACGAAAAAGCTTGGTGGTCTGAGGGGGATTCATCAGGCCTGGACCTCATCCTGAAGCGGTATAAGGCCGAGAGAGGGCTCCTCCATGCACAGGTGAACCTGTTCAACTATGTACGTGAAGAATGTCTCCATAACGCCGTCAAGGCGGTCACGTCTATGCGCAGCACTGAAACACGGCGCGAGCTGGAGCGATGGACCACGACTTTACTCGAAGGGGACAAGGCGCTCGATATGAACGGACTCTTGTCCTCGATTCAGGGCGACCTCGACCGCATTGTCACCAATATCCGGGAGGATCAACGCAGCGAGCAGGTCGAGCGCCCGGTGCAGGTCGCCAGCCGTGAGAGCCAGGTATCGGACAGTGACATGGAGTGGGCATTGGAGGGCGTCCAGTGGGATGCAGTTGATCAGGGAAACGGCCTGGCGCTGACGCTCAACCTCAGCCCTCAAGGCGTGGCGAGCGGCGCCTTGTCCGCAGTGCGCGATGGACTGACGCCGGCAGCCAGGCGCCAGATCGAGTACCAGAACGTGGCGACGCTTGAACGCGTCTGCGAACAGCGATTTGGCCAGGTGGACAAGGTGACTCCCGTTCTAGAGTGGTGCGAGAATCACGAATCGTATCAGAATGCCAACACGCTGGCTACTGACCTGACCGATCTCACGCAGCCGTTGACTTCCCTTGTGTCCAGTGCGCAGCCCGGCATGGAGGCTTTCAGCATTAGCGTTAATCGAGAAGTGGATCCGCGTGACTATGCCGGCCGACTGGAAAAAGAGGTGCGTAAGAAGCTAACTGGCGGTGAGAATCCGGATAACAACTACCCCGTGCAGGTGATTGGTTGTGAAGATCCGTATCGCCTGACAGCGATCCGTACCCAGGTGGGTCTGAAGCTGGATGAGTTCCAGACATGGCAAACCTGCAGGACTGCTTACGAATCAGAACCTGAAGAAGGCTGACGATGCCACACCTGATCGTCTTAAGGAGCTGATACGTGTGCTGCAGAGCCAATACACGCAGCGAGAAGAAAAGGCCGCCATCGAGTTGGAGGCCAAGTGGCGTTCAGAAGGTCAGGCGCACCGCGTCCTGAATGCGCGCATGGTATCGCTGGTGGGTAAGCAGCGCGAGCTACAGCTTGCGTTGCAGTGTTTTGCCCTGGGTTGGGTACGCGAAGTTCCTGATAAGCAATTTCCTGACCGCTGTCATTGGGAACTACAGGTGCCTGGCTGGGAGTATGAGTTCTGGTTGACACCAAACAAACAAAGCGGCGCTTTGGGTACGTTCGAGGCCTTAGAAGCCTTCGTGCTCGTCAACCGCAATCACGCGCGCGGGCGTGAAGGTGCAGAATTGCGTTGGAAAGACCTGAATACTGCGCTCCTGAAGCAGCGCGAAGCGAAGGATGGAGAATCAAGCCCGCTCAAGCAAGCTGTGCAGGCAGCCATCAGCGATGACGGTATCACGAATCAATGGATGGAGCGCGCAGAACGGATGATTGACCCCGACACGGACAAGGAAACGTTCCGGAATCCTGTCTATCGCGATTTGGCCGACTATGCCGCCTACTACTTCAAGGGCGCAGCATGGTAAATTGGTTTCGATCCGGTAAGGACAAGAAACCGCCCGCGCCCGCGCCCGCCCCGGCGCAGGAACCCCGCGTGCCTGCCCCAGAAGCAGGAGCGCGGGCGGCGCCCGCCCCAGCTTTACCGGTGCTGCCTCAGTATCCCGATTACACCAGGCGCCAACGCGGCTGAGCGTGAAGCCGCCTAGTTTTGATGGCGCGTTTGCTCCGCTGGCCATCGTTGGTATCGGCGCTTTCGGCCAGGCTGTCGTGGAAACACTGGCAGCCTGGCTGCCCCCGCCAGCGCCTGGCCAGCCGCGCGCGGTGACATTGCGTGTCATCCGCGCGGCTGGCGAAGCGCTGGCGTTGGGCTGGGGGTTGTCAGAAACGCAGAGCAACCTGACGCGCGGAGAATATCTGGAACTGCCCTATCGGCGACAGGACGAGCGCGAGTGGTCGCGACGCGCAGGGCTTGATGTTTTCATGCAAGATATCACGTCCGAACCATCGCAGTTGTGGAACATGCTCCAGGCTATTCTGAGCCGCCAACCGAAAACCGACTTCTGGGTCGTCGCCAGCGCCTTCGATCCGGTTGGCAGCGGTATGATCTTCGATGTTGCTCATTTGATTCACCTGGTGGCCAAGGCGCAGAATAAATCCCCCTTCATCGGTTGGATGTTGGCCCTGCCTGGAACGGACTGGGGATATGACGAACAGCCACTGGCAGCCGCCGTGCTGCGCGATCTGACGCGTCTGCTGCAGCCGAACGCCACGCGCACGGTTGAGTACAGCCCGGCTTCACAGAACCGCGCCCTCCACTCACATGAGGCCAGGGGACAAGAGGATGCCAAAGCGGTGTTTCTGTGTGAGGCGCCTTCAGACGTGAACCCTCAGATGGCCGCCGATCATGTCATTCATCGCATGGCCCTGGCGTTGTTGGCGCTGACGCAAGCACCAGTCTGGACTCAATACTGCGGCAACCGAATGCCAACAGCAGCCGCTGACGCCGCCGCTATTGACGCACTTGGTGTTCATGCCTACTATGCTGCCATGCCTGAGATGCAGCGCCTGGTGCGCAGCAGGCTGACGCGTGACATCCTGGTGAATCGAGAGTGGGGCGTCGTTCGCAGCGTGCGTCGAGCGCAAATCGAAGCCGACGAGACCAGCGCCAGAGAACTGCTCAAGAACGCCGGGCATGACCTGCTCAATGCCATCGAGAAGGCGGTTTTTCAAGGACAGCGTCCGCGGCAGTGGCCGGGAACGATCAACGCCGAACTGGCGCTGGCCAGCGCCTTACGGGTGCAATTGCAGAGTTTGCTCGATCCCGGCGCGAGAGGCGGCCATCTCCTGGCGTGCTACGCCTTGCTGGCTGGCCTGGACGAAATCTTGTCACGTGCGGGCCTGCCGGAAGAGCGGCTGGCGCCTTTGCAGGCGATCGTTGCGCAGGCTCAGAAGGAACTGGATGACTGGCAGAAATGGCTGCGCAGCACACTGGAAGCCACAGAGAACTCGGTCTATCAGGCTTCAGAGCAATGGCAAGCTGCGCAGATGAAACCTGGTTACACAGGGTCGCTGGCTGAGGATGTGCCCGAATCGGCTTATGGGCAGTTGTCGTCTGCGAAATCCACCTGTCGGACCAGGCTGCCGGACTATGTGCGTTGGGCCTGGATCCGACAGGACGCTACCCTGACCTTGCGATTGGATGTCCTGTACCCAGGGTTCCAGGAAACGTTGCCGTCAGATTGGCGTTTTCCACCCGACAAGCAGCGTTTTCCTGTTCTCTGGCAACACACGCTTCAAGTAGTCACTGCCTTGACGCAAGAGGCGCAAGATTGGCAGCCTGGGATGAATACGGCCAAAACCTCTTCTGATGCCCGCGTTTCACGGGTGCAAGGGCCGCCTTTGATGTTGGGCTATCAGGTCGGCGAAGCGGCATTGCCGCTGCACAAATTTACCTATCAAGCCGGCTATGACGCCAACTGGGTGAATCAACAGCATTTTCCTACAGGTACAGAACCGGCGCGGCTGACGATCCAGTTACCCAATTGGGGTTTTTTACTTGAGCTTCATCACCGGATTCCTCTACGCAGCATCACATGCCTGCCAGGCCTGCGCCGACGTTACGTTGCGGCGCGGAGCCAGGCGCTTACCCTGCATCTGTTCGATCTCGAACAGCAGGCTGCCCAGATCGAAGAAATGGCTCTGCGAAGCTTGCCCCGCCTGCAGCGTCCGATTTGGAGACAACCTGGCTCAGCCCCAACACCATGTTGATCTTGCAGCAAAAGCCTAACGATGTCAGGGATTTCGTGCGCCTGGCTCATCGGGCTGGTTGATCCTGCGACGGGTAACGGCCCTTATCGGGTGTTTGATGATCCATCTGGATACAGAACCGCGAGATCTGGTCGGCTCACTGCCGATCACCCCTGGATGCGCTCCAGCAGTGGGGACAGGACCGAGGAAACCGGCAGAAACTGAAAGCGGTCATTCGAAATCTTGCAGGCGCAGAATGACCTGAGCGATGAGCGCTTGGCCGAATGGATCGCGGACGCGACCGATGCGCTTAATGCGGAGTGGTTATTACTCGTTCGCTATTCGAAGCAAACGCCTGGTTCTTGACCCCGATTGGCTGGTTTGAGCGTGGAAAAGGATGGCACTATGGCGGAACCTAATCCAGCACTGAACGACTGGCAGAACGACGCCGATAAGACTCACCGCTCTCTGGGCGTTACTCGCCACGCCAAACTTCGCAAGTACCTCGGCGGGGGGCAACCAGCACCGTCTGGCTGGCGAGCGAGCTTGACCTTGATGATCAGCACCAAACGCGACCGTGTCGCGCTCAAAGTTCTGAAACCAGAAAGCGAGCATCTCTGGCGCGACGCCTTCGAAGATGAGATCAGCGTGTTGCGTCAGCTTTACCAGGCAGAAGAGGACCTACGTGACGGAGTGGATGCTATTCCACAGGTGTACGATGTCAGCCAACGAGAGATGTCGCCAGCATTCCTGGGCCATGGAGTTTGGCCGTTTCATCGGTGGATACCCTGGCGCTGCCGCCGCACGATCGCCAAACCGATTGACGCAGGTGAATGAGTTGTACGAGGCATTTCGGTCGAAACTAGAGTACGTTTTGATGATGCGAGGGTGATGTGGGAGAAAGATCAGGCCTCGGTGCAATTGGTAAGCAATCTGCAGAAGCGGGATGAAGAAATCAGGCGTGGCGTTGACGGTCTGCAGGGACATCTGATCAATCAGTTAGCTGCCAACCAGGGGCTGAGCGAAGAAGAAGTCATCCTGGTGGGTCGACAGGTCTGCCGGGTGTTGCAACTTCTGGATGAAAGAGGGCGCGGCTACCAGGATTTTCAGTTGCTCAATGTACGCTATGACAGGGCGAATCGCCGCATCAAGATCATTGACTGGAACGTTGTCACGCCCAAAGACCGGGTGAACCTAGAAAACCAACAGGGTTTGGAGCATGTCCAGCAGGATCTGTTCAAGCTGGCTCAGTATCTGTTCCGGCTTGCGCACGCTGGTGATGCCGTCGCGCCTGACGCCTGTATGCAGCCGGCTATTAAGCGGGCATGCCTGAGCGGAAAACACCTCCCTGGCGTTACGCCTGGTGCTGGAACGTGCGCTTGACCCTGATCGATCCCGCGTCGTTTTCAGCGCGCCGTCTCCCGATCCACTTGCCAGCTGCCGCTGGCAAAAGAGACTGATTCACCGGGACTGGCCCCGACCACTGTACATCAATGGTTTGAGAAAAAGAAAGTTGTTGAGTTGTTGGCGGAAATCGAACGCCACAAATCACAGGCCAGACCGATGGAGCGCTTGCCCCAGTGGATCTGGCGCATGACGACTGTCCCTGGAAGCCGCCAATATCCAAGGGATTTACGGGCCGGAGATCGAGCGGTACTGATGAGCTTGTCGAAACAGACAAGGCGGCCCGAATTCGAGGAGGATCAACGCCGGTTGACCTGGTAGATGCTGCCGGCGCTGAAAGACGTTTTGCTGCCGCTTGCCCTCTTCGCATACCCCGGGATGATCTCGAAG